>CAVAXH010000019.1:0-24131 GCA_963592505.1 Bacteroidaceae bacterium
GAGCGCCGAGGTGTAGCGGCCCGTTCCGGCCCCGATGTCGAGCAGCTGCATGCCGGGGCGGAGGTGGCGGCGGAGGTGGTGCATGGTGGTCTCAAACTCCACGATGCCGTGGCGGCGCAGCAGGCGCAGGTCTTCGGGGTGCTTGTTATAGTGTTTCTCGATGTTGGATAATGGCATGATGTGAGAGATGTTTGTGTGAACTCAACGAAGAGAGCCACCGCTGATCCGACATTCCGGATGGGCGATGGCTCTCTTTTTTTCAGGTTATCGTGCCGGCCGGCGTTCAGCCGGTCGGGTGAAGAGGCGTGTTAGGCTTCAACGGCCTTGGCAGCAGACTCCTCCTTGACGCTGCGGCCCATCACAAGGTAGGCGATGGGTGAAGCCAGGAAGATTGAGCTGAGCGTACCGAACACCACACCCAGGGTCATGGCGAAGGCAAACGGCTGGATGCTCTTGCCGCCGAGGAACAGGATGCAGAGCAGCACCACGAGGGTGGTCAGCGACGTGTTGATGGTACGGGCCAGGGTCTGGTTGATGGAGTCGTTGAACAGCTGCTGCAGATCCTGCTTCGGATGCAGGTGCATGTTCTCACGGATACGGTCGAACACCACCACCTTATCGTTGATGGAGTAGCCGATGACCGTCAGCACGGCGCCGATGAACGTCTGGTCGACCTCGAGCGAGAAGGGCAGCAGGCCCTGCAGCAGCGAGAAGAAACCGATGACGGTGATGGCGTCGAAGGTCAGGGCGACTGTTGAGCCGATAGAGAAGGCGACGTTGCGGAAGCGCAGCAGGATGTAGAGGAAGATGGCTATCAGAGCGATGATCACGCTGACGATGGCACCGCGTGTCACGTCCTTGGCGATCGACGGACCCACCTTCGATGAGCTGATGATGGAGCCACCCTGACGGATGTCGGGGTTCTTGAAGGTCTCCACGTTGGTCTGGCTCACAAGACCGGCATCCTTCAGGCCCTTGAAGAGCAGTGTCTCCACCTGGCCGTCGACCTTGGTGTCGGTAGACTCGATCTTGTAGTTGGTGGAGATACGGATGGTGCGGCCGTCGTTACCCAGCGAGATGGCGCTGCTGGTGTAGCCGTCGAAGATCTTGTCGAGCACCACGCGCACCTGCTCGGGCTCAGTGGCCTTCTCAAACTGCACCACGTAGTTGCGGCCACCGGTGAAGTCGATGCTCTGTGCCAGATGGCGTGTGGCGAAGCTGCCGAGGAACACCACGAGGGCGATGATGGCGCCGGTGAAGCTCTTCTTGTAGGCCGACATGAAGTTGAAGTGAGTGTTCTGCATGAGGTTCTCCGAGAAGCCGGTCCACAGCTTGAGGTGCATCCACTTGCCGTGGTTGATCTTATAGTCGTAGACCAGACGTGTCAGGAAGACAGCTGTGAAGAACGAGCAGACGATGCCGATGATCCATGTGGTGGCGAAGCCGCGGATGGGACCTGTGCCGAAGAGGTAGAGGATTACACCGGTGATGACAGAGGTCAGGTTGGAGTCGAAGATGGCCGAGAAGGCATTGCTGTAACCGGCGCTGATGGCCAGACGCATGTCCTTGCCAGCCTTCAGCTCCTCCTTGATGCGCTCGTAGATGAGCACGTTGGCGTCGACGGCCGTACCGAGCGACAGCACCATACCGGCGATACCGCTCATGGTGAGCGCAGCCTGGAACGACGTGAGGATGCCGAGCGTGAAGAACACGTTGAGCAGCAGAGCCAGCACGGCCAGCGAGCCGGGGATGATGTTATACACGGCGAGCATGTAGACGACGAGCAGCACGAAGGCAATGGCAAACGAGATGATACCCTGCTGGATCGACTGTGCACCGAGCGTAGGACCGACCACCTCTTCCTGCACGATGTGTGCGGGGGCAGGCATACGGCCCGACTTCAGCGTGTTGGCCAGGTCCTTGGTGTCCTCGATGGTGAAGTTGCCGGTGATGGAGCTCTGTCCGCCGTCGATCTGCGAGAGGATGCGCGGTGAGGTGTAGACCACACCGTCGAGCACGATGGCGATGGCCTTGCCGATGTTGGCCTTGGTCATCTCCGACCAGCGGCGTGCACCCTCAGAGTTCATCGACATAGACACCTCGGGAGCACCCGTGAGGTGGTTGAACTGGTCGCTGGCGTCGGTGATCACGTCGCCCTCGAGCGGAGCGCGGCCGTTGGAGGTGGTGACCTTCATGGCGTGCAGCTCATAGATGTTCTTGGCCTGGATGTTGTCGGTGGGCTTGGCGCTCCACATCAGACGGAGGTCGGTGGGAAGCACCTGCTTGGCCACCTGGCCGTAGATGGCCTTGTTGATGGCGGCGGTGTCGCGTGCGCTGGCATAGCCCACGAGGCTCAGGCTGCCCTGGCCGGTGGTCTGCAGGAAGGCCAGCAGCGGGTGCTGCTTCTTGGCCTGCTCGAGCTCAGCGTCGGGAGTGGTCTTGAGGTCGGTGGCTTTCTTGCCGTTGTTGATCTTGAACTTCGACTGGGCCTGCTTCGTCACAGGCTGTGCCTCGGTGGCTGTGGTGTCCTGCTGTGCCTCTGCGGCAGTGGTGTCCTTGGCGCCGGTCTCCTGGTCGGCAGCGGCCAGACGCTGGTCGAGCTGCTGCAGGTAGGGGATGATCTCCTCGGCGTTGTAGGTCTCCCAGAACTCCAGGTTGGCGCTACCCTGCAGGAGCTTGCGCATGCGCTCGGGCTCCTGTATGCCGGGCATCTCCACCATGATGCGGCCCTCGGCGCCCTGAATGCGCTGTATGTTGGGCTGTACCACACCAAACTGGTCGATACGTGTGCGCACCACGTTGAAAGAGTTGTCGATGGCTGAGCTCACCTCTTTGCGCAGCACCTTCTCCACCTCGCTGTCGTTGCTTGTGGGCGACACTTTGCCCTGCAGCTGCTGTGTGGCGAAGACCTCGGCGAGGTTGTGGCCGGGGGCGTTCTTGTGATAGGCGTCGATGAAGAGCGAGATGAAGTCGCTCTTGCCGGCTTCGAGCTGCTTGCGTGCCTCTGCCAGCGATTTCACGTAGGCAGGCTCGCTCTTGTGGTCGGCAAGCATGTCAACCACGTCGGGCACAGAGATTTCGAGCACTACGTTCATACCGCCTTTCAGGTCAAGGCCGAGACCGATCTGCGTCTGCAGACACTTCTGATAGTCGTAGATGCCAAGATACTTCACCGAATCCTTGTAGTTCTGCTGATCTATGGGATCCTTGAGTTTGGCTGCCTGATTGTCATAGTAGTTGGTGGCAATCGGGAACGACAAATAGAAGAGGCATGTAAGCGTCAGTAAGACGGCGGTTACAATTACAATTCCTTTGTTTCGCATTTTTATAGTTATTTGTTATTTATGTTTCAACTATTTAACAATATAAGATGTGCAAAGATACTACTTTTCCTTGTTTTTAGGAAATTTATGGCTGTTTTATTGTTTATTTTCTATATTTTCCGCCCGAATTTGAGCCAACATGCTACGGGGTAGTGGTCGCTGGCCGCGAAATGGTTGTCTACGGCGCAGGCGTAGGGTGTGATGTCGTCGGAGCAGAACAGGTGGTCGATGCGCACATACATGTGGCTCTGGTTGAAGGTGCGGCCGATGCCGTTGGCGGTGGCTGCGTAGCAGTCGGTGAGGTCGCTGCCGATGCGTGTGTGGGCATAGCCCAGCGGGTTCTCGTTGAAGTCGCCGCACACGATGACGCGGTGGCCGGTGCGGTGGTTGGCAATGTAGCGGGCCACGGCCTCGGCCTGCGGTGCGCGCTTGCGCGAGGCGGTGGCCAGCTTGTCGATGAGGCGTGTCGACTCGCTGCGCGCGCTGTCCTTGTCGAGGTGGCCCTTGATGAGACTGCCGAAGCCGCTCTTGTCGTTGCTGTCGAGTGCGTTCGACTCCAGGTGGTTGTTGACCACGAGCACCTTCTGCCCGTTGATGTCGAGGTAGAAGGCCACGCTCATGTTGCCCACCGAGGGATAGTCGATGATCTCGGTGCGCCGTATGGGGAAGCGGCTGTAGAGGGCCACGAAGTCGTCGGCCCCGGGCTTCTGCTGTTCGCTGATGTAGGGATAGCGGGCACGGAAGGTGCTGTCGAAGTCGAGGCGGTGGTAGCCCTCCTGCACACACACCAGGTCGGCGCCGCTGCGCAGGATGTAGGCGGCAATGGTGTCGGCGGAGAAGGTGTCGGCCGTGCCCATCGTGCGGTACATCTGCACGTTGTAGGTCATCACCTTGATGGCCCCCACGGGCGGCTCGGCGCTGAGGTTGAAGGGCATGTAGGTGCGCATGGGCCCATAGCAGAGCAGGTAGCCCACGAAGGGTATGACGATGCCCTTGAACTTGAACACCACCCAGAACACGAGAAACGCCGCATTGATGGCCAGGAAGGCCGGGAAGAGCAGGCCGGCGTTGGCCAGTGTGGCGTGGCTGGCAGGGTCGATGTGTCCGCTGTAGCCCACGAGGAGCATCAGCAGGATGGTGGCGATGTTGGCACCGGCCACCACCTGCAGTGAGAATTTCTTGAGTCTGGCTATCATTTCTTGCTTTGGTCGAACAGGCGTTGCTTCTCGCTTCTGGTGAGACTGTCGTATCCGCTCTTTCTGATCTTGTCGAGTATGCGGTCTATCTCCTCTTGGGTGGCTTGCTTGTCGGCATTATAGTCCCAGTCGGGGTTGCCCGTGGCGGTGTGCCGGGCGGTGGTGTGGCTGTCCTGCCGGTGGCGCCATCCGCCGGCAAAGCGGCCGAAGGTCTGCCCGTGGCTGCCGGTGCCGTAGCCTTGGCGTGCCTGGCGCCGCCAGTAGACGATGAGCAGCACGCCGAACACCATGCCGCCGAGGTGCGCCATGTGTGCCACGCCGTCGCTGATGTTGGGGCTTATGCCCGTGACGAACTCCAGGAGTATGGAGCCCAGGACGACCCACTTGGCCTTGATGGGCACAGGGATGGGCATGATGAACATGCGCTCGTTGGGAAACATCATGCCGAAGGCGAGCAGCAGGGCGTAGATGGCGCCCGAGGCTCCCACAGTGTTGAGCATGTTGAGATACTGGTCGGTGGGGATCACCGTCGACCCGATGTTCACCATCTGGTAGTCGGCCAGTCCGTCGACACAATACTGCACATACTGCGCCAGCTCCTGGCACAAGCCGGCGCCGATGCCGCAAAATATGTAATAAAAAAGGTATCTTTTTGCTCCCCATGTGTTTTCCACCACAGCGCCAAACATCCATAGCATGAGCATGTTGAGGATGATGTGCGTCCAGCTGCCGTGCATGAACATGTAGGTGAGGAGCTGGTAGAGTCTGAAGTCGGAAGCCATGAAGAAGTGCAGGCCCAGCAGGCTCGTGAGGTCTGTGCCGCTGACGGCAGGGAGCACTTGGGTGGCAAGGAAAGCCAGCATGTTGATGACCAGCAGATTCTTGGTGACTGTGGGGATATTTGGCATGATGCAGTCGTATTGGATGGTGAACAATGTTGTAAACGCTGCAAAATTACGAAAAAAGTCGCTCATATGGCCATGAAACGGGGCGTGAGGGGCATTTTTTAGTTATTTGCATCATTTTTTTTTATTTTTTGTTTGGATTGTGAAACTAAAGACCTATATTTGTCCACACAAATGGTAAACGCCAATATTTACAATCACAAAATATCCCAAAATTATGAACAAGACAGAATTAGTTAAGAAGATTGCTGATGCAGCAGGTATCACTTCAGCACAGGCCAAGGCCGCTCTCGACGCTACAACAGAGGCCGTCAAGGATGCTCTCGTTGCTGGTGATAAGGTTCAACTCGTTGGCTTCGGCACATTCGCTACAAAGGAGCGTCCTGCCCGTCAGGGTGTCAACCCCCGCACAGGCGAGAAGGTCGATCTCGCTGCCAAGACGGTGGTGAAGTTTGTTGCCGGTGCTCAGTTTGCTGAGGCAGTGAACAAGTAATTGTAAAGATATTTATCAAGAAAAGCCCGCGGCCTGTGCTGTGGGCTTTTCTTGTTGCAGAAGAGGGGGCTTCCGCGTGGAAGCCCCCTCTCTCTATGGGTTACGAAAGGCTGAAGACCTTAGCCGTTGAGCTGTGAGGGGTCCTTGCCGATGTAGGCCAGGATACCACCGTCCACGTAGAGCACGTGGCCGTTGACAGCGTCAGAGGCGTGTGAGGCGAGGAACACAGCGGGACCGCCCAGCTCAGAGGGGTCGAGCCAGCGTCCGGCGGGAGTCTTGGCGCAGATGAACTTGTCAAACGGATGACGGCTGCCGTCGGCCTGACGCTCGCGCAGCGGTGCGGTCTGCGGTGTGGCGATGTAGCCCGGGCCGATGGCGTTGCACTGGATGTTGTACTCGCCATACTCCGAGCAGATGTTGCGGGTGAGCATCTTCAGACCACCCTTGGCAGCAGCATAGGCCGACACGGTCTCGCGGCCCAGCTCCGACATCATGGAGCACATGTTGATGATCTTTCCCTCCTTGCGCTCGATCATCTCGGGCAGCACGGCCTTTGAGCAGATGAACGGGCCGACGAGGTCGATGTCGATGACCTGCTGGAACTCCTTGCGGCTCATCTCCACCATGGGGATGCGCTTGATGATGCCAGCGTTGTTGACCAGAATGTCGATCTGGCCAATTTCCTCGTGGACCTGCTTCACCAGGGCCTGCACGGCATCCTCATCGGTGACGTTGCAGACGTAGCCGTGCACATTCTCTATGCCGGCCTCCTTGTAGGATGCCAGGCCGCGGTCCACGTGCTCCTGGTCGATGTCGTTGAAGATGATGTTCTTGGCGCCGGCAGCCACGAAGGCCTTGGCGATGTTGAAACCGATGCCGTAAGTGGCGCCTGTCACCCAAGCGTTCTTACCTTCCAATGAAAAGTCTTTCAAACTGGTCATAAGTGTATGTTTAAAGTTAAAATAGTCGGTCTCCGGCTGCACGTATGGCTGCATGCCGGCGGTGATGCGGCCCTCTGCCCGCCCGTCCGGCTGGCCAGTGGGGGCCTATCTGTTGCAAAGATAAACATTTTATTTCATTTCTGCCGTCATCGCCGTGTGTTTCTTTGGTTGCGATATTCTTAAATATCTCTAACGGGCATGCTGCTGGGGCTGTTTTCCCCCAACCGCTTTTCATAAACGGTCACGGGGCATCGGTCACATTCACGGGGTCTGCCCATGTGCGGGGCGGCATGGCCCCGGGAAACGAAAAATGCCAAACGCTTGAAACCAAGCGCCTGGCATTTTCCAGAAAGTTGTCGTACGCGGACTCGAACCACGACAAACAGAACCAAAACCTGTTGTGCTACCATTACACCATACGACAATCTTTCCGATTGATATTAGCGTTGCAAAGGTAGTGGTTTTTTAAGCCACTACCAAATTTTTTATCATTTATTTGTGGCGGCTACTTCACCGTGACGAGGTAGTAGTTCTTCTTGCCGCGCTGCACCAGCAGGTACTTGCCGTCGATGAGGTCGTCGCTGGTGATGGGCTTGTCGAAGGCGGTGAGCTTCTCCTTGTTGAGGCTCACGCCGTTGCCCTTGACCATCTTGCGCATCTCGCCCTTCGAGGGGAACATGTCCCAGCCGTCCTGGCAGAAGAGGTCGATGGCGGTGCCGCCGAGCTGGTCTTTCGGCAGGTCATAGTGGGGCACATCCTTGAACACGTCGTTGAGCGTGGCCTCGTCGAGCTGTGCCAGCTGGTCCTTGGTGGCCTTGCCGAAGAGGATGTTGCTGGCGGCGATGGCCATGTCGAGGTCTTCCTGCGAGTGCACCATGACGGTGACCTCCTCGGCCAGACGGCGCTGCAGCACACGGCGGCCGGGATCCTGGCGGTGCTCCTCCACGAGGCCCTCGATGGTCTCGCGGTCGAGCGAGGTGAAGATCTTGATGTAGCGCTCGGCGTCGTCGTCGCTCACGTTGAGCCAGAACTGATAGAAGGCGTAGGGCGTGGTGCGGTTGCGGTCGAGCCACACGTTGCCGCTCTCCGTCTTGCCAAACTTCTTGCCGTCGGCCTTGGTGATGAGCGGACAGGTGAGGCAGAAGGCCTGTGCCTCGCTGCCCAGCGTGCGGCGGATGAGCTCGGTGCCGGTGGTCATGTTGCCCCACTGGTCGTTGCCGCCCAGCTGCAGGCGCACACCGTATTTCTGATACTGGTAGAGGAAGTCGTAGCCCTGCAGCAGCTGGTAGGTAAACTCGGTGAACGACAGGCCGTCGCGCGACGTGCCGTTGAGGCGCTGCTGCACGCTCTCCTTGGCCATCATGTAGTTGACGGTGATGTGCTTGCCCACCTCGCGTGCGAAGTCGAGGAAGGTGAAGTCCTTCATCCAGTCGTAGTTGTTGACGAGCTCGGCCTTGTTGGGGTCAGTGCTGTCGAAGTCGAGAAACTTTGACACCTGCTTCTTGATGGCCTCCTGGTTGTGGTAGAGGGTCTCCGAGTCGAGCAGGTTGCGCTCCTGGCTCTTGCCCGAGGGGTCGCCGATCATGCCGGTGGCTCCGCCCACGAGCAGGTAGGGCTTGTGTCCGCAGCGCTGCAGGTGACGCAGCATCATCACACCGCAGAGGTGTCCGATGTGCAGTGAGTCGGCCGTGGGGTCAGTGCCCAGATAGGCCGATACCATGTTTTCCATCAGGTATTCCTCGGTACCCGGCGTCATCTGTGCCAGCATACCGCGCCATTTCAGTTCTTCAACGAAGTTTTTCATTCTATGGTCGATCGTTTGTTGCCTTTCCGGCATGTTTGTTATTTGTGTTATGGGTAGTGGTCGGGTGGGTGAGGAGGTCGCGCAGCGAGAAGGTCTCGGGCACGGGGTCATAGCCGCTTCCGCCCCACGGGTTGCAGCGCAGCAGGCGCCATGTGGCCAGCACCAGTCCTTTCAGGGGTCCGTGCTTCAGCAGTGCCTGGCGGGCATACTCGGAGCAGGTGGGTGTGTAGCGGCATGCCGGCGGCGTGTAGGGTGTGATGCACGTCTGGTAGAACCTGATGGGCAGCACCAGCAGCAGTGCCACGGCGTGCGACAATGTCTTCAGGATCTTGTTCATAGCGACGTGCCCGGCGTCTCCGGTGCCTGCAGTGTTTCCTGATGTGCTGCGTCGGCGGCCTTCTCCAGTTTCTCCCTGACCCTTGTGAGCAGGTTCACCACGCTGTGCTCCACCTGCATGCTGTCGGCCAGGTGTGCGCTGGTCCAGATGAATGCCAGTGCCACGGCCTTGTCGGCAATGAGGCTTTTGTTCTTGCGGTAGGCCTCGCGCACCTGTCGTTTCACGCGGTTGCGCTTCACGGCCCGCTTGAAGTAGCGTTTCGGCACGCTGATGAGCATCTTGGCTTTCGGCAGCGGGGCTTCGGCTGTGTCTGGCGTGTTTCCAGAGGCCGTGCTGTCTGAGGCTGTGCTGTCGTCGAGCGGCATATACACCACGCGCAGCGAGCGGGTCGACATCGACCGGCTGTTGTTTCCCGAGAAGATGGCGTCGATGACCTTACGGCTGCAGAGACGTTCTTCCTTGTGCAGTGTGGCGGGGTAGTGTGTGCTCATGGCGATAGCGGTGTGGTGGCGGGCCGTCGGGCCCGCCGGTTGGTGGGTGTTACTTGCCGTTCTCCTTGTCGAGGTAGCCCTTGAGGGCTGCCACCATCGACGGATATTCGGGGGTGCCGGCCATGAGGTCCACCTTCATTCCGGCGTTCTCCACAGCCTTGGCGGTGGCGGGGCCGAAGGCTCCGATCTTGTACTTGCCCTCCTTGATGCCTTCGAGCGACTCGCCCAGGTAGTTCACGCCGGTGGGCGTAGAGAAGATGAGCAGGTCACAGTCGAAGTTCTTCAGTTCCTCTTCGGTGAAGTTGTTGCTCACGGTGCGGTACATCACGCACTCCTGGTGCACGAGGCCCTTGGCGGTGAGCAGGCGCGACACCTCGTCGTTGTGTGCGCTGCTCTGCGGCACGAGGAATTTCTCGCCCTTGTGCTTCGCCATCAGGGGCAGCAGGTCGTCCACCTTGCCCGAGGTGCCGAAGAATACCTTGCGCTTGCGGTACTGCGCGTATTTCTGGATATAGAGCGAGATGGTCTCTGTGACACAGAAGTATTTCATGGTCTCGGGGATGTTGAGACGCATCTCTTTTGCTATCAGGAAGAAGTTGTCGATGGCATGTCTTGACGTGAAGACGACGGCAGAGAATGAGAGAATGTCAATCTTCTGCTGGCGGAACTCCTTGGCGGAAAGTCCCTCTACCTTGATGAAGGGGCGGAATACCAGTTCCACACCATAGTTTTTTTCCAAGTCGAAGTATGGAGATTTCTCACTGGCCGGCTTCGGCTGCGAAATCAGTATCTTCTTAATCATCTTGTCTTAAAAATTCGTTTTTAAAAGTTCATCCGTCAGCACCAGGGTCCCCCACAAGCCCCCCAGTGGCATTATTTCGAGTGTGCAAAAGTACAAAATATTCTGCAGAATATCCTTGCTTCTGTTGAAAAAGATGATATGTGTCTTGTAAAAAGTGAGCAGTTTGCCCACAGCAATGGCAAAAACGGTGTAGATCACCATGCTGCCGACGGGCAGACTGAAGTAGACCAACAGCATCACCGCAGGGAAGATGATGACGCCTTCCGTGGAGATGAGGAAGAGGTTGGCCTTCATCCATTGTTCATTTTTTTTCTTATCGAAAAACACCCATCCCACGATGCTGTAGAGCGCTGCTTTCGCCAGGAAATAGGCCGAGAAGACGGCGGTGTGGATGCCGATGATCTGGTAGTGGGGCAGGATGAATGTCTCATGGAATGACGTCTGCCGCCAGAGGAAGAAGATCAGGGCGTAGAGCAGGCATGTCTGCAGGGCCAGAAACAGCTGGAAGCGCAGCTCCGAACTGGTCTCGGTGATGACGGTGGTGCCTTCGCTCTGCGGATGGAAGAAGTTCTTGATCTGCCGGCTGATGAAGTTGCCCGACATGGTGATGGCCAGCGTGGCCAGCACGAAGTAGCCCAGCAGCACCGACGTGATGAGGTTGTCGCCGGCGATGGTGTAGGGCACGGGGTCGCCGGCCACGCCCGGCCGGCGTGGCAGTATCTCGGGGCGGTACACCGAGTCGGGCATCACCAGCGACCGGCTGTGAAACAGCGGACTGCTGGGCGACAGCTCCGACGGTGCGTCGGCCTTGGTGGTCGGCGTACACATCGGGTTGGGTCGGCTGCTCCAGTCGACGACGGGAAACTGCACGTTGGCCCTGATGGCCGAGTCCTGCTGCCAGGGTGTGGCATCCTGCGGCAGATGGCTCAGTATCTGGCTTGGCGTGTGCCAGCCGTGGGTCCTCGTGGCGGCCGCTGCCGGCAGGTGTGTGGCGTCGGCCGTGGCGGTGGTGTCTGGAGCGAGCGTTTGTGTCATTGTCAAGCGAGCTTTTCAGCGTTAGGTGATAGGCATGGTGTGTGCCGTGCGCCCTGTCTTTTTTTTTAGAGGCCGAAAGCCTTGCGGAGGCGCTCCACCTGGTCGAGGCGCTCCCATGTGAAGAGCTCCACGACCATCTCCTTGCGCTCGTGGTAGCGGCTGGTGAAGACCTTGGTCACCGTCTCGTTCTTGCGGCCCATGTGTCCGTAGGCGGCTGTCTCGAGGTAGATGGGCTGGCGCAGCTTCAGCGTCTTCTCGATGGCGTTCGGACGGAGGTCGAAGAGCTGGCTCACCTTCTCGGCTATCTCGCCGTCGGTGAGGCCGACGTGGCTCTTGCCGTAGGTGTTCACATAGACGCTCACGGGCTTTGCCTGTCCGATGGCATAGGCCAGCTGCACCAGTATCTCGTCGCTGACGCCGGCAGCCACCATGTTCTTGGCGATGTAGCGGGCGGCATAGGCTGCCGAGCGGTCCACCTTCGAGGGGTCCTTGCCCGAGAATGCGCCACCGCCGTGAGCGCCGCGGCCGCCGTAGGTGTCGACGATGATCTTGCGGCCGGTGAGGCCGGTGTCGCCGTGAGGGCCGCCGATGACAAACTTGCCCGTGGGGTTGACCAGATATTCCTCGTGGCCGTCGAAGAGGGCGAGCACCTTCTCGCTGAGCTGTGCCTTCACGCGGGGCATGAGCGTGGTGAGCACGTCCTCGCGGATGGTGGCGAGCATCTGCTCGTCGGCGGCACGCTGTGCTGCCTCGCTGTCGTCGGCGGGCTTCACGAAGTCGTCGTGCTGTGTGGAGACCACGATGGTCTTGATGCGCTGGGGCACGCCCTCGTCGCTGTACTCGATGGTCACCTGGCTCTTCGAGTCGGGGCGCAGGTAGGTCATCAGCTTGCCTTCCTTGCGGATGTCGGCCAGCGTGCTCATGATGAGGTGTGCCAGGTCGAGCGTGGCAGGCATGTAGTTGTCGGTCTCGTTGCAGGCATAGCCGAACATCATGCCCTGGTCGCCGGCGCCCTGGTCTTCCTCGCACTCGCGGCTCACGCCCCGGTTGATGTCGTCGCTCTGCTCGTGTATGGCGGTGAGGATGCCACACGAGTTGCCGTCAAACTGATACTCGGCCTTGGTGTAGCCGATGCGGTTGATGGTGTTGCGCGTCACGGTCTGCAGGTCGATATACTGCGATGAGCGCACCTCGCCCATGATAACCATCTGTCCGGTGGTGTTGAAGGTCTCGATGGCGCAGTGGGCCTCGGGATCATAAGCCAGAAACTGGTCGAGCAGGGCGTCGGATACCTGGTCGGCTACTTTGTCGGGATGTCCTTCCGACACTGATTCGGATGAGAATAGATAACTCATTTTACATTACTTTCTTTTACGTGGAGACGCATGCGAGTAACCGTAAAATCTGAGGGCGATTTTGCAGTTTTAGCATTTTTTACTGTGGTTGCAAGCAGCCAAATTCTTCCACAACGTTAAACAAATGTTTTAAAGCGGGTGCAAAGTTACCGCTTTTTGGCGTATTGGCAAAGGAAAAAGACAAAAAAAGTCCGGAAGGCCAGCCATCGTGTTGCTGGTCTTCCGGACGTTGTTGTTGGGGCGAGGGGGCGGGGCCTGCCTGCGGTCTGCGGCCCCGTGGCCCTCCCGTTGCGGTCTTCCTACTCTTCGGGCAGCATCACCACGTTGACCTTGTTGGCGCTCTTCATCATCTCTTGCATGAAGGCCACGATGGTCTCGGGTGTCTGCTTCTCCACGAGGGTCACATAGTCGGTGTGGTTGTCGCAGTGGAGCTTGTAGTCGGTGTAGACGATGTTGCTCCAGTAGGCGTTGGTCTTGGCGTTGTCGTCGTGCTGCTTGAGCATGAGCGTCTTCACCTTGTCGACCATCTCCTTGTCACACTTCACGGTGAGGTCCTTCACGGCCTGGTCCATGATGGTCAGCGCCTCCTGCTTCTTCTCGGGCTTCATGGGGCAGTAGGCCAGCAGCTGTGTCATGTGGTAGCCGTCGTCGGCAGTGGTCATGCGGCACTGTGCACCGCAGGTGTAGGCAGCGCTGGCCTCCTCGCGGATCTGCTTGAGGTAGATCATCGAGAGCACCTGTCCGGCGATGTCGGCACGGATGCTGTTCTCGAGCGTGTAGGGCATGTCGTAGTTGAACCAAATCTTGTAGGCCGTGGCCTTGGGGGTCTCCTGCTTGCGCTCGAAGGTGCAGTCCACGTTCTTCTTTGTGGGCACGCTGGCGCGCACGGCCTTGGGAGCCTTGCCGCTGGCGGGCAGTGCGCCGAGATACTGGCAGATGAGCGGGCGAATGGTGGCCTCGTCATAGTTGCCGGTGATCTCGAAGGTCCATCCGGCGGCGTTGGCCATGCGCTCCTTGGCCATCTGCAGTATGCGGTCGTAGCTGATGTGCTCCACGTCGGCCAGTTTCATGGCGGTGTTGCGCCAGTTGTGGTCGTAGACGCTGGCGGTGAGCGAGTCGCTGAGGGCCACGTCGGGGTCCTGCTCGCGGTTCTTCAGCATCACGTTATACTGCTGTATGAGGTTGCTGTACGAGTCGGCGTCTTTCTTGATGTTGGTGAAGTAGAGGTAGGTGAGCTGCATCATCGTCTCCACGTCGTTGGGGGTTGAGTTGCCGCTGATGTTCATGCGGCGTCCCATGCTGATGTTCACGTCGGCGATCTTTCCGGCCAGTGCCTTCTGCAGTTCGTTGTTCGAGAAGTCGCCGAGTCCGCTGATGCCCACCACGTCGTCGAAGGCCTTGAGGTTGGCGGCGTCGGCCTGTGTGTAGTTGGCCTCGCCCGTTCCGCCGAAGCCTTCCATGATGACCTGGTCTTTCTTCAGGTCGGTCTTCTTCAGCAGCACGTTGACACCGTTGGAGAGGGTGAGGATGGTGTAGTCGAACTTCTTGCTCTTCACCTCTTTCTTGATGGTGCCGGCCTTGGGCAGTGTGGCGATGAGGGGCTCGTCCTTCACGTTGTCCACATAAGCCTCGATGTTGGCTGTGCGTGCGGCGCTGACGGCCTGCAGCAGCTGCTGCTCGGTGGGGTAGGCGCTGCCTTCACGCTCGGTGTTGAACGAGAGCACCACCATGTTGGTGTCGCTCTTGCCCACCATCTCGGGCAGCAGTTCGTTGATGGCCTCCACGGGGATGGCGGGTGCTATCTGCTTCATCAGGGCGTAGGTCCAGTCGATGCTGGGCATGGCTTCGTTCTCGAGGAAGTTGGCCAGTGCCTGGCGGTAGAAGGTGGTGTTGAGTCGCTTGTCCTTGTTGGAGTATTCCTTGTCGAGGCGGCTCAGGTAGTCTTGCTGGAAGCGCTTGTACTCTGTGGCGGTGAAGCCATACTGTGCGGCGCGCAGCACCTCGGTGTAGGCAGCCTGCAGTGCCTCGGCGCTCTGCTCCATGGTCTTCGGGTACACGCCGAGGTCGAAGGCATCCTTCGTCTTGGCGTAGATATACTGTCCGTCGCTGGCGTTGGCCACCACGAAGGGGCACTCAGCCTTCTGTGCCACCTCTTTCAGGCGGTCGTTGAGCATCGACAGCATGGCCTGCTTGGCATACTCGGTCATGAGGTAGATGGGTGTCTGCTTGAGCGAGTCGGGGAAGGGGTCGTGCTTGAACATCAGGTCGATGTTGGCCATCTGCTGCTCCTTGTCCTTGTCGATGATCACGATGGCGCTGCTGTTGTCGGGCACCTGCTCGTCCACCAGCGGAGCCTCGTCGGCAGGGTTTGTGATGCCGCTGAAGAGCCGCTTGATCTCGGCCTCCACCTTGTCGACGTTCACGTCGCCGATGATGATGAGTCCCTGGTGGTTGGGGTGATACCACTTGTGGTAGTAGTCGACGATCTCCTTGCGCTTGAAGTTGTCGATGACCGACATCAGTCCGATGGGGAAGCGCTTGCCATACTTGGAGCCCGGGTAGAGCTTCTCGAGGTTGCGCTCGAGCATGCGGCTCGATGCCGACGAGCGCAGGCGCCACTCCTCGTGTATCACGCCGCGCTCCTTGTCGATCTCGTCCTGTTCGAGGAGCAGTCCGCACGACCAGTCTCTGAGGATGAGCAGACACGAGTCGACGGTGCCCTGGCTGTTGGTGGGCACGTTGTCGATGTTGTAGACTGTCTGGTCGATGGCGGTATATGCGTTGAGGTCTCCGCCAAACTCTATGCCTTTCTCGCGGCACCACTCAATGAGGTTGTTGCCCTTGAAGTTGTCGCTGCCGTTGAAGGCCATGTGCTCCAGGAAGTGTGCCAGTCCGCGCTGGCTCTCCTCCTCCTGCAGCGATCCCACCTTCTGGGCGATGTAGAAGTTGGCGCGGTTCTCCGGCCAGTTGTTGTAACGGATGTAGTAGGTCAGTCCGTTGGGCAGTGTGCCGGTCCTGAAGGCCGTGTCGGCCGGGATCGTCATGCTTTCCATCTGTGCATGGGCCATGCCGCAGACCATGAGCATCAGTGCAATAAGTGCTTTTTTGATTTTCATAACGTGAATGTTGTGTTGATAATATATTTATGTTGTAAGATTGCGTTGTTGTGTCTGCCGCCGGGTGGCCGCCCTCACGGTGTACCACACGGCCGTCCATCCTGTCACGATGACGGTGGCAAAGACGGCCAGCACGTCAGCATAGTGCACGCTCACGGGGTAGGCGTTGATGATGTAGCTGCCGTCGGCGCCGCCCATGCGCACCAGTCCATACTGTTGCTGCAGGGCGCAGAGCAGCAGTCCGAGTGCTATGCCCGCCAGGGCTCCGAAGACGCTGATCATGCGTCCCTCGAAGATGAAGATGCGGCGCACCTGCTTGTCGGAGGCTCCGAGGTGCCGCAGCGTCTCCACGTCGCCCTGCTTGTCGATGATGAGCATCGAGAGCGACCCGATGATGTTGAAGCAGGCCACCACGAGGATGAACGTCAGGAAGATGTAGGCCATGAGCTTCTCGATCTGCATGATCTTGAACGTGTCGTGCTGCTGTTCGTAGCGGTCTTCCACGCGGAAGCGGCCGCCGCCGATGGCCAGCATCTTCTCCTTCACGGCGTCGAGGTCGCTGCCCGGCTTCAGTCGCAGCTCCAGTGCGGAGATGCGTCCCTGCTGTGCAAAGAGGTTCTGTGCGAAGGCCAGGCTGGTCAGCAGGTGGCTCTTGTCATACTTTCCCTGGTTCACGGCAAACACCACGCCGGGCGAGAGCAGCGAGTCGACGACGAAGCCGTCCTGTGCGTTGCTCATGTCGAGCTGTCCTTCGCGCCGCGGTGCATAGACATGCAGATAGTCTTTCCATTGTGTGCCGGTGCCGAGCGTCTGTGCCAGGCGTATGCCCGGCACGCCAAACTGCAGGTTGGCGGTGTGCAGGTCGAAGTGTCCGTCGCCATAGAGTATCTCGGTGATGTGGGTGAGGTCGGCGAAGCTGTCGTCGACGCCTTTCACCGTCACCATGGCCTGCCGGCCGTTGTAGACGGCCAGTGCCATGTCTTCGAGGGTGCCGGTGCATGTCTGCACCTCCGGCAGCCTGCACATCTCGGTGAGCACGGGGTCGTCGGCCGCCGCCGTCTTGCCCTGCACGGGCACCACCTTCAGTTGCGGGTCGAAGTTGGTGAAGAAGCTGGCCACCAGGTCATGGAAGCCGTTGAACACGCTCAGCACGATGACCAGCGCCATGGTGGCCACGGCCACACCGATGGCCGATATCAGCGAGATGACGTTGATGGCGTGTGTCTTCTTTTTCGAGAAGAGGTAACGGCGTGCGATGAAAAAGGGGAAGTTCATCTATTTCTTCAGCAGTTCGTCGATGTGGTCTATGTAGTCGAGGCTGTCGTCGATGAAGAAGCGCAGTTCGGGAATGATGCGCAGCTGGTTGTGCACGCGCCGTCCCAGCTCGTAGCGTATGCTCTTCTCGTTGGCGTTGATGTTCTTGAGCAGTTCCTCGCCCTTGTCGGAGGGGAAGATGCTGAGGTAGGCGGTGCAGATGCTCAGGTCGGGCGATATGCGCACGCGTGTCACGCTGACGAGCACGCCGTGCATGCTGCGTGTCTGTGTCTGGAAGATTTCGGCGAGCTCCTTCTGCAGCAGCCGTGATATGCGGTTTTGTCTTGTCTCTTGCATGGTTGTGTGATGGTGTTATGTGTGTGTGTGATATGATGTGACGGTTGTGTCTGTCTTTCGGTCTTCTGTGTTGCTGTCTTGTGGTGGCCTGGCGTGTCAGCAGGGTCCGATGTCGACGTGTTCCACGCTGATGTCCTCGTGCAGGAAGATGGATGCCGTCTCCTTGAAGCGTTCGGGGTTTTCGGTGGTGTAGTAGCGGCATGTGGCGCCTCGTGTCAGCGTGCGGTCCATGTCGGTGTGGCGCTGCAGATAGTCTTTCAGGCTGCTCGCCACATACTCGCTCTGCGGCACGATGGTCACGCCCGGCTTGGCATATTTCAGGATCTTGGGCATGAGGATGGGGTAGTGTGTGCATCCCAGTATGATGGTGTCGATGTCGGGGTCCATCTGCATCAGCTGGTCCATGCGTTTCTTCACGAAGTAGTCGGCGCCGGGCGAGTCGCCCTCGTTATACTCGATGAGCGGCACCCAGAAGGGGCATGCCTGTCCGGTGACCTTGATGTTGGGCCACAGCTTGGCAATCTCCATGCTGTAGCTCTCGCTCTTCACGGTGCCCTCGGTGGCGAGCAGTCCCACGTGTCCGTTGCGTGTGATCTTTCCGATGACCTCTGCCGTGGGCCGTATGACGCCCAGCACGCGCCGTGTGGGGTCCCACTGCGGCAGGTCGTTCTGCTGTATGCTGCGCAGGGCCTTTGCCGATGCGGTGTTGCAGCCGAGGATCACCAGCCGGCATCCCATGTCGAAGAGTGTGGCCACGGCCTGCCTCGTAAACTCATACACCACGTCGAACGAGCGCGGGCCGTAGGGGGCGCGTGCGTTGTCGCCGACATAGATGTAGTCGTAGTCGGGCATCAGCTGGCGTATGCCGTGCAGGATGGTGAGTCCGCCGTATCCCGAGTCGAAGACGCCGATGGGGCCATGCGTTTGTTCCATTTCCTTTTTGCTTTATGTGTTCTGCGGTGTCCCTATTGCAGTGCGGCGCTCATGTCGGCCTGCACGTTGAAGCCGGTGGTGGGGTCCACGAAGGGCACAGCGTCGCCGTCGGTGTTGAGGATGAAGGCGAGTCCTTTCTCGCGTGCCACCTTCTGCAGGGCGGCGCTGATCTTCTCGCGCAGGGGGGCGTAGGCTTTGTCTTCGGCATCTTTCAGCAGCCGGCGTGCCTCTTCCTTGAAGGCCATGTTCTTCTGCATCAGTTCCTGCAGCTCTGCCTGCCGCTTGTGGCGTATCGACGGTGCGAAGTCCTGCTGGTTGTCGAGAAACAGTTCGTATTTCTGGTTAAACTCCTCTTCCACGCGCATCATCTCCTTGTCGTACTTGGCCCGCAGGTCGTCGATGGTGCGCTGTGCGATGGTGTAGTCGGGCATGGTGCGCAGCGCCTCGCTGTAGCTGAAGTATCCGAAGCGGAACGGCTGCACGCTGGCCGTGGCGGTGCTGGCCGTGGCGGTGGCCGGTGTGTTCTGTGCGAAGGCCTGCATGGCAGCCACGGCAATGATGACTGTAAGGAAAAGACGTCTCATGGTGTGCAAATCGTATGTGAAAAAAAAGTGGGGTTGTAAAGGCGTTCCGCCCGCAGGAGCAGGTGTTCACCTCTTCCTGCGGGCGGATTGGGTTGATGTAGGGGGTGCAGTGTGTGCAGTGTGTGCTTCTACTTCATCTTGCCGATCTCGGCCTGCACCTTGCTGGTCACGTCCTCCACGGCAGTGCCCATGTAGGGAGCCGATCCCTCTTCGAAGATGAAGGTGTAGCCGCCAGCCTTGCCCACGTTGGTGATGGCGTTCATGATCTTGGTCTGGATGGGCTGCATGAGCTCCTGCTGCTTCTTCTGCAGCTCCTGCTGTGCGTCCTGGCTGGCCTGCTGCAGCTTCTGGCTGAGCTCGGTCAGCTCGTTCTCCTTCTGTTCCTGCTGTGTCTGGTTCATGGTGCTCTTTCCCTTCTGGTAGGCGTCGAGCTGGCGCTGGAACTCACTCTGCATGCTCTCCAGCTCGTTCTGCTTCTGCTTCTGCAGTGCCTGGAACTCACCGTTGGCCTTTGCCACCTCGGGCAGGGCGTTGAAGACGGTCTGCGAGTCTACCTTGCCAAACTTCTGTGCGAATGTGGCCAGCGGAGCCATCAGCATGACCATTAATAAAAACTTTTTCATGTTCTTGTCTGATAATTGATTTGATTCTTTTTCTGTTTTGTCTTGTCGTCTGCGTGCGGCTGCCGGTGTGGCGCGCCGGTGCAGCGTGTGCTTAGTAGCCGAGCTTGTCGAGCACCTCCTGCGAGATGTCCACCTTCGGCGAGCCGTAGATGATGCCGGTGTCCGAGGCGCGGTCGATGACGAGCGAGTATCCGCGCAGCTCCGATATCTCCTTCACGGCGTTGTAGATCTCCTCCTGTATGGGGGTCATGAGGCTCTCGCGCTTCTTGAAGAGCTCGCCCTCCGGTCCGAAGTATTTCTTCTTCAGGTCGGCAGCCTCCTTCTCCTTGGCCATGATCTGTTCCTGCTTGGTCTTCTTCTGTTCCTGCGAGAGGAACACCACCTCGTTCTGGTAGTTCTTGTACATCGTCGAAGCCTCGGTGTTGAGGGCCTCCACCTCGGCCTGCCATTTCTTCGACACCTGGTTGAGCTGTTCGTTGGCGCGTTCGTAGGCGGGTATGTTCTTCAGCACATAGTCCATGTCGACCAGTGCAAACTTCTGTGCCTGTGCCTTTCCGGCCGGCATGAGCAGCATCAGGGCTGTGAGGGCGAGGGCCGCCAGCCAGCCGTGGCGTGTGTGGTGTTTTGTTGCTTTCATGATCGTTGTCGTTGTTGTCTGTGGTGCGGCGGCGTGGTGCCGCCGCTTCTTGTTAGACGTTTCTGTTTGCCGTTTGTTACATCATCCGGTTAGAATTCCTGTCCGAGGATGAAGTGGAACTGGCTTCCGCCCTGCTGCTGTCCGAGGAAGTACTTGTCGAAACCGTAGGCCCAGTCGATACCCATCAGTCCCACCATAGGCAGGTAGATGCGCACGCCGACACCTGCCGAGCGCTTCATGTCGAAGGGGTTGAACTTCTTCGTGTCGTTCCAGGCGTTACCGCCCTCGAGGAATGTCAGGCCGTAGATGGTGGTGTTGCCCAGCATGAACGGGTAGCGCAGCTCCAGCGTGAAGCGGTCGTAGGCATAGCCCTCGTAGCCGTAGGGCGTGAGGTTACCGTTGTCGTATCCGCGCAGGCCGACGGTCTCCGTGGCATATCCGTAGGAGTATCCGCTCATGCCGTCGCCACCCATGTAGTAGGTCTCAAACGGGCTCTTCTTGTACTTGTTGAAGCTGCCGAGCAGTCCCAGCTCCACACGTGTCATGAGCACGAAGGTCTTCTGTGCCGACGACAGGGCGGTGAACGTGCGGGCCTTGAACTTCCACTTGTGGTATTCTATCCAGCGGTACTTCTCCTGCTGCTCCTTCACGTAGTTGGCCGAGTGGGAGTCGTTGGCGAGGTTCTTGTAGTCCTTGCCGTCCCAGAGCGACCATGGCGGTGTGACGGTGACGCTGGCCGAGAACTCCGATCCCTGTCGGGGGTACAGCTGGTTGTCGGTCGACGTGCGGTTGATGGCGATGCTGAGGTTGAGGTTGTTGGAGCTTCCGTTGGTGAGCAGGAAGTAGCGCCAGTTCTTCAGCATGTAGCGTGTGTACGACAGCTGCACGGAGAGCGTGAAGTAGTCGTCGGGCCATCTCAGTCGCTTGCCCCATCCGATGTTGGCACCGAGCATCTTCACATACTTGTCGGGGTCATAGTAGTTCTCGTAGTTCGAGTAGTTGCTGCCATAGCTGTTGTAGCCGTAGAGGTAGTTGTAGTAGCTGTTCTGCCATGCGGTGTTGTAGTAGTTGCTCGACACGTCTGTCGACTTCGAGTAGTACACGCCCACCGAGAACTGTATGGGTCGCTTGTTGCCAAACCAGTTGGTAGAGTAGCTCATGTTGTAGCTCTGGTAGTAGGAGGCGTTGGTCTGCACGCCGAGCGACAGCTTCTCGCCGTCGCCCACGGGCAGCAGTCCGCGGTGTGCCTTGTTGCGCCCGAAGAGGTTGGCCATGGAGAAGTTGTTGAGAGTCAGTCCCACACGTCCGATGATACCTGTCTGTCCCCATCCGAGCGAGAACTCCACCTGGTCGTTCGACTTCTGTTCGAGGTTCCAGTTCACGTCCACGGTGCCGTTGTCGGTGTTGGGCTGCACGTCGGGTGTGACCTTCTCCTGGTCGAAGTGTCCCATCGATGCCAGCTCGCGTGCCGAGCGCATCAGTGCCTCTCGCGAGAAGAGGTCGCCGGGCTTGGTGCGCAGCTCGCGCCGCACCACGTTCTCATAGAGGCGTGTGTTGCCCGATATGCGCACATGGCTCAGGTGTGCCTGCGGGCCTTCGAAGATCCTCATCTCCAGGTCTATGGAGTCGCCCACGACGTTGACCTCCACGGGGTTGATCTGCGAGAACACATATCCGTTGTTGTAGTAGAGGTTGCTCACGGCGTCGTCGTCGGTGCTGAGGCGCTTGTCCATGAGTTTCTGGTTGTACACGCTGCCGCGGCGCAGTCCGAGGTAGTGCGACAGCAGGTCAGCGTTGTAGACGGTGTTGCCCACCCACTGCACGTTGCGCACATAGTATTTCTGTCCCTCGTCCACCTTCAGCCAGATGTTGACATGCTTGGCGTCGGCGTTCCACACGCTGTCGGCCACGATGGTGGCGTCGCGGTATCCCAGCTCGTTGTATTTCTCGATGAGCTTTGCCTTGTCTTCCTTCCACCGTTCGGGGGTGTACTTCTTTGCCTTGAGGAATGTCGACAGCTTGCCGGCCTCGTGTGTCTTGGCGAAGGCGCCCTTCTTCAGCAGTCCGCCCTTGATCTTCGTGTTGGAGAGTTTCTCGTTGCCCTCGATGATGATGTTGCGCACGCGCATCTTCTGCTTCTTGTCGATGATGATGTCGAGGATCACCTCGTTCTTTGCGGTGACGTCGTCGCGCTGCTGTATCTCGATGTCGGCGTTTTTGAATCCCTTGTCGTCGAAGTATTTCTTGGCGAGGATCTTGGCGCGGTCGATCATGTTGGGCGTGATCTGTCCGCCCTTGAGGATGCCCAGCTTCTGCTCCATGTCCTCACGTTCGTTCTTCTTCAGACCGATGTAGTTGATCTGCGACACGCGCGGGCGTGCCTTCAGTGCGATGTGCAGGTACACCTTGTCGCCCACGAGCGAGTCGGCGGCGATCTGCACGTCGGTGAACAGTCCGTGTTTCCAGTAGCGTTTCACGGCTTCGGTGATGGCCGTTCCCGGCAGTTCGATGTGCTGGCCGACGGCCAGTCCGGAGATGCCGGTGAGCATGTAGTCCTCGTATCCGTCCATTCCCGACACGTTGATGCCGCCGATGACCACGTCGCGTGGTGTGCCGGCGTATGTGATGTCGGGGAAGACGATCTTGTCCTGTGCGCTGGCAGCAGCGCAGCAGGCCATCATGGCGAGGCCCAGCAGGGCTTTATGTTTTATGTTGTACATCCTTCTTGGGTTGTATATATGCTTGTTGTGATATGTGTCTTGTGTCTGTGCGGGGGCGGGGTGGCCGGGGGTGTCAGGGTGTGTCACTGTCCGTTCTCCACCTGTGCCTCGGTCTTTCCGAAGCGGCGCTGGCGGCGCTGGTAGCTCTCGATGGCCTGTTGCAGGTCGGCCTCGCTGAAGTCGGGCCAGTAGGTGTCGCAGAAGTAGAGCTCTGCGTAGGCTATCTGCCACAGCAGGTAGTTGCTCACGCGGCATTCGCCTCCGGTGCGTATCAGCAGGTCGGGGTCGGGCATGAACGGTGTCTGCAGGCGTTGTGCTATGTAGTCCTCGGTGATGTCCTCGGCCTTGATGCTTCCGGGGTTGGCGTTGGCCTCGTCCACGATGTGCCTGACGGCGTTGGTGATCTCCCATCGTGCCGAGTAGCTCAGGGCCACCACCATGGTCATGGCTGTGTTGGCGGCGGTGTGCTCCTCCGTCTCGTGCAGTTTCTGCTGCACCTCGGCGGGCAGACGGTCCATGTCGCCGATGACGCGAAACCTCACGTTGTTCTTCATGAAGATCTCGTCTTCGAGCGAGCTGAGCACCAGTCCCATGAGCGCATGCACCTCATTGGCCGGTCTGTTCCAGTTTTCGGTGGAGAAGGTGTAGAGCGTCAGGTATTTCACGCCCAGCCGCGTACACTCTGCCGTGATGCGCCTTACGGTGTCCACGCCGGCCTGGTGTCCGTAGCTGCGGTCTTTGCCGCGCTCGTTGGCCCATCGTCCGTTTCCGTCCATGATGATGGCTATGTGCTGTGGTATGCGTGTGGTGTCCATATATAATATATATAAGGTGTGTCTTGATTTGTCTTTTTGTTCTCACTCTTTGTTGCACGTCACACACTTTGGCATGAAGCTGTAGGTGACGGTCAGCTGCAGTGTCGAGTAGCAGTCGGTGTTCTTGAAGATGCCCGAGCTCTCTATGTGGTAGGGGTCTTTCACGCCGTCGAGCTTGTCGCTCTGTGCGAAGTGCATGGCCCACTCCAGTCCGATGTTGATGCGTTCGCCCACCTTGTACTTTGCGCCCACGCCGATGGGCATGTTGAAGGCCAGCTGGCCTTTGTCGTCGGTGTCGGCGTATGTCAGTCCGATGCCTGCCGTGACGTAGGGTGCCAGCCGTTTGGCGCCCCGGTAGTCGCGCCCGGTGCCGTAGGGCAGGAAGTTGTATTCGTAGGCCACGCCCACGT
>CAVAXH010000020.1:0-23338 GCA_963592505.1 Bacteroidaceae bacterium
CAGGGCGCAGTTAGATTGGCCTGCTTAAACCCAGGGCGCTGCCCTGGGCTGGGTAGTTGCTGGGCTTTGACTCCCGTTGGTCGCCGACCGTTGGTTCAGCCCGCGTCGTCGACCATTATGCGCGTCGGCGCCGGGGGCTCGACCGTTTAGATGCGGGCCAGTTCGGCAGCCATCTGCTGCTGCAGCTCGCGGGCTTTCTGTGCGGCCACGTCGGCGAAGTCTTCGCCCTGACCGGCATAGATGATGCCACGGCTGGAGTTGACGAGGAGTCCGCACTCGGGGGTCATGCCGTAGCGGCACACCTCCTGCAGGCTGCCGCCCTGTGCGCCCACGCCGGGCACGAGGAGGAAGTGGTGGGGTGCCACGCGACGAATGTCCTGGAACATCTCTCCGCGTGTGGCTCCCACGACATACATCATGTTGTCGGCGTCGCCCCACTCCTGGCTCTTGCGGATGACCTTCTCGAAGAGGCGCTCGCCGTCGGGCGATGCGGTCTGCTGGAAGTCGAACGATCCCTTGTTGCTGGTGAGTGCGAGGAGGATGACCCAGGGCTTCTTGTCGGCCTCATAGGTGAGGAAGGGCACCACGCTGTCTTCGCCCATGTAGGGAGCCACGGTGAGTGCGTCGACCTTATACTGTCCGAAGAACGTCTCGGCATACATCTTCGACGTGTTGCCGATGTCGCCGCGCTTGGCGTCGGCGATGACAAACTGGTCGGGGTAGTTCTGCTGTATGTAGCTGACGGTCTTCTCGAAAGCGGCGAGTCCTTTCAGTCCGTATGCCTCATAGAAGGCGAGGTTGGGCTTGTAGGCCACGCAGTAGGGAGCGGTGGCGTCGATGATCTGCTTGTTGAAGGCGAAGATGGGGTCTTCGTCGGCCAGCAAATGTTTCGGTACCTTGTTGAGGTCCACGTCCAGACCCACGCAGAGGAAGCTCTGCTTTTTCTTTATGTTCTCGAATAGTTCCTGTCGTGTCATATTCTTCTCCTTGTTGGTTATTCTTTTGGAATTTCGGTTTTGGGCAGTGTGTCGTGCTGCAGCTTTATCTTCTGCATGTTGATGACACGCTGCTGGAACTCCGTGGCGCTCATGGTCTTCTCGGCGAGTTCCTCGTCGTCTTTCTTCTTTGTGGTCAGCAGTCCCATGGTGCTACAGTTCGTTTTCTTTCATTTTCTCGGCATTCTCGGCCACGGTGAGCGCGTCGATCATGTCCTGAATGTCTCCGGCGAGAAAGCCGTTGAGGTCGTGTGTGGTGAAGCCGATGCGGTGGTCGGTGACACGTCCCTGCGGGAAGTTGTAGGTGCGGATCTTGGCGCTGCGGTCGCCGGTGGAGACGAGGCTCTTGCGGCGGTTGGCGATGTCGTCGACATACTTCTGGTGCTCGCGGTCGTGAATGAAGGTGTAGAGTCGGCTGAGCGCACGCTCCTTGTTTTTGGGCTGGTCGCGCGTCTCTGTACACTCGATGAGGATCTCCTCCACCTCGCCGGTGTTGGGGTTTTTCCAGGGGTAGCGCAGTCGCACGCCCGACTCCACCTTGTTGACGTTCTGTCCGCCGGCGCCGCTTGACCGGAAGGTGTCCCACTTGATGTCGCCCTCGTTGATGTTGACCTCAAACTTGGCAGCCTCGGGCAGCACGGCCACGGTAGCGGCAGAGGTCTGCATGCGTCCGTTGCTCTCGGTGACGGGCACGCGCTGCACGCGGTGCACGCCGCTCTCGTATTTGAGTATGCCATAGACATCGGTGCCGCTGACGGCGAAGTCGATCTCCTTGTATCCGCCGACGGCACCCTCGTTGGCATCGGTGACGCTGACGTTCCATCCCTTCTTCTCGCAGAAGCGCTTATACATGTTGAAGAGGTCGCCGGCGAAGAGGGCAGCCTCGTCGCCACCCGTTCCGGCGCGTATCTCCATCTGCACGTTCTTGGCGTCCTCGGGGTCTTTGGGCACGAGGGCGATCTTTATCTCCTCCTCGATCTTGGGCTGCAGTGCCTCGGCCTCCTGCAGTTCCTCGCGCGCCATAGCCTTCATGTCGGGGTCGCTCTCGTTGGCGAGGATGTCCTTGGCCTCGCTGATGCTGTTGAGACAGGCTATGTAGCGTGTGCGTGCGTCGACGATGTCGCCGAGGTCCTTGTATTCCTTGGTGAGGCGCACGTAGCGCTGCTGGTCGGCTATGACGTCGGGGTCGGTGATGAGTGTGCTTACCTCCTCGTAGCGGCTGACGAGTCCGTCGAGCTTGTCGAGGATATTGTTGTTTTCTGCCATTTGTGTGTCGTAAAGTGGTGTATGTGTGTGTGGTTGGCCAACAGGCCGTTAAACTTAATAGTTGAACTCTCCAAACTCGCTCTTGATGGTGAGCGAGCGCTGTCCCTCCTCGATGTGTCCGATCACCTGTGCGTCGATGCCGAAGCTCTGGCTGATGCCGATGACCTGCTGAGCCACCTCGGGGCGCACGTAGATCTCCATGCGGTGTCCCATGTTGAACACCTGGTACATCTCGCGCCAGTCGGTGCCGCTGCATTCGTGTATGATGCGGAAGAGGGGCGGCACGGGGAACATGTTGTCCTTGACGACGCGGCAGTCGGGGCCCACGAAGTGGAGCACCTTGGTCTGTGCGCCGCCGGTGCAGTGCACCATGCCGTGGATCTCGGGCTTCAGCTCGTCGATGACGCGGCGTATGACGGGCGCATAGGTGCGTGTGGGCGAGAGCACGAGCTGTCCGGCGTCGACGGGCACGCCGTCGACCTTGTCGGTGAGGCGGTACTTGCCGCTGTAGACCAGTTCGTCGGGCACGGCCTGGTCGTAGCTCTCGGGGAACATGTCGGCGAGGTATTTGGCAAACACGTCGTGGCGTGCGCTGGTGAGTCCGTTGCTGCCCATGCCGCCGTTGTAGCGGTGCTCATAGGTGGCCTGTCCGGTGGAGCTCAGTCCGACGATGACGTCGCCCGGCCGTATGTTGGCGTTGTCGATGACGTCGGCGCGCTTCATGCGGCAGGTGACGGTGGAGTCGACGATGATGGTGCGCACGAGGTCGCCCACGTCGGCCGTTTCGCCTCCGGTGGGGTAGATGCCCACGCCGAGGCCCCTCATCTCCTCGAGGAAGGCGTCGGTGCCGTTGATGATCTCGCTGATGACCTCACCAGGCACGAGCATCTTGTTGCGGCCGATGGTGCTCGAGAGGAGGATGTTGTCGACGGCACCCACACAGAGCAGGTCGTCGGTGTTCATCACGACGGCATCCTGTGCGATGCCTTTCCAGACGCTCTTGTCGCCCGTTTCCTTCCAGTACATGTAGGCCAGCGACGACTTGGTGCCGGCGCCGTCGGCGTGCATGATGTTGCAGTATTCGGGGTCGCCTCCGAGGATGTCGGGGATGATCTTGCAGAAGGCCTGTGGGAAGAGTCCCTTGTCGATGTTCTTGATGGCGTTGTGCACGTCTTCTTTGGCGGCGCTGACGCCCCGCATCATGTATCGGTTGTTCATGTGGCTGGTTATGTGTGTGAGTGTGAGTGTTATGACTATATAGATAGGTGGGGTGGGGGGTTAATCGTTGCCGTTCCAGATCTCCCAGCTGACGAAGGCCTGCAGCAGGAGCATCTCCAGTCCGTTCTTGACGACGGCCCCCTGGCGTGCGCCGCGCTTCATGAAGAGCGTCTCGTCGGGGTTGTAGATGAGGTCGTAGAGCAGGTTGTGGCTGTCCATGGCCTCGTAGGGCAGCGGCGGGCACTCGTCGGCGTGGGGGTACATGCCGCAGGGCGTGCAGTTGACGATGACGTTGTAGTCTTTGACGGTCTCGGGCGTGACCTGCTCGTAGCGTATGGTGCCGGGCTTGTCGGTGCGGCTGACCTTCTGCGTCTGCAGTCCGAGCTGGCGGAGGGCATACTCCACGGCCCTCGATGCGCCTCCGGTGCCGAGGATGAGGGCGCGGCGGTGATAGCGCTCGATGAGCGGCTCTATGCTCTGCCGGAAGCCGATGACGTCGCTGTTGTATCCCTTGAGCGAGGTTTTCTTTCCCTTTCGCATGACCTTTATGACGTTGACG
The DNA here is from genome assembly GCA_963592505.1 of Bacteroidaceae bacterium. Taxonomy (GTDB): domain Bacteria; phylum Bacteroidota; class Bacteroidia; order Bacteroidales; family Bacteroidaceae; genus Prevotella. Next base: position 4,039 of record CAVAXH010000020.1, read on the forward strand.
GCACCTATCTCGCTGGCCTCGGGGCTGAGCTCGTCGAGCAGTCCGATGACCTTCTCCTTATAGGGGATGGTGACGTTGAGCCCGCGCAGTTCGGGTGTGGAGGCCACGATCTCCGGCACGAGGTCGATGGAGGGTATCTCGTAGTTGTTGTAGCAAGCGTCGATGTTCTCGTTTTCAAACTTCTCGTTGAAGAAACTGACCGAGAAGGAGTGTCCCAGCGGGAAACCTATCAAGCCGTATTTGTCCATAGGAAGGGTGTGTGTGTAAGGTGTTATTTTTTAGCAAAATACATGGTGCAGATGCCGCATGTGAGCCGTCGGAACGAAGCCTCGCTGAAGCCAGCCTTTCTCAGTATGCCCGTCATCTGCTCGCCCTGCGGGAACGCCTCGATGGATGCGGTGAGGTAGCTGTAGGCTCCGCTGTCCTGCGAGATGAGCCGTCCGTAGACGGGCAGCACGGTGTGCGAGTAGATGGTGAAGAGCTGCTTCATGGGGAAGGCCACGGGGGTGGTGAGCTCCACGATGCTCAGCAGTCCGCCGGGCTTGAGCACGCGGCATATCTCGGCCAGTCCGCGGTCGAGGTCCTGGAAGTTGCGTATGCCGAAGGCTGCCGTGGCGGCGTCGAAGGTGTTGTCGGCAAACGACATGTGGAGGCAGTCTTCCTTACGCATCTCGATGTCGGTGGCGAGGCTGGCCTGCTCCACCTTCTCGCGGGCTATGCGCATCATGCCCTCGGAGATGTCGATGCCCACGATCTTGCGGGGCTGGAGCATCCGGGCGGCGAGGATGGCAAAGTCGCCGGTGCCTGTGGCCACGTCGAGCATGAGCTGCGGGTGGGCGGCCTCGAGCTGCCGTATGGCCTTGCGCCGCCATCCGCGGTCGATGTTCCACGACAGGCGGTGGTTGAGCGTGTCGTAGGTGGGGGCGATGTTGTCAAACATCTCCTCCACCAGTTTCTCTTTAGGCCCCTGCTTGCCGTAGGGGTTTATCTGTTCTTGCTTGTACATCCTTGCAGCTTATCGCGTGGCGAGGTATGCGGCAACGTTCTTCTCGATGCGGGCGGCGATGTCGCCCTCGTCGGCAGCGCGGTCGAAGGGCTTGCCGGTGATGTGCTCGTAGAGCTCGATGTAGCGCTCCGACACCTGCTGGGCATAGTCGTCGGTGATCTCGGGCATCTGCTGTCCGGGCTCGTTCATGAAGTTGTGCTCGATGAGCCACTGGCGCAGAAACTCCTTGGAGAGCTGTCGCTGGGGCTCGCCCTTGGCCAGCTTGTCCTCGTAGCCGTCGGCATAGAAGTAGCGGCTCGAATCGGGCGTGTGGATCTCGTCGATGAGGTACACCTTGCCGTCGCGCTTGCCAAACTCATACTTGGTGTCGACGAGGATCAGGCCGCGCTGGGCAGCGATCTCCTGTCCGCGTGCGAAGAGTCGGCGTGTGTAGTCTTCCATCACGGCATAGTCTTCGGCTGAGACGATGCCCTGGCTGATGATCTCCTCGCGCGAGATGTTCATGTCGTGGCCCTCATCGGCCTTGGTGGTGGGGGTGATGATGGGCTCGGGGAAGCGCTCGTTCTCGTGCATGCCGTCGGGGAGGGTGACGCCGCAGAGCTCGCGGCAGCCGTCCTTGTAGGCACGCCATGCCGAGCCGGTGAGGATGGAGCGGATGATCATCTCCACGCGGAAGCCCTCACACTTCAGACCCACGGTGACCATGGGGTCGGGGGTGGCCAGTTTCCAGTTGGGACAGATGTCGCTGGTGGCGTCGAGAAACTGTGCTGCTATCTGGTTGAGCACCTGTCCCTTGAAGGGAATGCCTTTGGGCAGCACCACGTCGAAGGCCGAGATGCGGTCGGTGGCGACCATGCAGATGAGGTCGTCGTTGATGTTGTAGACATCGCGGGCTTTGCCGTGGAAAACACTCTTTTGTCCATCAAAATGGAAATCGGTATTCGTTAATGCTTTCATGATTGGTGTGGTTATCTATAAGCTGTGTTCTTACTCTTCCTTGCTGTTGCCGGTGTGCGCGTCGGCGGTGTGCTGGCGGTCGTGGCGGTCGTAGGCGTCGACGATGCGCGTGACGAGCTTGTGGCGCACGATGTCTTTCTGCGTGAGGCTGACGACGGAGATGCCCTCTATGCCGGTGAGGATGTCGAGCGATTCGCGGAGGCCGCTGCGCTGTCCGCGCGGCAGGTCTATCTGGGTCATGTCGCCGGTGATGACCATCTTGGTGTTCCAGCCCATGCGGGTGAGAAACATGCGTATCTGTGCGGTGGTGGTGTTCTGCGCCTCGTCGAGGATGACGACGGCGTCGCTAAGCGTGCGTCCGCGCATGAAGGCCAGGGGGGCAATCTGTATGACGTGCTTGTCCATCATGTCCTGCAGGCGTGCGGCGGGCAGCATGTCCTCGAGGGCGTCGTAGAGTGGCTGCAGGTAGGGGTCGATCTTGTCTTTCATGTCGCCGGGCAGGAAGCCGAGCTTCTCGCCGGCCTCCACGGCGGGGCGGCTGAGGATGATCTTCTTCACGGCCTTCTCCTTCAGCGCCTTCACGGCGAGCGCTATGCTGAGGTAGGTCTTGCCCGTTCCGGCGGGTCCCACGGCAAACACCATGTCGTCGCGGTTGAAGGCGTCGATGAGCTGCTGCTGGTGGGCCGAGCGCGGCTTCACGGGGCGTCCGCTGGTGGTGTAGACGAGCACGTCCTTGGCGCCGTCGGCCTTGGTGGCGTGCCCGTTGACGATGTCGATGATGTCCTCGTCGCTGATGGTGTTGTACTTCAGCACGTGGCGGCGCATGGCCTCCAGGTGGCGCTCCACGCGGCCCATCTCCTCGTCGTCGCCGAGCAGCCTCACCACGTTGTCGCGTGCCATGATGCGCATCTTGGGGTAGAGCGACTTGATCATCTGCAGGTGGCTGTTGTTCACGCCGTAGAACACCACGGGGTCAATGTCTTCGAGTACGATATGTTTCTCTGTCAATCTGTTGCTGCTTTTTTAATGTCCTTTGTAATACGGTGCAAATTTACGATTTTTATGCGAGATACGATGCGCGAAAGCCAAAAATATATGGGGTGTGGCCGTTTTTGTGTGGGTGACCGAATGCGTTTGTTACATGTTACATGTTACATGTTACATTAAGACACCTATTGGAAGTCGCAGTGTTGCTATAATATAAGAAAATCATAATTAATTATTATTTATTAAATAGGTATTGGAGCATATGAGGGCCCCTCGGAAAGTAATAAGGTGTCTTAATGTAACATGTAACATGTAACATGTAACATTTTCGGCCAGCTGCCGTGCCGCCAGCTTCCGCATGCGCCTCCCGGCACTCCCGTTGAGGCATTATCGTGCGCCCGCGAGAGCCATATCGCGCGGCCGTGAGAGCCATATCGCGCGGCCGTGAAAGCCTTGCGGCCGTGGGCCTGTCCGGCGGGTGCATGGGGCTGCCGGCGACACACGGCCGGCCGCGACGGGCGAGGGCGAAAAAGCACTTCAAGCGTTTGTTTTAAGCTAAATCATAACCGTTTGATATCCACACGGCTATGACGACAGGCGTGGAGCGTTACTTCATTTTTCCGCAATTTTTATGGGCGTCTCCTTTTGGCTTTACGACAGAAAATACGTATCTTTGCAAACAGAAAAAACCAACACTTAAAACACATAAAAACACACACACGGTTCCGGCAACGGACCGACATAGCCCTCATACTCATCAAATGGAAATCAGCAACTTTACCATCACGAAGCGCGACGGGTCGAAAGACAACTTCTCGCTCGACAAGATCATGAACGCAGTGCTCAAGGCTTTCAACGCCTGCGGCGTGCCCATCGACCTGGGCTCGGTGTCGAAGATACTCAGCCATCTCGACGTGCACGACGGCGTGCGCGTGGAGGACATACAGAATCAGGTGGAAGAGTCGCTGATGAAGGAGGGCTACTACAAGGTGGCCAAGTCGTTCATACTCTACCGGCAGGAGCACCAGGTGGACCGCGAGACACTCGAGAAACTGAAGTTCCTCTCCGACTATATGGAGGCCGAAAACGCTGCCACCGGCTCGAAGTTTGACGCCAACGCCAACGTGGAGCACAAGAACATCGCCACGCTCATCGGCGAACTGCCCAAGTCGAACTTCATCCGCCTGAACCGCCGACTGCTCACCGAGCGCATCAAGAAAATGTATGGCAAGCAGCTCGCCGACGAATACATCAACAAGCTCGACCACCACTTTATATATAAAAACGACGAGACCAACCTCGCCAACTACTGCGCTTCCATCACCATGTACCCATGGCTCATCGGTGGCACCACCAGCATCGGAGGCAACTCCACGGCTCCCACCAACCTCAAGTCGTTTTGCGGAGGATTCATCAACATGGTGTTCATGGTCAGCTCCATGCTCGCCGGCGCATGCGCCACGCCCGAGTTCCTGATGTATATGAACTACTTCGTGGAGAAGGAGTATGGCGAAGACTACTACAAGCGCGCCGACGAGGTGGTGGACCTCAGCCTCAAGAAGCGCACCATCGACAAGGTCCTCACCGACTGCTTCGAGCAGATCGTCTACTCGCTCAACCAACCCACAGGAGCACGCAACTACCAGGCTGTGTTCTGGAACATCAGCTACTACGACCGCTACTACTTCGAGTCGCTCTTCGGCAACTTCTTCTTCCCCGACGGGTCGCAGCCCCACTGGGAAGGCGTCAGCTGGCTGCAGAAACGCTTCATGGAGTGGTTCAACCAGGAACGCACCAAGACCGTCCTCACCTTCCCCGTGGAGACCATGGCCATGCTCACCGAGAACGGCGACTGCAAGGATGAGGAGTGGGGCAACTATGCGGCAAAGATGTATGCCAAGGGACACAGCTTCTTCACCTACCTCTCTGACAACGCCGACTCGCTGTCGAGCTGCTGCCGCCTGCGCAACGAGATACAGGACAACGGTTTCAGCTATACGCTCGGTGCCGGTGGTGTGTCGACAGGATCGAAGAGCGTGCTCACCGTCAACCTCAACCGATGCGTGCAGTATGCCGTCAACAACGGCATCGACTACCATGAGTATCTGGGCTCCGTCATCGACCTCTGCCACAAGGTGCAGCTGGCCTACAACGAGAACCTCAAAGACCTGCAGCGTCACGGCATGCTGCCGCTCTTCGATGCCGGATACATCAACATCAAGCGACAGTATCTCACCATCGGCATCAACGGACTGGTGGAGGCTGCCGAGTTTATGGGACTGAAGATCACGCCCAACGACGACTATCTGCATTTCGTGCAGGGCATACTCTCCATCGTGGAGAAATACAACAAGCAGTACCGCTCCAAGGACGTGATGTTCAACTGCGAGATGATACCCGCCGAAAACGTGGGCGTGAAGCACGCCAAGTGGGACCGCGAAGACGGATACTTCGTGCCGCGCGACTGCTACAACTCCTACTTCTATGTGGTGGAGGACAAGACGCTCTCCATCATCGACAAGTTCAAGATGCACGGCGCACCCTACATCGAGCATCTCACCGGAGGATCGGCGCTCCACATGAACCTCGAGGAGCATCTCTCCGAGGCACAGTACCGACAGCTCTTCCGCGTGGCAGCCAAGGAGGGATGCAACTACTTCACGTTCAACATCCCCAACACCGTCTGCAACGAGTGCGGACACATCGACAAGCGATATCTGCACGAGTGCCCGGCATGCCACTCGAAAAACATCGACTACCTCACGCGCATCATCGGATACCTCAAGCGCGTGTCCAACTTCTCTGAGGCACGACAGCATGAGGCTCACCGCCGCTTCTATGCCGGCACTGACCGCATGCCCGAGGCCGACAACAAGTAGAATGCTAACAGGCGGCGGGGCCGTGAAGCACCCGCCTAAAACCAACTTATGGCTAAATACGTGAACACTGAGGTCGTCTTTCAGGAGATCCCTGACGAGACGACCTTAGCCATCAATATATCCCACTGTCCCTGCCACTGCCCCGGCTGCCACAGCGACTATCTCTGGGACGACATCGGCACACCGCTCACCGCCGACGTGCTCGACCGCTTCATCGCCGACAACGACGGGCTGCTCACCTGCATCTGCTTCATGGGGGGCGACGCCGATCCCGCCGCCATCAACGCACTGGCTGCAGCGCTCCGCCAGCGGCACCCGGAGGTGCACACGGGCTGGTATAGCGGCAGGGCCACACTCGCTGCAGACATCGACCTACACAACTTCGACTACGTCAAACTCGGTCCCTACATCCGCCACCTCGGACCGCTCAAGGCGCCCACCACCAACCAGCGCCTCTACCACATCAGCGCCGACGGCACCATGCACGACATCACCAGCCGCTTCTGGCAACGGTGACATTGCTGATTGTATTAGCCCGCGTCGTCCACCATTGGTTCAGCCCGCATCGTGAACAGGGTAAAAGAGATTAAAACGAGCACAAAACGTCTCACTAAAAAATGTCGATTTTGAACACCCTACCCACCGGGGCTTGCAGGTTAAACCTACGCTGCGAATTATGTATACGAAAAAAGCGGCGGCCTTCACAGGTCACCGCTTTCCATTTCTTCAATAGGCATTAGTCCTTTGTAAGGTAAAAAGATTGTTTTCAGGATAACGTCCGCAAAGATAAAGGTTATCCGCGAAGAAAACAAGCTTTTCGCCGACTTTTTTCCGGATTTATGCCTAAAAAAATAGATGGAGGCCGATAAAACGGTGGGCCGCCGGCCATTACTGCCGACCGCCACGCAGACGCTGCTGCCACTCCTCGCGACGCTGCTGGCGCGCCTGCTTCTGCTTGCGCACGTCGTTGATACACTTGGCGCCTATCCACACCAACACCACGGTGAGCACCGCAAAGACCGCTATCAGAATGTAAAGCTCATAGTTTGCCATAATCAGAATGTTTTTTCGGGTTTACGACTGCAAAAATAAGCATTATCGGCCAACCGGCCAAACCGCACGCCACAAAAACGCACATGCCGCAGACCGACCACCGCGACAGCCGACTAAAAGAAAGATAGAAAATTTGCCCGTTCCACACTTTTTTGTTACCTTTGCCCCAAATTATATTTTAATAGGTAAAGCAACAGTAAAGACTATGGCTAAGAGATTTGCCGAACATAATGGACTGGATCTGACCAAGACAAACGCTGATGTCCTGGCAGAATGGGAGAAAAACGACATTTTCCACAAAAGCATCGATGAACGTGAGGGATGCCCCAAGTTCATCTTCTTCGAAGGACCTCCTTCGGCCAACGGACACCCGGGCATACACCACGTGCTCGCACGCTCCATCAAGGACACCTTCAACCGATACAAGACCATGCAGGGCTTCCAGGTGAAGAGAAAGGCCGGATGGGACACGCACGGACTGCCCGTGGAGATCAACGTCGAGAAAGAGCTCCACATCACCAAGAAAGACATCGGCGACAAGATTTCCGTCGAGGAATACAACCACCGATGCCATCAGGACGTGATGAAGTTCACACGCGAGTGGGATGAACTCACACAGCGCATGGGATACTTCGTGGACCTCGAAAACCCATACATCACCTACGACACCAAGTATATCGAGACGCTCTGGTGGCTCCTCAAGCAGCTCTACAACAAGCACCTGCTCTACAAGGGATACACCATTCAGCCCTACTCGCCGTCCGACGGCACCGGCCTCAGCTCACACGAGCTCAACCAGCCGGGATGCTATCAGGATGTGAAGGACACCACCGTCACCGCACAGTTCCTCATCACTGAGCCCAAGGCCGAGTGGACCAAGTGGGGCAAGCCCTACTTCCTCGCATGGACCACCACACCCTGGACACTGCCCTCCAACGTGGCGCTCTGCGTAGGTCCGAAGATCGACTATGTGGCCGTGGAGACCTACAACCCCTACACCGGTGAGCCCATCACCGCCATCATCGCCGAGAACCTCGTGGGCGCCTACCTCGACGCCGACCAGGAGGTGAAGGAGGGTGAGCTGCCCGCCTACGACAAGGAGGCCAAGGCCTGCCCCTGGCGCATCGTGGACCACATGAAGGGTGCCGACCTCGTGGGCCTGCACTACCGCCAGCTCATGCCCTGGGTGAAGCCCTGCGAGAAGGTCAGCCAGTACAGCCACCAGTATGTCAACGACTATGCTGCCGCACACCCCGAGAAGGTGTTCACCGGTGCCGACGGCCGCGACAAGTTTGTGGAGATGAGCGAAGAGGCCTTCCGCGTCATCCCCGGCGACTATGTCACCACCGAGGACGGTACGGGCATCGTGCACACCGCGTCGACCTTCGGTGCCGACGACGCCAAGGTGTGTGTGGATGCCGGCGTGCCTGCACTCTACCTCATCTCGAAGAAGGGTGAGACACGACCGATGGTCGACCTGCAGGGCAAGTACTATCTGCTCAGCGACCTCGACGACAACTTCATCGCACACTGCGTCGACAGCGAGGCCTATGGCCACCACGCCGGCGACTATGTCAAAAACGCCTACGACCCGCGCTTCAACCCCGACGGCGTGTGGGACAAGAAGGCTTCGGCAAAGGCCGAGGACCTCAACATCATCATCTCCATGGAGATGAAGCAGGAGGGTACGGCCTTCAAGATACAGAAGATGGTGCACAACTATCCGCACTCATGGCGCACCGACAAGCCCATCCTCTACTATCCGCTCGACTCGTGGTTTATCCGCGACACTGCCAAGAAGCCCGAGATGGTGGCCTACAACAAGACCATACGCTGGCAGCCCGAGAGCACCGGCACCGGACGCTTCGGCAACTGGCTCGAGAACCTCAACGACTGGAACCTCTCGCGCTCGCGCTTCTGGGGCACACCGCTGCCCATCTGGCGCGATGAAGACCGCAACGAGAAGTGCATCGGATCCATCGAGGAACTCTACAACGAGATCGAGAAGGCCGTCAGCGCAGGCATCATGCAGACCAACCCGCTCAAGGACCTCGGCTTCGTGCCCGGCGACTTCTCCAAGGAGAACTATGCCAAGGTGGACCTCCACCGTCCCTACATCGACCGCATCGTGCTCGTCAGCGACAGCGGCAAGCCTATGCACCGCGAGAGCGACCTCATCGACGTGTGGTTCGACTCGGGTTCGATGCCCTACGCACAGCTCCACTATCCCTTCGAGGGCGACATCAACCCCGAGGGACTGAAGGCTACAGGAATGGATGAGCAGACCTATCGCAACCTACTGGTGCACAGTACCTATGAGGGTACGCCTGTGGCTCCTGCTTTCTTCCCCGCCGACTTCATCAACGAGGGTGTCGACCAGACACGCGGCTGGTTCTTCACGCTCCACGCCATCGCCACGATGGTCTTCGACTCGGTGGCCTTCAAGAACGTCATCAGCTCCGGACTCGTGCTCGACTCCAAGGGCAACAAGATGAGCAAGCACGTGGGCAACGTCATCAACCCCTTCGAGATGCTCGACAAGTATGGAGCCGACCCCGTGCGCTTCTACATGCTCACCAACTCGGAGCCCTGGGACAACCTTAAGTTTGACCCCAACGGTGTCGACGAGTGCCGACGCAAGTTCTTCGGCACCTTATATAATACGTATAGCTTCTTCGCACTCTATGCCAACGTCGACGGCTTCGACCCCGCCAGCGGATCGCTCGACGACAGCCGCGACGCTCTCACCGAGGTAGACTGCTGGATCCTGTCGTGCCTCAACACGCTGGTGAGCAACGTCACACGAGAGCTCGAGAACTTCGACCCCACACGCGCAGGACGTCTCATCGACGCCTTCGTCAACGACGACCTCAGCAACTGGTATGTCCGACTCAACCGCAAGCGTTTCTGGGGTAAGGAGATGAGCGCCGACAAGCTCGCTGCCTACCGCGTGCTCTACACCTGCCTCTGCACCGTCAGCAAACTGCTCGCACCCTTCGCTCCCTTCTTTGCCGACCAGCTCTACAAGGATCTCGAGGGACAGCTCGAGTCGGTGCACCTCGACCGCTTCCCCGTGGCCGACGAGGCATGGATCAACAAGGACCTCGAGGCACGCATGACGATGGCTCAGAAGATCACCTCGATGGTGCTGGCTCTGCGACGCAAGGTGAGCATCAAGGTGCGCCAGCCGCTGGCACAGATCATGATTCCTGTGGTCGACGACACGCAGCGCGCACACATCGAGGCCGTGAAAGACCTCATCATGGGCGAGGTGAACGTCAAGGCGCTCACCTATGCCGAGGGACAGAACATCCTCGTGAAGAAGGTGAAGTGCAACTTCCGCGTGATGGGCAAGAAGTTCGGAAAACTCATGAAGGGCGTGGCTGCCGTGATGAGCAACCTCTCGCAGGAGCAGATCGCTGCCTTCGAGCAGGCCGGACAGTATGCCTTCGACGTCGACGGACAGCCTGTCACCGTGGAGGTGGCCGATGTGGAGATCATCTCCGAGGACATGCCCGGATGGCTCGTCAGCAATGAGGGCAACCTCACCGTGGCCCTCGAGGTGGAGCTCACACCCGAACTGAAGAACGAGGGTATGGCCCGCGAGCTCATCAACCGCATACAGAACATGCGCAAGGACAGCGGACTGGAGATCACCGACCGCATACGCGTCACCGTGGCTCCTCATGCCGACACCGACGCTGCCATTGCTGCCTTTGCCGACTACATCAAGACGCAGGTGCTGGCCGACAGCATCACCGTAGCCGACAACAGCGGTGTGGCTACCGACTTCGACACGTTCGCCGTCAACATCCTCGTGGAGAAGGCCTGAACGAACGTCGCAGAATGGGGCGGCTCAAGTCATTGAGCCGCCAACATCCAATTCAAGAACAATACCAATGGGTAATAATAAGCACAAGGAGTGGATGACCGACGGACGTATGGCGTGGATTCTCATCATTGCAATCCTCGTCATCGACCAGGTCATCAAGATCTCCGTGAAGACGTCGATGACGCTCGGCGAGTCGATACACGTCACCGACTGGTTCTACATCACCTTCGTCGAAAACAATGGCATGGCCTGGGGAATGACGTTCATCAACAAGCTCTTCCTCAGCTTGATGCGCATCGTTGCCGTCACAGCCATCGGCTGGTTTATCTGGCAGACCGTGCGCCAGCGCGGACGCACACGCTATGTGGTGTTTCTCTCGATGATAATGGCCGGAGCAGCGGGCAACATCTTCGACTCGCTGTTCTACGGACTGGTCTTCAGCGCCTCGTCGCCGTTCTACGTGGCCTATTGGGTGCCCTTCGGCACGGGCTATGCCGATGTGCTGATGGGCAAGGTGGTCGACATGTTCTACTTCCCGCTCTTCCATGCCACGTGGCCCCAGTGGGTGCCCGGATGGGGTGGGGAGGAGTTTGTGTTCTTCTCGCCGGTGTTCAACTTTGCAGATTCCTGCATCTCTGTGGGCGTGGTATGCCTGCTGCTCTTCTGCCGAAAGGACTTGGAGCTCATGGAGACCACGCTGCGCACAGCACTGCACAAGCCTGCCAAAAACCAACCGGAGCAATAACCCCCACGCGCCTATGCACTCTCTCCCTATGCTGCGTACCACGTTTGCCGCACTGATGGCCGCGTCGCTCCGCACTTCGTTTGCCGCACTGGTGGCTGCCGCCTTTGCCTTGCTGCTTGTCGCATGCAAGCCGTCGGCACCCTCGGGCATCATACAGCCCGACGTGTTGGAGGACCTGCTCTACGACTATCACGTCTCAGACGCCCTCGCCAGCCAGGCCAAGGGGCCCTATGAGCAGAACGTGGTGGCTTTTCATGAGGCGGTATTCAAGAAGTATGGGGTGACCAGCGCCGAGTTCGACTCGTCGATGGTCTACTACATGCGGCACACTACGCAGCTTCACGACATCTACGAGCACATTGCCCAACGCCTCGAGGACGAGGCGCAGGCGGCTGGCTCCAACATCAGTCTCGACGATGCCTCAACGACGCAGACGCAGGGCGACACGCTCGACCTGTGGAAGGATGCGCGCTCGCTGGTGCTCATGCCGCAGGAGCCGTTCAACCTCGTGTCGTTCCACCTCACACCCGACGCCAAGGCTACGGCCGGCGACGATTATCTGCTCACCCTCCACACCGACTTCATCTTCCAGGATGGCATGCGCGACGCCGTGGTGGTGATGGCCATCGTCTATGCCAACGACAGCGTGTCGGCCCGCACCACACACATCTCCTCGTCAGGACAGCAACAGCTGGTGCTCACCGATGGCGACAGCCTCGGCGTGAAGGAGGTGAGGGGCTACTTCATGATGGCTCGCAACAATCCGTCGGCCTCGTCGGCCACCACGCTCCGCTTGGCCAGCATCGACCACATACGTCTGCTGCGTTGCCATCGCAAGGCTGACAACGACAAGACGGTCAAGGTCGCCGACAGCCAGCCGGCACAGACCCCAAGCAAACCGGCCGACTCGCTGAAGCCCAAACCGGCCGACACCTTGAAGCCGCAGACAGCTCCCGCAGTGAAGGCACGGCCGGGTGCTCCGCTCAAGTTGCAACCGATCGAAAGCCGCGCTACGCGCCGCGAGACGGCAGCGCCTGCAGACCAGAAAGCGGTACGGCCGGCAACAACCAGTTCACTGAAATGAAAACCCTAATCACACATTAAGAATATGTTAACAGTAAACGAACTTGAAGATACGCTTATCGACCTCGCTTTCTCTGAGGACATAGGCGACGGCGACCACACCACACTGTGCTGCATCCCCGAAGATGCAATGGGCAAGAGCCATCTGCTCATCAAGGAAGACGGCATACTGGCCGGCGTCGACGTGGCCCGGCGCGTGTTCCAGCGCTTCGACCCGCAGATGCAGATGGAGGTGTTCATTAACGACGGAGCACACGTCAAGAAGGGCGACATAGCCTTTGTCGTCACGGGCAGCGTGCGCTCACTGCTGCAGACCGAGCGCCTCATGCTCAACATCATGCAGCGCATGAGCGGCATCGCCACCACCACCAGCCACTACGTGGCTCTGCTCGAGGGCACCGGCGCACGGGTGCTCGACACACGCAAGACCACTCCCGGTCTGCGCATGCTCGAGAAGCAGGCCGTGAAGATCGGCGGTGGCACCAACCACCGCATTGGTCTCTTCGACATGATTCTGCTCAAGGACAACCACGTCGACTTCGCAGGAGGCATCGCCAACGCCATCGACCGCTGCCACCACTATCTCAAGGAGAAGGGTCTCGACCTGAAGATAGAGATCGAGGTGCGCAACTTCGACGAACTGCAGCAGGTGCTCACCAAGGGCGGCGTGCACCGCATCATGCTCGACAACTTCTCGGTGGCCGACACACGCCGCGCCGTGGAGCTCATCGACCACCGCTATGAGGTGGAGTCGTCGGGAGGCATCACCTTCGACACCATTCGCAGCTACGCCAAACAGGGTGTCGACTTCATCAGCGTGGGAGCACTCACACACAGCGTGAAGGGCCTCGACATGAGTTTCAAGGCGTGCTGACAACGCCTGCCTACACACACACTCACTCAAACACACTCAAGCGTTTTTTATATGAACAAGAAAACTATCATTACGGCGGCGCTGGCCTTGATGGCTGGCTATGCGGCAGCTTGCACCAACTTCATCGTGGGCAAGAACGCATCGGCCGACGGCTCCGTCATCTGCACCTATAATGCCGACGACTACGGCATGTTCATCGGCCTGGCGCACTATCCGGCAGGCAAGCACGCCAAGGGCACCATGCGCGACGTAGTCGACTGGGACACGCACCGCTACATCAGTCAGATACCTGAGGCTCCGGAGACCTACAACGTCATCGGCAACATCAACGAGTATCAGGTCACCATCGGCGAGACAACCTATGGCGGACGTGAGGAGATGGTCGACCCCACCGGAGGCATCGACTACGGATCGCTCATCTACATCGCACTGCAGCGCTCCAAGACTGCGCGCGAGGCCATCAAGGTGATGACCACGCTGGCAGAGACCTACGGCTACTGCTCGGAGGGCGAGACGTTCACCATCTGCGACCCCAACGAAGCCTGGATCATGGAGATGATGGGCAAGGGACCGGGATCGAAGAGCGTGGTATGGGTGGCGCAGCGCATTCCCGACAATGCTATCTGCGGACACGCCAACCAGAGCCGCATAGGCAAGTTTGACATGAAGGACAAGCAGAACGTGCTCTTCTCCAAGGACGTGGTGAAGTTTGCACGACAGAAGGGATGGTTCACGGGCAAGGATGCCGAATTCTCTTGGAAGATGGCCTACGCTGCTCCCGACTTCTCGGGCCGCCGCATCTGCGACGCTCGTGTGTGGGCGTTCTTCAACCGTTTTGTGAAGGGCATGGACCGTTACCTGCCCTGGGCCCTGGGCAAGGACAAGGATGCCGAGGACATGCCGCTCTGGGTGGTGCCCGACCGCAAGCTCTCCGTGCAGGATGTGGAGACAGCCATGCGCGACCACTTCGAGAACACGCCGATGGCTATGGACTCCACCGATGTGGGTGGCGGCGTATGGCAGATGCCCTATCGTCCCACACCGCTCTACTTCGAGGTCGACGGCAAGCGCTACTTCAACGAGCGCCCCACCTCCACACAGCAGACGGCCTTCTCCTACGTGGCTCAGATGCGCTCGTGGCTGCCCCGACAGGTGGGCGGAGTGCTCTGGTTTGGCAACGACGACGGCAACATGGTGGCTTACACGCCCGTCTACTGCGGCAACACCGAACAGCCCGAGTGCTACAACACGCCGGGCGCCGATGCCCTCACCTTCTCCGACAAGAATGCCTTCTGGGTGTGCAACTGGGTGAGCAACATGGTCTACCCGCGCTACTCGCTCCTCTTCCCCTCGCTGCAGCAGGTGCGCGACTCGCTGGAACAGAGCTACTTTGCTCAGCAGGCCAGCATAGAGGCCAAGGCTGCTGACCTCTGCAAGACCAGCGAGGCTGAAGCGGTGAAGTATCTCACCGCCTACAGCAACCTCAAGGCTGCACAGATGATGGACCGCTGGCGCCAGCTGGCCGTCTACCTCATCGTGAAATACAACGATATGGCTGTGAAGCCCGAGCAGAACGGACGTTTCCTCCGCACCAAGGAGGGCATAGGTGAGGCCGTGAAGCGCCCCGGCTATCCTGCCTCGTTCCGCAAGAAGCTCGTGGAGCAGACCGGCGACAAGTTTGCCATCCCCGAATAAGGGTCTGGCCCGGATAACAAATAGGCTGGGGTGGCGTCCGCATTAGCGCGGTCACCAACCCAGCCTATTTGCATTCGTATCAGACAAAAAAATACGCCCGCGCGGGTTGTTTATTTGTCTGTATGGCAAAAGTGTACTACGACGCGGGCTGACGCAATTGCCTTACATTTCTTTTTTGGCCATGTCCTGCAGCTCGTCCCAGATGCGCTGCACGGGCAGTCCCATCACGTTGAAGTAGCTGCCGCGGATGCCCGTCACACCGATGTAGCCTATCCACTCCTGTATGCCGTAGGCTCCTGCCTTGTCGAAGGGCTTGTAGTGCTCGATGTAGTAGTCGATCTCGTCGTTGGAGAGATGGCGGAACGTCACCTCGGTGGTGGTCGTGATCAGCCGTTGGTTGTTGGCGGTGGTGAGACACACGCCGGTGATGACGCGGTGAGTCTTGCCGCTCAGCGCACGCAGCATGCGGTGGGCCTCGGCTGCGTCTTGCGGTTTGCCCAGCACGCGGCTGCCAAGGTCCAGGCGGTCGAGCACCACCACGGTGTCGGCGGTGATGATGACCTCATCGGGGCCTACCGTATAGGCCGACGCCTTGCTGTGTGCGAGGTAGAGCGGCACCTGCTCGATGGGCAGCTTCTTGGGGTAGCTCTCATCGATACCTTCGATGACGCGCACCTCAAAGTCGAGCCCGAGCGAGGCCAGCAGCTCGCGACGGCGCGGCGACCCTGATGCCAGTATGATCTTGTAGGGTATTGGTCGTATCATAGTGTTGTCGTGTAATTAAAAGAAAAAAAGAGCGGTTTTCTACCATCCGAAGGCACGCGCACTGCTCAGCCATTTGCCCTGAGCCTTGAGCACCTGCTCCAGCACGTCGCGGGCAAAGCCGTAGCCGCCCTTCACGTCGGACACATACACCGAAGCTTCCTTCACCTCAGGACAGGCATCGGCGGGGCAGCACGGGCACCCCACCTGCTGCATCACCTGCAGGTCGGGTATGTCGTCGCCCATATAGATGATCTGATCGTCGCTCAGCCCATACTTTGCCTTAAACGCCTCGTAGGTCTGTATCTTCACCGCACACTTCTGGTAGATGTCGGTCACCCCCAGATAGCTGTAGCGCTTGCCAATCGCCTCGGCGTTGCCGCCGGTCATAATGGCGCACCGCAGCCCTTCCTTCTGTGCCAGCTGTATGGCATATCCGTCTTTGATGTTGATGGTTCTCACAGGCATTCCCTCATCGTCCATGCCGATGGTGGAGGCCGAGAGCACGCCGTCTACGTCGAAGATGACGGCGCGTATTCTCTTCAGGTCGTAATTGATCATATTCACTCTCTGTGGTGCCGCCTCGCGGTGAGGCGGCTGTATGGTGATTCTAGAGGTCGATGCTGCTGAGGTTGATGACGCTGTCCCATTTCAGGCGCTCCTCGTTTTGCGGCTTGCGCTCGTCGGCAGGATGGCCGATGGCAATGACAAACAGCACCTCCTCGTCTTCGGGCAGACTGACGATGCGGTGGATGGCTTCGCTCGAGGGCGTGCCGTCAGCCTGTGCGTGTCCGCGCATCTGCACCCAGCAGCTGCCCAGTCCGAGGTCTTCTGCCTGCAGCTGCATCATCAGGGCGGCTATCGATCCGTCCTCTATCCAGCATTCGTTGGTCTTGGGGTTTCCGGTGACGATGATGGCCAGCGGGGCGTCTTTCATAAAGTCGGCACCCGTCACCTTGGCTTCTGCCAGGCGGGCGATGGTGTCGGCATCATCGGTCACTGCAAACTTCCAGGCCCTACGGCACATGCTTGTGGGAGCCATCAGCGCTGCGCGCAGAATGAGGCGCAGGTCGTCGGCAGATACTTTCTCGTCAGTGTACTTGCGGTGGCTGCGCCGCATCTGTGCCAGTGTCTTGAAATCTTTCATAGTGGGTTGGTGTTTTATCGTTTATAGGCAAAGTTACAAAAAATGCTTCACAAACGTGTGCCGACTATCATAAAGTTGTAAAAAAACGCAGTGCAAATGTGCATCAGTCACGGCTTTTTTGTTAATTTTGTCAGCGTGAACGACGTTCGTGTAACCATCTATTCGCGGAGAGATGTGCTGCCGCCGCTTCTCGGCAACAATTTCTTCCACAGCGCCGCTGCCTTCGAGATCATTGCGAAGTCGCGCGGCCAGCGACCCTTTATGGCCGTAGCCACTGATGGCGAGGGCACCGAGCTGGGACATCTGCTGGCGTTTGTGCATGTTCACACGCTGTGGCTTCCGCCTTTCAGATATGCACAGGGACGTGCCTATGGCGAGGGTGTCTATCGTGACGAGGCCAGCCGCGAGGCGGTGTTTGGCCTGTTGCTGCAGGCACTGACGCGCAAGCTGAGCCGTCGGCTGTGCTTCAGCATAGAGTTTAGCGACTTGTCGCGCAAGATGTTTGGCTACCGGCTGTTTCGCGAGAACGGCTATTTCCCCATTGCGTGGATGGAGGTCTACAACTCGCTCCACTCCATGCCGCCGCGCGACCGTCTGTCCCCGAAGATGCTCAGCCGCATAGAGCGTCTGGAGGGCATGGGCGTCGCCACGCACGAGGCCGCCGATGCCCGCGAGCTCCATCAGTTTTATGGCTTGCTCAACGGGTTCTACCGGTTCAAGATGCGGCGCGTCATCCCCTCCGAACAGCAGCTGAGCCAACTGGTTGCCGGCGACCATGCCCGCGTGTTTGTCACCACCTATCACGGCCGCATCATCGGGGGCAGCGTCTGTCTGCTGTCAGAGGGCAATGCCTATCTGTGGTATCTGGCCTCGCGCCGCAAGCGCTACGTGCATCTGCATCCAGCCATGATGACCATCTGGCATGTCATCTGCTGGGCCTGGAGTCACCAATACGCCCACATCCGTTTTCTTGATGTGGGACTGCCCGTCCCCCACAGTCCGTTTCGCGATTTCATCCTGTCGTTTGGCGGCAAGCCCGTGAGCACCTACCGTTGGTTCCGGCTCATGCCCTGCTGGCTCAACGCCATCTGCTCGTGGATCTACAGAGAGTAAGGCGCACGCGGTAGGAGAGGGTTTGAAACCGAAAAACAGCGTAGGGCCACATGATGTGTTCCTGCGCTGTTTTTCGGTTTCTGTCAATTAAAAAACTCAATGCACTCTAAATCCGAGACTTGAGTCTATCGATATTCGTCGGTAAGTCGCCGCTTACATGCTGTAGACCACGTCCATAAGCATGCGGCCCAGCTCATCGGCTTCGTCCATCGTGGCAGCCTCGCTGTAGACGCGGATGATCGGCTCGGTGTTGCTCTTGCGCAGATGCACCCACTTGTCGGGGAAGTCGAGCTTCACACCGTCGATGTCGGTAACCTGCACGTTGGCCTGCTTGCCATACATCTCCTTTACTTTCACGAGGATGGCGTCGACATCGGTCTCGGGGCTGAGGTCGATGCGGTTCTTGGCAATGGCATAGCTGGGGAAGGTCTTACGGAGCTGGCTGGCCGTGAGGCCTTTCTGCGCCATGCTGCTGAGGAAGAGACCGATGCCCACCAGGGCGTCGCGGCCGTAGTGGCTCTCGGGATAGATCACACCGCCGTTGCCTTCGCCGCCGATGACGGCACCCACCTCCTTCATCTTCGTGGTGACGTTGACCTCACCCACAGCGGCTGCATAGTAGTGGCAGCCATGCTTCTCGGTGACGTCGCGCAGGGCACGCGTAGAACTGAGGTTCGACACGGTGGCACCCTTCACGTGGTCGAGGATGTAGTCGGCCACAGTGACCAGCGTGTATTCTTCGCCATACATCTCGCCGTCTTCCTGGATGAATGCCAGTCGGTCCACATCGGGGTCGACGACCACACCAAGGTCGTAGCCGCCCTTGCTGCATGCCTCCATGATGCCGCCGAGGTTCTTGGCGATGGGCTCGGGGTTGTGGGCAAAGTCGCCGTTGGCCTCGCCGTTGAGGAAGGTGGCCTCCACGCCGAGAGCCTCAAAGAGGCCGGGGAGGATCTCGCCGCCCACCGAGTTGACGGTGTCGACCACCACCTTGAAGTGGGCGCCGCGGATGGCCTCCACGTCCACAAGGTCGAGGGCCAGCACATCGTCGATGTGCTTCTGGTTGAGCGTATGGTCCTCGGTGTAGTGACCGAGATGGTCTACGTCGGCATATTCGAAGTCTTCACGCTGAGCGATGTCGAGCACCTCACTGCCGTCGGCAGCGGT
>CAVAXH010000021.1:0-23255 GCA_963592505.1 Bacteroidaceae bacterium
ACCTCAGCTTGTCGAGTGGCCGTTATCTGGTGGTCTTGTTGGCCCACAGTTGCGACGGCAATGCCACGATGACCGACCCTAAAAAGATCACGTTTCCCAACAACAAGCTGACCGACACGTTCTGGTATGCCGACAGCGTCATTGTCGACAACGACAGCGTGTATCAGCTGAAGATGAAGCGTGCGGTGGCAATGTTCCGGCTGCAGACCACCGATACCGTGCCCGCAGAAGTCAAGACGGTGCGTTTCTGGTTTACGGGCGGAAGTTCCACGTTTGATGCGCTGAGTGGGGTGGGGTGTGTCAACTCCAAGCAATGGGAGAACTTCTCCATCTCTGATGATATGACGGGCAAGACCTGCACGTTTGAGGTCTACACGTTCCCCAAGACAGACAGCAACGGTCTGAATCTGAAGGTGAGCAAACTGAACAAGACGAACAGTGTGTTGTCGGAAATAGAAATAGCCAACATCCCCGTTGAACGCAACGTGATCACCCTTTATAAGGGCAACATCTTCA
The DNA here is from genome assembly GCA_963592505.1 of Bacteroidaceae bacterium. Taxonomy (GTDB): domain Bacteria; phylum Bacteroidota; class Bacteroidia; order Bacteroidales; family Bacteroidaceae; genus Prevotella. The sequence goes on from CAVAXH010000021.1 coordinate 517, forward strand.
GCCAGACATCGGGCAGCAAGGGAGGCTTCAGCATTGACCTGTACTCGGACGACGAGTGGACCACCCACACATACGCCTTCTGACCGAAGCTCTTGGCCGCAGAGCCCCCCCAGAGTACACAAGAAGGTGGGGCGTTCAAAAATCCATAAAAACCAAGAGCGCCGCTTTTTTACCGCTTCGACCTGAAAAAATCCTGCATGATGGTGCGGCACTCGCTCTCGAGAACGCCCGACACGACGCTGCACTTGGGGTGTAGCGCACGCGGCGCCCATCGTGCATAGCCCCGCTTGTCGTCGGAGGCGCCATACACCACCCGTTTGAGCTGTGCCCATCCTAAGGCACCTGCACACATTATGCACGGCTCTACGGTGACATACAGCGTGCAGTCGGTGAGATATTTGCCGCCAAGCATGTTGGCAGCAGCCGTGACAGCCTGCATCTCGGCGTGTGCCGTCACATCGTGCAAGGTCTCGGTGAGGTTGTGGGCGCGTGCGATGACCCTTCCGCGCGCCACGACGACGGCTCCGATGGGTATTTCGCCTTCTGTCAAGGCTTGGGCGGCTTCCTGCAGCGCCATACGCATGAAATGCTCGTCGGTCTGTTGTTGGGAAATGATAGGCATAAGGCGAAATTTTGAGCAAAAGTACGAATAATATTTTGAAGAGTTGTTGATTATTGCTATTTTTGCAAGAAAATAGCGCAATAGAGATGGCCGAACACAATGATCTGGGCAAATGGGGTGAGGACTATGCCGTCCTCTACCTGCAGAGGTTGGGCTACCTCATCATGGAGCGCGACTGGCGATACGGGCGCAGCAAGAGCGATATAGACATTGTCTGCAAGACACCCGACCGCAAGACCGTGGTGTTCGTAGAGGTGAAGACGCGTGCTGATGAGCAGGCCACGTTGCCGGAGGATGCCGTCAACCTGCAGAAGGTGCGCCGCCTGGGGCGTGCGGCCGACAACTATGTCAAGATGTGCAATGTCGTTGAAGAATTGCGTTTTGACATCATTGCGATCATCGGCCAGAATGGCAGCGACAATATCAAAGTAAACCATATAGAAGATGCTTTCAATCCACTCCTTGTTTAAGAGACTGGCCGGCAAAGACCGGGAAAAGGGTTTTGTGGTCTTTGAAATGGCAGAGACCGACAGCACCAACCGGCGCGTGCGCGAAGTGGCCAAGGCCAACCAGGAGACCATCGCGAAAGCCAATGCTCCGGTGGTGGTCCTTGCCGCCGACTATCAGACAGCCGGGCGGGGTGCAGGCACCAATAGCTGGACGAGCGAGCGGGGCAGCAACCTGCTGTTCTCGGTGCTGATGAAACCGTCGTTTGTGCCGGTGCAGAGCCAGTTTATGCTCTCCATGATGGGAGCGCTGGCGCTCAAGGAAGCCCTTGACGCCTATGTGCCCGAAGGCATATCGCTGAAGTGGCCAAACGACATCTATTGGAAGGACCAAAAGATCAGCGGCACGCTCATAGAGACCACGCTGGCAGCCGGCCGCATCAAAGACTGTGTGTTTGGCGTGGGGCTCAACGTAAACCAACATTCTTTCCCCGAGACCATCCCCAATCCGGTGTCGTTGTGCCAGATCGTCGGTCACGACGTAGACCGGAAGGAGCTGCTCGAGAAGATCATGAGCGCGTTTGTGAAATATCTGAAAATGATCTCCGAGGGTGCATACGGCGAGATCTCGGCCATGTATCATGAAGCCCTCTACCGCAGGCACGGTTTTTATGCATACAAGGACCAGGACGGTGTGTTCGACGCTTCGGTCATCGAGGTGGAAGACGACGGCCATCTCGTCTTGCGCGACAAAGACGGCTGTGTGCGCAGCTATGCCTTCAAGGAAATAGATTTTGTGATCTGAACAAAAACAATATACAATAAAAATCTCAAATTATGGCAAGATTCAATCGTATACTCCTCAAATTGTCGGGTGAAAGCCTGATGGGAGAACAGAGTTACGGCATAGACCCCAACCGTCTGGCCGATTATGCCCGTCAAATAAAGGAAATCCACGAGATGGGCATACAGATAGGCATCGTCATCGGCGGCGGCAACATCTTCCGCGGACTGTCGGGAGCCCAGAAGGGTTTCGACCGCGTGAAGGGCGACCAGATGGGCATGTGCGCCACGGTCATCAACTCGCTGGCACTCAGCTCGGCCCTTGGCGCCATTGGTGTGAAGACCAAGGTGCTGACAGCCATACGGATGGAGCCGATAGGCGAGTTCTACAGCAAGTGGAAAGCCATCGAGGCCCTTGAGGCCGGGTATGTCTGCATCTTCTCTGCCGGCACCGGAAGCCCCTATTTCACCACCGACACGGGAAGTTCGCTGCGCGGCATAGAGATTGAGGCCGACGTGATGCTGAAGGGAACCCGTGTGGACGGTGTCTACACGGCAGATCCGGAGAAAGACCCGCAAGCCGAGAAGTTCAGCAAGATCTCTTATCAGGAGGTGCTGCAGCGCGGACTGAAGGTGATGGACCTCACCGCTATCTGCATGTGCCAGGCCAACAACCTGCCCATCTATGTGTTTAATATGGATGTGGTGGGCAACCTGAAGAAGGTGATGGACGGCGAAGACATCGGAACATTGGTGTACTGACACATCGCAACCCCATAAAAAAAGCGGCGGGCGGCAAGCACATGGTGTGCTTTCCGCCCGTCGCCGCTTTATGTTGGTGCTTTGCGTTTGCCAGATGCTTTAGCAGGCGCTCTTCAGCTTCTCATCAGGTGTGGCCGGCAGCACCTTGTCGCTGACGACGGAAATGAGGATGTAGAGGCCGATGATCACCCACCACGGCTTGAGCAGTCCGCTGAAACCGTAGACAGCCACGCTTGCAACAAGGATCAGGGCCGACAAGGCGATGAAGCCATATCTGAGCTCGTTGCCCTTCCATCCCCAATGCTTGAACTTCAAGGCGAACATGGGTATCTCGCAAACGAGCAGCCAGCAGCTGAGGAGCATGAGAGCCACGAGGAGCACATAAGCATAGCCCACGCTCTCAAGCCATTCGTGGCAGCAGATGACAAACGAACCCCAAAACAAGGCATTGGCCGGTGTGGGCAGACCGATGAACCCCATGCTCTGTCTTTCGTCGAGGTTAAACTTGGCCAGGCGCAGCGCAGAGAAAGCAGCCATCAGGAATGCCACGAAGGGCAGACAGTCTTGCAGCAGCTGCGGCACGGCGGGCAAGTCGAGCACAAGCAGTTGGGAGAAGAGGATGGTGGCCGGTGCCACACCGAAGGTGACGTCGTCGGCCAGCGAGTCGAGCTCCTTGCCGATGGGCGACGAGACGTGAAGCGCCCGTGCACTCATGCCGTCGAAGAAGTCGAACACGGCTCCAATGATAATCCAAAGCATAGCTGTCTCCGGATCGTGAAAGAAGGCCATCAGGGTGGCGATGCATCCGGAGATCAGGTTGCAGCACGTGATGCTGTTGGGGATATGCTTCTTTATGTTCATAGTCGTAATGATTGCTTGCCCTTGTGTGCGCGCGGAGGGAGAGACCGGCGGGGAACTCTACTTCAGCTTGGCGATGATGGTCTGGTCGCCCACGGTCTTCTGGCCCATACTGACGCAGATCTCCGTGCCCAGCGGGAGGAACACGTCGACACGGCTTCCCAGCTTGATGAAGCCGAGGTGCTCGTCGATGTAGCAGTCTTCGCCCTCGTGGGCATAGGTGATGATGCGGCGCGCCATGGCGCCGGCTATCTGCCGGCACAGGATGTCGGTGCCGTCGTCGGTCGTGATCATGATGTCGGCACGCTCGTTCTCCTCGCTGGCCTTAGGCAGCCATGCCTTGTGGAAGTTGCCGTCCTGATGGTGCACAAACTTCACCTTTCCGTCCACCGGGAACCAGTTGGCGTGGACATTGAAGAGGCTCATGAAGATGCTCACCATGATGCGTTTGTCGTGGAAATACTGGTTTTCCTCCACTTCCTCTATGACCACGATCTTGCCGTCGGCAGGCGCCACCACGACCTTGCTGGTGTCCTCCATGTTGAAGCAGCGGACCGGGCACTGATAGAAATTCAGCACGATGAGGTAGATGACACCAAACACCGCAAGGAACACGCCAAACGGCCATTTGCTGTCAAAACAGTGCCACAGACAGATGGCTACTGCTACGATAGCGATAAGACTGAAAACGAGAGTGTCGTTTCCCTCGCGGTGTATGCGGACTTTTTTTAGTTTTTTGATTCTTTGACCCATTTTCGGCAATAGTTGCTATTTGCTGCAAAGGTAAGCTTTTTTTGTTGATGTGGCAAATTTTTAATAGTGTTCTTTTGGTAATGTCGGCATTATATAGTAACTTTGAGCTCCAAAACGGCAAAAAACATGGAAGAATTTATACATTTGCATGTCCATACCCACTATTCCATCCTCGACGGCCAGTCGAAGATACCCCGCCTCGTAGACAAGGCGGTGGCCGACGGCATGAAGGGAATGGCCATCACCGACCACGGCGTGATGTACGGCATCAAGGAGTTTGCTGACTACTGTGCGGGCATCAACAAGAACCGGAAGCAGGAGGGGCTGGAGCCGTTCAAGCCCATTTTCGGCTGCGAGATGTACGTGGCCCGTCACCGCAAGGAGGACAAGAATGCCAACAATGGCGACAAGTCGGGCTATCACCTCATCGTCTTGGCAAAAAACTATAACGGCTACAAGAATCTCATCAAGCTGGTGAGCCGGTCGTGGGTCGACGGATTCTACATGAGGCCCCGAACCGACCGTGCTGACCTGGAGCGCTACCACGAAGACCTCATCGTGTGCTCGGCGTGTATCGCCGGCGAAGTGCCTGCCAAGATTCTCAAGGGCGACATTGCCGGAGCGCGCGAGGCCATCGAGTGGCACCGCCGCGTGTTTGGCGACGACTATTATCTGGAGCTGCAGCGCCACGAGGTGAGAAACCCCATGCAGCGTGCCAACCGCGAGACGTTCCCCCTGCAGCAGCAGGCCAACAAGGTGCTGCTCGAGCTTGCCAAGGAGTATGGCATCAAGGTGGTGTGCACCAACGACTGCCACTTTGAGGACCAGGACACCGCCGAGGCCCACGACCATCTGCTCTGCCTCGCCACCAACAAGAAGCTCGACGACCCGGGGCGCATGCTCTACACCAAGCAGGAGTGGTTCAAGACGCAGGCGGAGATGAACGATGTGTTTGCCGACGTGCCGGAGGCACTGGCCAACACGCTCGACATATTAAATAAGGTAGAGATCTACAGCATCGACCACAATCCCATCATGCCATTCTTCCCCATCCCCGAGACGTTTGGCACCGAGGAGATATGGCGCCAGAAAATCTCCGAAGAGGAAATTTGCCGCGAGTTCACCACCGACGAGAACGGCAACAATCCACTGCCCGAAGACAAGGCGCGTAAAAAGATCGAGGAGCTGGGGGGTGTCGACAAGCTTTACCGCATAAAGTTTGAGGCCGACTATCTGGCCAAGCTGACCTATGAGGGTGCAGAGCGCCTCTACGGATCGCCGGTGCCCGAGGACGTGTGCGAGCATATCAACTTCGAGCTGCACACGATGAAGACGATGGGATTCCCCGGCTACTTCCTCATCGTGCAGGACTTCATCAATTCTGCCCGCACCGAACTGGGTGTGTGGGTGGGCCCCGGCCGTGGATCGGCAGCCGGTTCGGTGGTGGCCTACTGCCTGGGCATAACTCGCATAGACCCACTGAAATACGACTTGCTGTTTGAGCGTTTCCTCAACCCCGACCGTGTGAACCTCCCCGATATCGACACCGACTTTGACGACGACGGCCGCGGCAAGGTGCTACGCTGGGTGATGGACAAGTATGGGCACGAAAACTGCGCCCACATCATCACCTATGGCAGCATGGCCACCAAAAACTCCATTGCCGACGTGGCGCGTGTGGAGGAGTTGCCGCTCGAGCGCACCAATGCGCTGAAGAAGGCCATCCCCGAGCGGTTGCCCGACAACATGAAGATGAACCTCACCAACGCCATCAAGTGCACCCCCGAGCTGCGCGATGCCGAGGTCTCCACCAACCCCAAGGAGCGCAACACCATCAAGTATGCCAAGCAGCTTGAGGGCACCGTGCGCGGCGTGGGCCTGCATGCCTGCGGATTCATCATCTGCCGCGACCCCATCAGCGACTGGGTGCCCATCTCCACGGCCGACGACCCCGACTTCCCCGAGTTGAAGTGTGCGGTGACACAATACGACGGACACGTCATCGAGAGCACCGGACTGATCAAGATGGACTTCCTCGGTCTCAAGACGCTGTCGGAGCTCAAGGAGGCCTGCAAGGTCATCAAGCAGACGCGGGGCATAGAGGTCGACATCGACAACATACCCATCGACGACGAGCTGACCTACAAGCTCTATCAGGAGGGCCGCACCATCGGCACCTTCCAGTTTGAGTCGCCGGGCATGCAGAAGTATCTGCGTGAGCTGCACCCCACCGTGTTTGAGGACCTCATCGCAATGAATGCCCTCTATCGGCCGGGCCCGATGGACTACATCCCCGACTTCATCAAGCGCAAGCACAACCCCGAGCTGGTGCAGTATGACATCCCCTGCATGGAGAAATACCTCAAGGACACCTACGGCATCACCGTCTATCAGGAGCAGGTGATGCTGCTCAGCCGTCAGCTGGCCGGCTTCACGCGTGGCGAGAGCGATGCGCTGCGTAAGGCGATGGGTAAGAAAAAGAAGAAGATCGTAGACGAGATGCGCCCGCACTTCATCGAGGGCGGTGAGAAAAACGGACACAACGCGAAGGTGCTCGAAAAGATCTGGTCCGACTGGGAGAAGTTTGCCTCCTATGCCTTCAACAAGTCGCATGCCACCTGCTACTCGTGGGTGGCCTACCAGACGGGCTATCTCAAGGCGCACTATCCCGCCGAATATATGGCGGCCCTGATGACACGCCGCTATTCCGAACGCACGGAGATAGCCAAGCTGATGGAGGAGTGCAAGGCGATGGGCGTGGAGACCCTGGGACCCTGCGTCAACGAGTCGTATGTGGGCTTCGGTGTCAACAGCCAGGGCTTCATCCGCTTCGGCCTCTCTGCCATCAACGGCGTGGGCAGCGGTGCCGCCGAGGCTGTCGTGCAGGAGAGGCTCGCCAACGGCCCCTACAAGGACATCTTCGACTTTGCCAAGCGCGTCAGCCTGAAGGATGTCAACCGCAAGTCGTTTGAGAGTATGGCCCTCAGCGGAGCCTTCGACTGCTTCGGCCTCATGCGCGAGCAGTATGTGGCGGCCAACAACAAGGGCGAGACGTTCCTCGATGTGCTGGTGCGCTTCGGCAGGGAATACCAGCGGCAGAAGGCTGAGGACCAGACCTCGCTCTTCGGTCCCACGGACGACGTGGGCATAGCCAACCCCGCCGTGCCTGCTGCCGACGCGTGGAGCACCATCGACAGGCTCAACAAGGAGAAAGCCCTCGTGGGCATCTACCTCTCGGCCCATCCGCTCGATGACTATTCGCTTGTGCTGCGCAAGATGTGCAACACCTTGTGCAAGGATGTGGTGAAGGAGAACTACGAGGCTTTGTCGCAGCGCGAAGAGATCACCTTCGGCGGCATCGTTACGCATGTAAACCAGCGGTTCAGCAAGATGGGCAAGCCGTTTGGCATCGTGACCATCGAAGACTTTGAGGGACCGGGCGAGATAGCCTTGTTTGGCGAAGACTGGGGCAAGTGGTGCGGCATGCTGACCGAGAACTGCTCGGTCTACATCACCGGAAAATGCGAGAAACGCTATGCCAGCAGCAACAACTACTATTTCACCATCGGCAACATAGAGTATCTGCAGACGGTGAAGTCGGACCGCATCGCACGGTTCACCATACAGGTCAACAGCAACGACATCGACGCGGCAATGGCCAACGACATCCTGACCACGATAGGCGACACCAAAGGCAAGACCGAGCTCTATTTCGACATCCGCGACGACGAGAACAACACCAACATACTGCTCAAGTCGTCGACGCAGCCGATAGAGGTGAGCAAGGAACTCGTGAACTACGTGGAGCAGCATGAGCAGCTCAGATACTCGGTCAACTGACCCGGTGCCGGGCCGCAGGTACACACACGGACAGAAACACATCAGTTGCAACAAACAAACATAAAAGAGATGAAACTGACAATCAAATCATTGGACACAATCCGCGAGACGGCTCGCGAGTTTGTTGCCAACATGGGCAAGGCCACTGTCTTTGCCTTCTACGGACAGATGGGCGCGGGCAAGACCACCTTCATCAAGGCTGTCTGCGAGGAACTGGGCGTCGAGGACGTCATCACCTCCCCGACATTTGCCATCGTCAACGAGTACCAGTCGGAACGCACCGGCACGCCGATCTACCATTTCGACTTCTATCGCATCAAAAAACTCGAGGAGGTCTACGACATGGGCTATGAGGATTATTTCTACAGCGGGGCACCCTGCTTCCTGGAGTGGCCCGAGCTCATCGACGACATACTGCCCGACGATGCCGTGAAGGTCACCATCGCCGAAGCCCCCGACGGCTCAAGGGTGGTGGAGTTCTGAGCCGTGAGTCGCCAGAGAGGATAGGGGGAACAGCCCCGGCCTGCTGCACGCGGCCCGCAACAAGATCAAGAGATATATCATATCAATCATTAATTTTTATAAACACACAATGGAAGTACAAATTACAAACGAGAATTTCGACAGCTATCGCAACGGCGAACTGCCGTTGGTGGTCGACCTGTGGGCTACGTGGTGCGGTCCTTGCCGCGTGGTGGCCCCCATCATCTCCGAACTGGCTGAGCAGTACGACGGCAAGATCGTTGTCGGCAAGTGCGATGTCGAGGAGAACGAGGACGTGTCATCCGAGTTTGGTGTGCGCAACATCCCCACCATCCTGTTCTTTAAGGGCGGTCAGCTTGTCGACAAGTTTGTGGGAGCTGCCAGCAAGGCCGTTCTCGACGAGAAATTCCAGCAGCTGCTCGGTTAAGGGCACGTTGCGCCCGGCCGCGTAGAAAGCCGTTTTTTACATCAGCAGCCGTTTCTCCGTCTGTCCGTGAAGCTCCCTGCTTGCAGGCCGATGGAGGAGAGGTTGCTGATCTTTTTTTGAGGTGCCCCGCAGCACACACCATTAAACACAACCAACAATTATTGCAATGGAAATTTTCAACCCCATCCTAAAGCGTGCCATGCGACTGCTTGGTCTGATGATCTTTGCCCTGCTCTCGCTCACCGCGCTCCCGGCCAGCAGTCAGGACGACGTGTGGACGGGCAGTCTCGACATCCAGGGCACCAAGCTGCCGCTGGTGTTCCATTTCACCCCGACGGGCTGCACCCTCGACTCGCCCTCGCAGGGTGCCAAGGACATCCCCGCCGTGAAAGACTCCACGGCCGACGGACACCTGCGTGTCTCCGTCCCCGCCATTGGTGCCACCTTTGTGGGCCGGCGAGCCGGCAGCCGCATCGAGGGCACATTCGCGCAGGGTGGCATGTCGCTGCCTCTGACGCTGACCCACGGCACCCCTGAGCTCCGCCGCCCGCAGACACCGGTGCCGCCATTCCCCTACACCGAGGAGGAGGTGACCTTCAGCAACGATGGTTTCACCTTCGCCGCAACGCTGGTGAAGCCCGCTCACTGCGACAGCAGCACGCCGGTGGTGCTGATGGTGACCGGCAGCGGACTGCAAAACCGCGATGAAGAGCTGTTCGACCACAAGCCCTTTGCGGTCATCGCCGATGCGCTGGCCCGGCAGGGCATAGCCTCGCTGCGCTACGACGACCGCGGGTATGGTCAGGCCGGATACGACGGCTCGGCGTTCACCACCACCGACTTCATGCACGATGCCCAGGCGGCCCTCCGCCTGCTGCGCACGCAGTTTGCCCGGGTGGGCGTGTTGGGACACAGCGAAGGCGGCACCATCGCGCTTCTGATGGCCAGCCAGGGCCAGCCCGACTTTGTGGTGACGCTGGCGGCAATGACGGTGTCGGGCAAGGAGACCCTCGTGCGGCAAAACCGCATCAGCATAGCCTCCCTGGGCCTTCCGACCGATGTTGTCGACGCCTGTTGTGGGGTGGTGGGGCAGGCCCTCGACAGTCTGGCGGCTGGCAAGCCGCTGACGGCGGTGTCGCTCGATGGTCTGCCGCCCACATTGCGGCCGGCGTTCGAAGCCTCCCTCAAGCCGTGTGCAACGCCATACTTCCGCCATTTCCTCAATCTGGATGTGCGAAAAACGATGGGCAGCATAACCTGTCCGGTGTTGGCACTGAACGGAACGAAGGATATGCAGGTGGACTGCACGTCAAACATCGGCGCACTGAAGGCACTTCCGGCCAACAAAGCCAGCCAGACCAAGACCTTCGACGGCCTCAACCATCTCTTCCAGCATTGTGCCACGGGCAGCGTGGCGGAGTATCAGCAGATAGAGGAGACAATGGCTCCCGAGGTGCTGCAAACCATCGTGGAGTGGGTGAAGGCACTGAAGTGATGCCCTCCTGAAAAGCACACTTGCCCGGCACATGCACCCGCCTGACGGATGCATGTGCCGGGCTTGCTATAACAAAAAAAATGGCGCTCGCTTCGCAGCGTGCGCCATTTACTCTCAATAGGCATTAGTCTTCTTTAAGGTAAAAAGATTGTATTCAGGATAACGAGTGCAAAAGTAAATCTTTTTTTTCGTTTCGCCAAGCTTTTTTGGGATTATTTTAACGTTGGTTCTAAAAAATAGCTTTGTCGGATTGCGAGCTATTCCCGAAGTCAATATGTTTGTGAGCGAAGGGGTATGGTGGGCTATAGGACGGAGCGGACAAACATATTGAACCGAAAAAGAGGCCGCAGGATGACAAAACGTAAGATGAAAAACATCCCACGACACAGTGAAGGCGATTTATAGAACCGTCCTTAATGCTTTTGTCATATTTCGTGGGGGCGCAGCATAGGGTCTCCGTGGCTTGCGGGATGAGTGCCCGTAAAGCCCGACCGACAGCACATTTTTGGCGTATAGGCCACATTTTTTTCATTTCGCAATCGTTTTACTGAAAATAGGCTTACCTTTGTCGGCATGAAAACGATAACGATGCTTTTATGTGCCATCCTGGCCTTCCCGCTGAGCGGTTTCTCACAGTATAAGCGCTATCACGGCGACGGCATAGACGATGTGCTGCAATACACTCCGATGGCGGCGTCGTTCATACTGAAGATGGCGGGCGTGCCCAGCCGCAGCACATGGGGCGGGCGCCTCATGAAGTCGGCAGGCACCTTTGTGCTGTGTTCTGGCACGGTGTATGCGCTCAAGCACACCGTCCACTCCACACGGCCCGACGGCACCGACAACCACTCGTTTCCATCGGGCCACACGGCAATCGCTTTCTGCGGAGCGACGGTGCTGCATAAGGAATATGGACGGGTGAGCCCGTGGATCAGCGTGGCCGGCTACACCGTGGCCACCGCAACGGCCGTAGACCGTGTGCGCCGCAACCGCCACCATTGGGGCGACGTGGTGGCCGGCGCTGCCATCGGCTGCCTCTCGGCAGAGGCCAGCTACTGGATCGTGGACAAGCTGGTGGGCAAGAAAAAGAAGACATCTCCCGACGGGCATGTGGCCGAGCAAAAAGTGCAGGTGGCCCTCTCGGCCGACGGATTGGCAATGGTGGTCCGGCTGTAAGTCGCTCTTTGCACTTGTGTCCTCCGCGTCTTGTACTTGTGTCCTCCGTGCCTTGTACTTGTGTCCTTCGGGCTTTAGGACTCGAGTGTTAAGGCTTTAGGACTCGAGTGTTCGGGCTTTAGGACTCGAGTGTTAAGGCTCTAGGATTCGGATGATGGGCACGATGTCGGCAAAATCGTCGGCCAGCGCATCGGCGCCTGCCTCCATGAGGCTTTCGCGTGTGCCGTTGCCGTAGGTGACGCCAATGGTCGTGCAGCCGGCGTTGCGCCCCATCTTGATGTCGAAATGGGTGTCGCCGATGACGACGGCATCTTCCGGTCGGAGCGAGAAATGGGTGAGCGTCTTAACCACGGGCTCGGCATGCGGTTTGGCGTGCTCCACGTTTTCGGCGGCTATGATGTAAGTGATGATGTCGTCAAGCCCAAACGACTCGATGAACGCGGCGGCCGACTCGTGTCCCCGGCTGGTGGCAATGGTGACGATGAGCCCGAGAGAATGGAGCTGGCGGATGGTGTCGGCAACATGCGGAAACAAGGGCACACCGATCTCGCGGTTCACCTCTTCGAAAATGCGGCGATAGACGGCGGTGCACTCCTCCGACTGCTCGCGGCTCATTGGCGAAAGGATGGGGAAGGCCTCCAGCAGCGGAAGACCGATGGTGGCTGATATGGCGGCGTCAGTACACTGCGGGATGTGCAGCGCGTCGAGCGTACGGTGAAACGTGTTGATGATGACGGGCTTCGTGTCGGCTATTGTCCCGTCGAAATCGAGAATGACAATCTTTTTCATTTCTTATGCAATGGGTATGCTGTAGCGTTTGTTGATAAGACAGTGCGTGGCTGCTTATAAACAGACAATGCGCATGCGTTTCCTAACAGACAGCGCGTGTCCGTTTGTCGAGAGCAAAAAGAAGAAAGCCTTGCGTTCTCCGGAGACGGTATTAACACAAGGCTTTTATTGTTTGCAAGGCGGTCAGGCTTTCACTGGCATCTTGTCGATGCGGCCCTGATGCCGGCCACCCTCAAAGTCGGTAGCAAAGAACTCGTCGAGGATCTTCCGGGCCATGTCGTTGTCGATAAAGCGGCCCGGCATCACAAGGACATTGGCATTGTTGTGCTGGCGGATGAGATGCGCTATCTCGGGTATCCAGCACAGACCGGCACGGATGCTCTGATGCTTGTTGAGCGTCATGGCGATGCCTTCGCCCGAGCCGCAGACAGCTATGCCCGGATAGACCTCACCCTTCTCGATGCCTTCTGCCAGGGCGTGGCCAAAGTCGGAATAATCGCAGCTCTCCTCCGTGTAGGTGCCGTAATCCTTATAAGCAATGCCTTTCTCTTCGAGGTATTGCTTAACGAACTGTTTTAAGGCAAAGCCAGCGTGGTCGCTGGCAATGCCTATAGTCTTTACTTCCATCGGAAATCAGCAGCTCAGGAAATCTTTCACTTGCTTGTAGACGTTGGCGCCGGTGTAGCCCAGCTTCTCGTCGAGCACCTTGTAGGGAGCAGAGAAACCGAAGCTCTCCATGCCAAACACCTTGCCGTTGGCACCAACGAGGCCCTGGAGGGTGACAGGAAGACCGGCCGTCATACCGAAGATCTTGGCGTTCTTCGGCAGCACGCTCTCCTGATACTCAGCGCTCTGGTTGCGGAAGAGGCCCTCTGAGGGAGCGCTCACCACGCGGACTTTGATGCCGTCGGCACGAAGGGCCTCGCAGCCCGACTCGAGCGTAGACACCTCTGAGCCGCTGGCCACAAGGATGACGTCGGGGTTCTCGTCGCTGCCGGCAACGATGTAGGCACCCTTGGCGGCCTGCTCGTAGTCGGTGCCCTCAGGCAGCTTGGCGATGCCCTGGCGAGAGAAGATAAGCGCTGTGGGAGTCTCGATGTTCTCCATGGCGAGCTTCCAGCAAACGGTGGTCTCGTCGGCATCGGCCGGACGGAACACACGCACGCTGTCCTTGCCGGCGTGGTTCTTCATCTTCTCCATCAGGCGGATCTGTGCCTCCTGCTCCACAGGCTCGTGGGTAGGACCGTCCTCACCCACACGGAAGGCGTCGTGCGTCCAGACGAACTTCACGGGGATCTGCATCAGGGCGGCAATGCGGACGGCGGGCTTCATGTAGTCGGAGAACACGAAGAAGGTGCCCATTGCGGCAACCACACCGCCGTGGAGCATCATGCCGATACACATGTCGGCCATCGTCAGCTCGGCCACACCGGCCTGGAAGAATGCGCCAGAGAAGTCGCCGCGGACAATGCTCTTGGTCTTCTTCAGGAAGCCGTCGGTCTTGTCGGAGTTGGAGAGGTCGGCAGATGCGCAGATCATGTTGGGAACCTGCTCGGCCAGCACGCCCAGGCAGGCGGCGCTGGCAGCACGGGTGGCCGAACCGGCCTTCTGCTCGCACTTGCTCCAGTCGATCTTGGGAGCCTTGCCGCTAAACCACTCGTCCATCAGGGCAGCCTTCTCGGGGTTGTTCTGGCGCCACTCGGCCTCAGCAGCCTTGCGTGTGGCAACGATGCCCTTCAGCTCCTCGGCACGCTTGGCGTAGAGCTCCTTCACATCGTCGAAGATGACGAAGGCATTCTCGGGATCGCCGCCGAGGTTCTTGATGGTGTTGATGTAGGCGTCGCCGCCGAGCGGAGCACCGTGGGTGTTGATGCAGGCCTCATAGCTGGTGCCGTCGGCGCGGAGAGCTCCCTTGCCCATGATGGTCTTGCCGATGATGAGGGTGGGGCGCTCGGTCTCCTTCTGGGCAGCGTCGAGAGCCTCACGGATCTGGGCCACGTCGTTACCGTTGATCTTGATGACGTTCCAGCCCCAAGCCTTATACTTCATCTCGGTGTCTTCGGTCATCACCACACCGGTCTCTGTAGAGAGCTGTATGTCGTTGGAGTCGTAGAACATGATGAGGTTGTTCAGACCCAGGTTGCCGGCAATGCGGCCTACGCCCTGCGAGATCTCTTCCTCTACGGCACCGTCGGAGATGTAGGCATAGATCTTATGCTGCATCATCACTGAGTCGAGGCGAGCCTCCAGGAACTTCTCGGCAACGGCAGCACCTGCTGCGAGGGCGTGGCCCTGGCCGAGCGGACCTGATGAGTTCTCGATGCCGCGTGCCACGTCGAGCTCGGGGTGACCGGGAGTGACCGAACCCCACTGGCGGAACTGCTGCAGGTCCTCCATAGAGAAGAAGCCGCGCATGGCCAGGCCGGCATAGAGCATCGGGCTCATGTGGCCGGGGTCAAGGAAGAAACGGTCGCGGCCTGTCCACGTGGGGTCTGCGGGATCATACACCAGATACTCGGAGAACAGCACGTTGATGAAGTCGGAGCCGCCCATAGCGCCGCCGGGGTGGCCTGAGTTTGCCTTTTCTACCATGGATGCAGCCAGTATGCGAATATTGTCGGCTGCATGGTTCATTACTTTAATGTCATTCATTGTTGTAATATTTTAGTATTGTTGTTTTTGTAATTTCTTTATTGTCGGTATGTTGCAAAGTTACTATTTTAAATTAACAACCACGATGGATTTTGCGGGTATTTTAGCGCTCAAGGTGTTTTTCTTGAGTTTTGCGCCGGTGTAGTTGCCGGCCTTGATCACATCGGGATGTTCAAAGTCGTTGTAGTCGGTGATCTTCTTGGCTGTCAGGATCTCGCCGCTGACGGTCTTCGCCTGGCATCCGTCGAGGGCGATCTCGACGCTCTGTGCCTTGTCGAGGCTGGTGTTGGCGAGGGCGATGATGATGCCGCCGTCCTGCTTCTTGGCTGCCGAAACGGAGACGGCCGGGATCTTGCAGTCGGTCATCTGGTGCATGTGTCCGCCTTCCACGGGGATGGAGTCGACACGGGCATCCACGGGCAGATAGGTGGCCTCCTGGAAGCCCTGGTACATCTTGAACACGTGGTAGGTGGGTGTGAGCACCATGTGGCCAGTGCCCTCAGTGTCGGTAAGGATCATCGACTGCAGCACGTTGACCACCTGGGCGATATTCGCCATCTTCACGCGGTCGGTGTGGCGCTGGAAGACGTTGAGCGTCAGCGCTGCAACCATTGCGTCGCGCATTGTGTTCTGCTGATAGAGGTGGCCCTTGATGGTTCCCGGTTCCTCGTCCCACCAGGTGCCCCATTCGTCCACCAAGAGTCCGATCTTCTTCTGCGGGTCTTTCTGATCCATAATGGCGGCGTGCTTCTCTATCACGCCTTCTATCTGCAGGGCCTTGCCGATGGTCCAGTAGTATTCCTGGTTGTCGAAGTTGAGCGCCGCTCCTTTGTGGTCGCTCCAGTCCTTCACGGTGTAATAGTGCAGCGAGAGTCCGCTCATGCGGCCGCCCACGTTGTCCATCAGCACCCGTGTCCAGTTGTAGTCGTAGTCGCTGGCGCCGGAGGCTATCTTGTAGAGGTTGTGGTTGTCATAGTTGCGGCAGTAGGTGGAATATCGGCGGTACAGGTCTGCATAGTATTCGGGGCGCATGCTGCCTCCGCATCCCCAGCTCTCGTTTCCTACTCCCAGGTATTTCACGTTCCACGATTTTTCGCGTCCGTTCTTTCGGCGCAGGTTGGCCATGGGCGTGTCGCCGTCCGAGGTCATATACTCAACCCACTTGGCCAGCTCCTCCACGGTGCCCGACCCCACGTTGCCGCTGATGTAGGGCTCGGCTCCGAGCAGTTCGCACAGGTTGAGAAATTCGTGTGTTCCAAACGAGTTGTCTTCGATGGTGCCGCCCCAGTTGTTGTTTTGCATCTTGGGGCGCTGGCTTTTGGGGCCGATGCCGTCGGTCCAGTGGTACTCGTCGGCGAAACATCCGCCGGGCCAGCGCAAGACGGGTACTTTCAGGTCCTTGAGTGCCTGCAGCACATCGCTGCGATAGCCGTCGGTGTTGGGTATGTTCGACTCGGGGCCCACCCAGAGACCTCCGTATATGCAACTGCCCAAGTGTTCGGCAAACTGCCCGTATATCTCCTTGTTGATTTTGTACTTGCCTTGGTCGGCATGTATGGTGAACGTTGCGTCTTGCGCAGAAAGGTTGCACGAGACGGCCAATGCAACGGCAACGGAGGATATGCTCTTTAGAATCATAATGAGTAGGTTTTTGTAAGGGTGGGGTACGTGGTGAGTGTTGATGACTTTGATGCGCGGGTTTGGGATGTCCGACCGGTCGGAAAAGGTGTGGGGTGTGGTTGTGACGGTTGGCAAACTGATTGGGAATAATCCGCAATGGTCTCTCCAGCTATACGCGGTCCCGGCATATTGTCGGCGGGTGCCTCATGCCGGGGTGGCGCGGCATTTGCTGGGTGTGGCAAGCGCCTAGATTTCAAGACATTGCGGATTATTCTTCAATCTATAGTTTAGTCTTTGTTTTTGACAGCGGCCTGCTCAATGGCAAGTCCCTGCTTGTAGCTCTCGATGTAAGCGTCGAAGCCCTGCACCTCTTCGGGTGTAGGCTTGACCTCGGTGCCCTGATTGCCGGCAAATACCTTCTGGTCGAGGAAGTCGGCGAGCGACTGGTGCTTGTCGCTGTTCACAAGGTAAGAGGCCAGAAGAGCCATTCCCCAAGGACCACCCTCGCCGGCTGTCTTCATCACCGAGATGGGGAGGTTGAGGGCTGCTGCCAGGATGCGCTGGCCGACCACGGGAGTGGTGAAGAAGCCACCGTGACCGGTGACGCGGTCGACCTGCACCTTCTCGTCCTTAAACAGGATGTCGTTGCCGATCTTGAGCACGGCCACTGCACCGTAGAGGTGGGCACGCATGAAGTTGGACAGCGAGAACACGTCGTTGGCCGAACGCACAATCATCGGACGGCCCTCGTCGAGACCTGTGACAGGCTCTCCCGAGAAATAGTTGTAAGCCATCAGACCGCCGCAATTGGTGTCTCCCTTAAGGGCAGCTTGGAACAGGTTGACGTAGAGCTGGTTCATGTCTACGGGCTGTCCGGTGAGCTCCATAAACTCCTTGAAGATGTTCACCCAGGCATTGATGTCGCTGGTGCAGTTGTTGCAGTGTACCATGGCCACGGGAGCACCGTCGGGTGTGGTGACGATGTCGATGCTCTTGTAGGGCTTGGAGAGGTTCTTCTCGAGCACAATCATCGAGAACGATGAGGTGCCGCAGCTGACATTGCCGGTGCGCTGGCGGACGGCATTGGTGGCTACCATTCCGGTGCCGGCGTCGCCCTCGGGCGGACACATCGGTATGCCTGCCTTCAGATGGCCCGACGGGTCGAGCAGCTTGGCGCCCTTCTCGGTCAGATGGCCGGCGTCCTGGCCTGCCACAAGCACCTTGGGCAGGATGTCGCGCAGCTTCCAGGGGAATCCCTTTGAGGCAACGAGCGTGTCAAACTTCTTGACCATCTCTTCATCATAGTCCTTGGTGTTGGGATCGATGGGGAGCATGCCCGAAGCGTCGCCGATGCCTGCCACGCGCTCACCGGTGAGCTGCCAGTGGATGTAGGCGTCGAGTGTGGCAAGGTAGTCGATGTCCTTCACGTGGCTCTCTCCGTCGATGATACACTCGAAGAGGTGAGAGATGCTCCAGCGCAACGGGATGTTGAAATCGAACAGTTCGGAGAGGCGGGCGGCAGCCTTGCCGGTGTTGGTGTTTCGCCAAGTGCGGAAGGGCACCAGGATCTCCTCTTCCTTGTTGAAGGCCATATAGCCGTGCATCATGGCGCTGATGCCGATGGCTGCGAGGCTCTCCAGTTCCACACCGTATTGCTTGTTGACGTCGCTGCGCAGCGAGGCGTAGCAGGTCTGCAGACCTTCCCAGATGGCCTTGATGCTGTATGTCCACAGGCCGTTCTCCAACTGGTTTTCCCAGGTGTAGGAGCCCTGTGCTATCGGATTGTTGTCGCCGTCGATGAGCACAGCCTTGATTCTCGTCGAACCGAACTCTATGCCGAGGATGGCTTTGCCTTGTTGTATGGTGTCTTTTGCTGTCATAATGGGTTAGTAATCAAATGGAACTTTGGACTCCAGACTGCCGCGGGTCGGAGGGTGGAAGCACATGCTGCGTCGCCTCGCTGTCGCACCGGTCTGAAATCCAAAGTCCGTCGTTAATTAGTGAAGTGCTTTGTTAAGCATGTAGTAGATCTCGTTGTTGCGGAGCTGCTCCTTGAAGCTGCGGATCGAGGTGTTCTTGTCGATGTTGACAAACTCGATGCCGAGGATCTCGCAGAAGTCCTCCCAGTACTCAGCGGTGATGTCGTAAGAGAATGCGCTGTGGTGAGTACCGCCGGCGAGGATCCATGCGCCTGCACCGATCTCGAATGTGGGCTGCGGCACCCAGAGGGCAGAGGCAACGGGCAGCTTGGGCATCGGCTGCGGCTCAATGCACTCCACCTCGCTGGCGATGAGGCGGAAGCGGTTGCCGAGGTCGACGACAGTGGCCTTGATACCCTTGCCGGTCTTGGATGTGAACACCAGGCGGGCAGTCTGCGACTTGCGGATGCCGATGCCGAGGAAGTGCACCTCGAGCTTGGGCTTGTCGGTTGCGATGAGCGGGCACACCTCGAGCATGTGGCTCTGCAGGCTTGATGTCTGGCCTTCGGCGAAGTTGAGCGTGTAGTCCTCGAGGAACGAGCAGCCCTTCTCCAGGCCCTGGTTCATCACCCAGAGTGTGCGGTAGAGGCAAGCGGTCTTCCAGTCGCCCTCGGCACCGAAGCCGTAGCCCTCGGCCATGAGGCGCTGTGAGGCCAGACCGGGGATCTGGTCGAAGCCGCAGAAGTTGGGATCGTTGACGTCGGCGTCACCCAGGTCGTCGAAGTTGGTGGTGAAGGCGATGGCGCCTTCGTCCTTCAGCACGCGACGGAGGGCGATCTCTGCCTTTGCCGAGTTCTTGACCTTCTCCCAGTAGACCTCTTCGCCCGACTCGTCGATCTTGATGGTGTACTCCTTCTTGTAGACCTCAACGAGGGCGTCAGCCTCTTCGTCGGTCACCTTCTTGAAGTAGTCCATCAGCGAAGACACGGGATAGTAGTCCACGTGGTAGCCCAGACGCTGCTCAAACTCTACGCGGTCGCCGTCGGTGACAGCCACGTTGTTCATGTTCATACCGAACATCAGGCAGCGCACGTTGTGAGCGTCGGCCACGGCAGCAGCCACGCGAGCCCATGTGGCGATCTGCTTCTGAGCCTCTTCGCTCTTCCAGTAGCCCACGACTACCTTTCTGGCCACGCGCATGCGTGTGCAGATGTGTCCGAACTCGATGTCACCGTGTGCCGACTGGTTGAGGTTCATGAAGTCCATGTCGATGGAGTTCCAGGGCAGCTCGGCGTTGTACTGAGTGTGGAAGTGGAGGAGGGGCTTCTTGAGAGCCTGCAGACCCTTGATCCACATCTTGGCGGGCGAGAAGGTGTGCATCCATGTGATGATACCCACACACTTGTCGTCGTTGTTGGAAGCCTTCATGATGGCCTCTACTTCGGCCGATGAGTTGGCTGTGCCCTTGTAGACCACCTTGATGGGGATGATGCCTGTGCTGTTGAGGCCGTCGACCATATCCTTTGAATGACCGTCCACGATCTTGACAGTCTCACCTCCGTAGAGGAGCTGTGCTCCGGTGACAAACCAGATCTCTAAGTTTTCGAATGCTTTAATCATTGTTGTTTTGTTTTTAATTATTGGTTGGTATTTTTAGTGTACTGCTTGTTGGTGCCCCCTCCGGCATCCTCAGGAAGGTGTGGGGTGGGGCGTTCAGCGCGGTGCGGCTTACTTCTTTTTCTTCTGTCCGTAGTAGGCGTTGGGGCCGTGCTTGCGGCTGAAGTGCTTCTCCACGAGGAGGGGGTTCATCGTGGTGCCGGGATTCACGCTGAAGGAGATGAAGGCCATCTTTGCCACCTGCTCTGCAACCACTGCGTGGTAGACAGCCTCGTCGGCATCCTTACCCCAGGTGAAGGGGCCGTGGTTCTTGACGAGCACACCCGGTGTGTGCACGGGGTTGATGTTGTCTTTCTTGAAGCGGTCCACGATGACGACACCCGTCTGGTATTCGTATTCGCCCATCATATCCTCTGTCATTGCATCGGTGCAGGGTATGCAGTCGTGGAAGTAGTCGGCATGTGTCGTACCGATGTTAGGGATGTCCTTGCCGGCCTGTGCCCATGCGGTGGCATAGGTGGAGTGTGTGTGTACCACGCCGCCGAGCTCGGGGAACGCACGGTAGAGCACCAAGTGGGTCGGTGTGTCAGACGAAGGGTTGAGGTCGCCTTCCACCACTTTGCCTGTCTCGAGGTCGACCACCACCATGTCGCTGGCTTTCATGCTGTCGTAGCTGACACCTGACGGTTTGATGACGACAAGACCTTTCTCGCGGTCAATGCCGCTTACATTTCCCCACGTAAAGAGCACGAGATTGTGCTTTACGAGATCAAGGTTTGCCTTGAACACTTTTTCTTTCAGTTCCTCTAACATAGTTGTTTGTATTAGTTGTTTTTGTATGTTGTTTTTTTGTCTGCTGACTTTGTGTGTTGTTTTCCGGTCCGGGGGCGCATTTTGCAATGCGTTATATATATAGGTGTGCTGTGGAATGTTCTATTTCAAGTTGAAGCTAGGTGCTTCGTCGTATGCCGTTTTGTTGAAACGGTAGAGGGCGGCTCCTCGTTTGGAGGTGATCTTGTCGATAAGACTTGTCTTTTCGATGAAGCCGATATCCTTTATTCGTTTGCGGAAATTCCGCTTGTCGAGTTCTTCGCCCATCACTGCCTCGAAGACACGCTGCAGCTGGGTGAGTGTGAAGAGTTCGGGCAACAGCCGGAAACTCAGCGGTTCGGTGTTGATGCGCCGGCGTATCTGTTTGATGGCGTTGGCTATCATCTGGTTATGGTCCGAATACAAGTGTGGCAACTGGTCGAGTGTCACCCATTCCAGCCCATAGTGCTCGCGCAGATTGTTGTCATAATCCTTTACATTGATCAGTGTGCAATAAGCCACGGAGATGACCCTTTCGCCGGGGTCGCGGTCTATTCTTCCAAAAGCTCCCACCTGTCGGATGTAGAGCCCTTTCATTCCTGTGAGGTCCAGTATGACACGGTTGGCAGCATCCTCAAGGTCTTCGTCAGCGCCTACGAAACCACCATACAGCGACCATTCGCCACGCCCGGGATCCATCCGCCGTTTGCCAATGAGCACCTGCAGGCTGTCTCCGTTGAATCCGAAGATGATGCAGTCTACAGAGACCAGGACCTTGGAATGTTCGTTATAGAATTGTGTCATTTTTCTTGTCAGTTTATTTGAGAGAGAGGAAGTGGTGGAGCCGGACGCTCCTTGCGTGTTCCGGCTCCGTCCACTTGTTTATGCGGTTTACCAGAAGTACCAGTAGAATGCGGCGCAGAGGCCGATCACGAAGAGCGTGCCGATGATGTCGAAGGCACCCCAGCTGCTACGGATAGACTTCTTGAACTCGGCAGTGAAGGTGATGGCCTCCACCTGTTCCTTGCTGGGAGCCGGTGTGAAGCAGCTCACCACGACCATGAAGACAATGAGGAACACGAGCAGCCAGCACTCGAACACGAGCCAGTTGGTCTGCCAGAACCATGTGGTGTTCTCCCAGAAAGCGCCTTCCATCGTGGCTTTGCCGGTGTCGGTCAGCACGTTGGTCACCAGGCGCAGCATGCCGATGAGGAAACCGGTGATCATCGTGTACTCACCAGCCTTAGGCGTGATCTTCTTGAAGAAGATACCCATTGCAAACACAGCGACCATTGCCGGAGCGAGCAGCGACTGGATGCCCTGCAGGTAGTTGTAGAGCGTGTCCATCTTCATCATGATGGGCAACCAGGCGAAGCCGAGGATGACGACGACGACGGTAGCGATACGGCCGACGAGCACATAGTGTTCCGGCTCCGTCCACTTGTTTATGCGGTTTACCAGAAGTACCAGTAGAATGCGGCGCAGAGGCCGATCACGAAGAGCGTGCCGATGATGTCGAAGGCACCCCAGCTGCTACGGATAGACTTCTTGAACTCGGCAGTGAAGGTGATGGCCTCCACCTGTTCCTTGCTGGGAGCCGGTGTGAAGCAGCTCACCACGACCATGAAGACAATGAGGAACACGAGCAACCAGCACTCGAACACGAGCCAGTTGGTCTGCCAGAACC
>CAVAXH010000022.1:0-22794 GCA_963592505.1 Bacteroidaceae bacterium
GCTCCGGTGAGGTCGATGTCTCCCTTGCCGTCGATGGCCACACCGAGCGGGTTGACCACGCGGCCCAGGAAGTTGTCGTTCACACGGATCGAAGCGATGTGGTGTGTGCGCTTCACCTTCTGTCCCTCCTTGATATCAGCCGTGGAGCCCAGGAGCACACATCCTACGTTGTCCTCCTCGAGGTTCATCACAATCGCCATAGTGCCGTTTTCAAACTCGAGCAACTCGCTCGCCTCAGCATGGCGCAGGCCGTAGATGCGGGCCACGCCGTCGGACACGGTCAAGACCGTGCCCACCTCGTCGAACTGTTCCTCCGAGCTGACGTCCGCGAGCTGCTTGAGCAGCACCTCAGACACCTCACTAGGTCTTATTTTATCTGACATTGGTTATTTCTTTAATTGATTAAGAATAGTGTTAAGTTTGGTCTTTACACTTGCATCCATCCGGTAGGTGTCATACTCGAGGATGAATCCGCCGATGATGTCGGGGTCCACCTCGGTGTTGAACTCCACCGTTCCATGAGTCTTGCTTTCCACCATGGCCTTCATCTTGCGCTCTGTTTCGGGCGAGACGGGCACGGCGGTAGTAAGTGTTCCGCGGGTGACGTTTTTCTGCTGACGATAAAGCGTTATGTAAGAAGCGGCAATAAATTGCAGTGCGTTCTCACGTCCCTCGTTGAGCACAAGGCGCAGGAACCGTGCCGTCAGCGCCGTGGCGTCGCCGCCGCATGCGGTGACCAGCACCTGCTGCTTCTTGTCCTTGGGGAGCATGGGGTTGTCTATCGCGGAGCGAAGGCCCGGCACCTGGAGATAGCTTTGCGAAAGCACCTGCATCTCCTTGTACACTGCATCCTCCAGGCTCATGTCCGTGGCACTCTTCAGGAGCGCACGGGCATATCTGACCGATATTACACCTAAATCCATATACTACGCGTCTTACTTACTTGTGTTCTTGTCATCAACTGCCACGTCGTCCAGCAGTCGGTCAATCAGTTCCATCTGCTTGCTGTCTGTGGCGATCTGCTGGCGCACGATGCGCTCGGCAATCTTCACCGACAGCTCAGCCACCTGAGCCCTTATCTCGCCAATGGCCTGCTGCTTCTCCGAAGCGATCTCGGCCTTGGCTTCGTTGATGAGGCGAGCACCCTCGGCGTTCGCCTTCTCCTGGGCTTTTGCGACAATGGCCTCGCGGGTTTCGGCAGCCTCCTTCAAGATGGCTGCCTGTTTCTCGCGGGCTTCCTGCAGAATGGATTCACCTTCCTTTTGGATGTTGGCAAGTTTCTCGTTGGCTTCATGCGCCTTGCGGAGACTGTCATCGATGAAAGCCTTGCGGTCCCTGATCATCTGGGTGATGACAGGGAAGCCGTATTTGCCAATGATGCAAACGACAATCAGGAAGATGACAGTCGTCCAGAAAAGCAGGCCTGTACTTGGCGTTAACAAATCCATACGCAGCGCTTAACTCTTGACAATTAGATACAAAGGAAGGCGACAACCACGGCGAACAGAGCGACACCCTCCACCAGAGCGGCTGCCACAATCATGTTCGTGAAGATCTTGTTCATCACCTCAGGCTGACGAGCCATGGCGTCCATGGCCTGGCCACCAATGCGGCCGATGCCCAAACCAGCACCGAGAACGGCGATACCGGCACCTACGGCGGCACCAAACTTAGCAAGACCTGCTGCAGCCTCGGCTGCTAATAACATTGAAATCATAATTTAAGGTTTTAAAAGTTAATTATTTATTTTATTTATTTTTCTCTGGCAAGTCCGATGAAGATCGAACTCAGCATGGTGAACACCATGGCCTGGATGAAGCACACCATACACTCGAGCATCATCATGAACACGGCCATCACGATGCTGATCACCGACATGCCGATCATCACTGCCACCGCCTTCGTGGCCACGATGAAGATGATGCACACCAGCGACACCGCTATGGCGTGGCCGGCCATCATGTTGGCAAACAGACGGATCATCAGCGCGAAGGGCTTGGTGAAGATGCCCACAAACTCGATGATCGGGATGATGGGGATGGCCTTCAGGGCCAACGGAACCTCCGGCCAGAAGATGTCCTTCCAGTAGTGCTTCGTGCCGCTGATCTGTGTGACGATGAACGTGCAGAGCGCCAGGAAGAACGTCACGGCGATGTTGCCCGTCACATTGCCCGATCCCGGCGGGAAGGGGATGATGCCCATGAGGTTGCAGGTGAGGATGAAGAAGAAGCACGTCATGAGGTAGGGCGTGTACTTCTCATAGCCTTCGCTGCCCACACCGGGCTTGATGATGTTGTCTTCCACATAGGCCACGAGCATCTCTATCAGTCCGGTGAAACCGCCGGGGGCCGGATCGCTGGCCTTGTGGCGACGGTACCACCGTGCGGGGAAGAGGATGCAGCACACGAGGATGGCCGCATTGATGAACATCACCGCCACGGTCTTCGTGATGGAAATGTCGAACGGCAGCTCCTCACGGCCACCGACCAGCTCGACCACCTTGCCGGCATGGTCGCCGCGCGTGGCCAGCGCCAGGTTGTCGGGACCCATGCGGTAGCCCTTGGCATCGGCCTCGTGGGCAAAGGCGGCTGTGCTGAACACATGCCATCCCGTGGAACTCTTCACGATGACCGGAAGGTTGATGACGATGTGGCGGTCGCCGATGTCGGTGACATGCCAGTCGTAGGTGTCCTTGATGTGCTCAAGCACTATCTCGCTGGCGTTTATCGACTTCGACGCCTCGCCCGTCTCTGCACCGGCCATGGTGAGCGATGTCGCCAACAGCATCAGCAGACAGACAATATGTTTAGTCAGTTTCATTATACGCTTATATAATTAATGTTTTATCAGATACGCAACCGCTGTGGTCACTCCATACATGACGAGCACCATGGCCGCAAACGCCTTCGACTCTTCGGCACTGCCGGACAGCAGGAGCACATAGAGCGCTATCAGCGCCAGCGTCACCGTCATCCTCAGCGTCATGAAGACAAACGCGAAACGGACCAGCAGGTGGGGCGCCATCCGCTTGAAGAGGTTGCATCCCCACACCCATGCTGCCCCAAGCAGGACAAACAGCAGCGCACAGCAGACGGCACTGGCAAGCGAGGGCATCATGGTGCAGGCGGTTATCACATCTCCACGCAGACGCAGACCTCGTTCTTCTTCACCTCCACGAACCCGCCGAGCACCTCAATGCTCTGCTTGTCCGTGCCGACGGTGTAGGCCACCTGGCCTGCGGTCAGCGAGGAGATGAGAGGGGCATGGCCCGTCAGTATCTCAAACTGTCCGAGCGTGCCCGGCACCGTCACATTCTCGGCATCGCCGTCATAGACGACGCGCTCAGGACTGACAATCTTCAGTTTCAGCATGACTCAACGTGTTTTTGTTATCGGGTTCTTCATGCTTACGCCTTCGTTGCCTCAAGGAGCTTCTTGGCCTTGGCCTTCACGTCCTCGATGGTACCGACGTTCATAAATGCCTGCTCGGGCAGGTCGTCGACCTCGCCGTCGAGGATGGCATTGAAGCCCTTGATGGTGTCCTCGATGCTGACCATCACGCCGGGCACACCGGTGAACTGCTCGGCCACGGCAAACGGCTGGCTGAGGAAGCGCTGCACGCGGCGTGCGCGGTTCACGACGAGCTTGTCTTCGTCGGACAGCTCGTCCATGCCGAGGATGGCGATGATGTCCTGCAGCTCGTTGTAGTGCTGCAGCGTCTCCTTCACGCGCTGTGCGCACTCATAGTGCTCCTTGCCCACGATGAGCGGGTCGAGGATGCGCGAGGTGGAGGCCAGCGGGTCTACGGCAGGATAGATGCCGAGCTCGGTGATCTTACGGTCGAGCACCGTCGTGGCGTCGAGGTGCGAGAAGGTGGTGGCAGGCGCCGGGTCGGTGAGGTCGTCGGCGGGCACATACACAGCCTGCACCGACGTGATGGAGCCTTTCTTGGTGGACGTGATGCGCTCCTGCATGGCACCCATCTCCGAGGCCAGCGTAGGCTGGTAGCCCACGGCCGACGGCATGCGTCCCAACAGAGCCGACACCTCAGAGCCAGCCTGCGTGAAACGGAAGATGTTGTCGATGAAGAACATGATGTCGGCCGGTGCACCGTCCTTGCCGCCGTGGTCGCGGAACTCCTCGGCCACCGTCAGACCCGAGAGGGCCACAGAGGCACGTGCCCCGGGAGGCTCGTTCATCTGTCCGTAGACCAGTGTGGCCTGCGACTTGCGCAGCTCCTCGGGGTCGACGAGCGAGAGGTCCCACTTGCCTTCCTCCATGGCTTTCATGAACTTCTCGCCGTAGCGTATGACGCCCGACTCGAGCATGTCGCGCACGAGGTCGTTGCCCTCACGCGTACGCTCACCCACACCGGCAAACACCGAGTAGCCGTCGTGGCCCTTGGCAATGTTGTTGATGAGCTCCATGATGAGCACGGTCTTGCCCACGCCGGCACCGCCGAAGAGTCCGATCTTACCGCCCTTCATGTAGGGCTCCAGCAGGTCGATGACCTTGATGCCGGTGGCCAGCATCTCCTTGTGGGTAGAGAGTTCTTCAAACTTGGGAGCCGGACGGTGGATGGGATAGCTGCCCTCCATGTCGAGGCTCTTCATGCCGTCGATGGGACGGCCGATGACGTTCATCATGCGGCCTTTGATCTGCTCGCCGGCAGGCATGGTGATCGGACTGCCGGTGGCTGTAACCTCCAGACCGCGCTGCAGTCCGTCGGTGTTGTCCATAGCCACGCAGCGCACGGTGTCCTCGCCGATGTGCTGCTGCACCTCGATGACGAGGTCGGAGCCGTCAGGGCGTTTCACGATCAGAGCGTCGTAAATCTTCGGCAACACCTTCTCGGCATCCTGTCCCTGGGTGTCGAAACACACGTCCACCACCGGACCGATAATCTGGGAGATGTGCCCGTTAATCTGTGCCATAATTACTATTCAAGATTTAAAGTTATACATTCGATGTTTATGATTCTTGTGCACGTCGCCGCCAGCATCCTAGATGCTCAGGTCGTCGAGCACCTTGATGAGCTTGCGGTCGAAGGGCTTGTCGGAGCGGATGGCCTCAGAGAGCGGCACATACACCACCTCGTTGTTGCGTATGCCCACCATGATGTTGCGCTGTCCCTGCATGATGGCCTCGACGGCTCCCACACCAGTGCGGCTGGCCAGTATGCGGTCGTGTGCCGTGGGGCGTCCGCCGCGCTGCAGGTGACCGAGGATCGACACGCGCACGTCGTAGCCGGGGAACTCCTTCTTCACACGGTCGGCATAGTAGAGTGCGCCACACTTGGGGCTCTCCGACACGATGACGATGCAGCTCTTCTTCGACTTGCGTATGCCGCGCTCCATAAACTGCGCCAACTGGTCGACATCCGTGGTGTCCTCGGGGATGATGGCAGCCTCAGCACCGCTGGCGATGGCCGAGTTCTGGGCCAGGTAGCCGGCGTCGCGGCCCATGACCTCCACGAAGAAGATGCGCTCGTGGCTCGTGGCGGTGTCGCGTATGCGGTCCACACAGTCGACGATGGTGTTGAGCGTGGTGTCGTAGCCGATGGTGGAGTCGGTGCCGTAGAGGTCGTTGTCGATGGTGCCGGGCAGACCGATGCAGCACACGTCATACTCTCTGGCAAACTGCATGGCGCCGGTGAGCGATCCGTTGCCGCCGATGACCACCAGGGCATCGATCTCCTCTTTCTGCAGCGTCTCGTAGGCTTTCTGCTTGCCCTCGGGAGTCATAAACTCCTTGGAGCGGGCTGTGCGCAGGATGGTGCCGCCCTGCATGATGATGCCCGACACGTTCTCGGTGGTGAAGGGCTTCACCTCACCGTTGATGAGGCCGTCATAGCCTCTGTAGATTGCCTTGACATTAAAGCCGTTGCATATTCCGGCACGTGTCACTGCACGTATTGCTGCGTTCATGCCGGGCGAGTCGCCGCCCGAGGTCATAATGCCAATCGTCTTGATCTTTGCCATAACTTATGATGTCGTTTTTTAAGATTTATACTATAGATATAATGTCAGCATGAGGAGCGCATAGCCCAGCGCAGCCCCGAGGGCTGCCATGCCGCCTACATTCTTGAAATACCATCCCAGGTGCATGCGCTCGGTCTTCAGGAGCATCACGCCTGCTGCCGACCCTATGGCCAGCACATTGCCGCCGACGGCTGCCCCGTAGGCTATGAACTTCCAGTAGGCAGCATTGATCTCGGTCGACGGGTTGAGGAAGACGAAGCCTGTCACCGTGGCAAAATTGTCGACCAGCATGCTGATGACGCCGGCACAGAGGCCAAAGGCCCAGTCGGCTGCGCCCAGACGGTGCAGCAGCTGCCACAGGGCGTCGAGTGCTCCTGTCTCGTAGACCACGCCCCATGCCAGCACAATGCCCATGACAAACAGGATGAGCTGGTGGTTGACATAGTAGAGCACACGCGGCATGCGGCGGCGCTCCATGGTGTCGGCATCCATGAGCTTGCGGTTGAACACCTCGTTGACCACCCACAGCACGCCCAGCACACAGAGGGCACCGAGGAAGGGGCTCAGCCGTGTGATGTTGTGGAAGGTAGGGATGAACCACAGGCCGCCAATGCCCACCAGGAGCATCAGCAGACGCTGCCACACGTTGAGACGGGTGTCGTCGCCGCGGTAGGGCATGGTGATCCACTCCGTCTCCACCCTGCCGGGAAGCTGTCGTCCGAGCCACCACGTGGGCACGGCCCACGCCACGAGGCACGGCACGATGAGCGAGGCCGAATAGTTGGAGGCGCTCACCAGACCGTTGTTCCACAGCATGAGGCCTGTAGGATCGCCGATGACGGTCATGGCGCCGCCGCAGTTGGCCGCGAGCACGATGGCCGAGCCATAGATCATGCGGTGACGGCGGTTGGGTATGATCTTGCGCATGATGACGAGCATCATCAGCGTGGTGGTGAGGTTGTCGAGGTTGACGGAGATGAGGAGGGTCACGGCAGCCAGCGTCCAGAGCATGCGCTTGCCGTTGCGGGTCTTGAGCAACTGCGAGATGAAGTCGAAACAGCCATTGTTGCCGAGCACTTCCACGATGGTCATGGTGGCAAGGAGGAAGAGCACTATCTCGGAGGCCTTTCCGACATAGTTAAGAAAGATGTTGCTGGCGATAAACTCCTTCACCGTGGTGCTCGTGGAGGTGGCTCCGTCGAGATAGGCGGCATAGGCTTCGAGGTGCTCGCTCATCACAAAATCGGTGCCATAGCAGATGTAGAGGACCCAGCCCGCCGTACAGGCGAAGATGGCCACAGCCGCCTTGTTCACCTGTGTGAGGCTTTCGGTGGCTATCAGCAGATAGCCCACCATCATTATTCCCACTATCACCAGAGTTATCATCTGCGTATACTTTTGTTGCAAAGTTAACGAAATAATCCTGATTACACCAACTGATTTGCAATTTTTTTAGAGGGGTTTAACGAAATAGAAAAAGGTTTGTTAACTATCTGTAACGTTTAATCGTGGCATAAGGCAGACGCCTCTGTTTTTATGGCGCGAGTCGCACACACCGCTCACAACCTTCCGGCCAGGCGGCGCAGCGCAAAGTAGGCGTTCTCCTGCAAGCGGAACAGGTGCCAATGGCCTGCACACGGCACATAGCCAAACTTGCGCCTCAGCGCGGGTGACAGGCGCTGCACCTCTATGGTCTGCCAACTGTCTCTGATCATCCGCAGGGCCTGGCGGCGGGCCTCGGCGGGCAAGGTGTGGCCGTGCATGTACCACAGCATATACATGTCGACCAGGTTGAGCCAGCGGTGGTTCTCATAGAGAGCCAGCACATCGTCGGACACGCCGAGGCGCTCGAGCTGCCGCTTCATGCTCGCGTTGGCCAGCAGATAGTCGAAGCGGCGCAGCCCAAACTGGTGGGAGACGGAGCTGGCGCGCTGACGGTAGTAGTAGGTGCCGCCGCATGGGCGCACCTCGCGCGAGGCCAGATAGTGGAGGCGCGTGGTGTTGTCGTCGCTGAAGGCATGGGCGCTCTCGTCGTAGGGATACTGCCGGTGGATGTCGGCCCTGACCATGTAGACGCCATGTATCTGCCAGGTGAGCGACAGCACAAACGCCTCTTCCCCGCGAAGGACGTCGAAGGCAGGCATGGGAAACTCCTCCTGGCGCGACGCGCTATAATAATATAAGGTATGAAACAGCACACTCCCGGTGTCGGGGTGCTCCTCGAAGACACGCACGGCCTGCTGCAGACAGTCGTCGGCCATCCAGTCGTCGCTGTCGAGAAAACACACATATCTGCCACGGGCCTGCCGGAGCCCCACATTGCGGGCATGGGCCTGACCGCCGTTCTCGGCCAGCGCCACGACCTCTATGCGGCTGTCGAGGGCAGCATAACGGCGCAACACCTCCAGCGAGCCGTCGGTGGAGGCGTCATCGATGCACACCACCTGCACATCGGCAAGGGTCTGCCGGCGCAGCGAGTCGAGACACTGGGGCAGATAGGCGGCGGTGTTCCACACGGCCACGAGGACCGTCACTTGCGGTTGGTTCATGAGGCTTGGCGGTTTTTGCCCGACAGACGGCCCAGCCGCCTGCCCAGCCGGTCCTTCATCGACTGCCAGAGGTTCGACTTGGCATGGAGCGCCCGCACCGACAGCACCATCGACAGCAGGGCCAGCAACAGGCCGACGACCCAATAGAGCCACCCGGAGAACAGGTAGGTGCACACATACGCCGCGACACCGAGCGGCATCTGCACCAGGGCATAGACCTTCACGTCGCGCGACACCTCGAGCCGATAGCGCCAGCGCGAATAGCCCATCACCACCACCAGGTTGACAGCACTGGCGGCGAGCAGGCCCAGGCCAGTGCCCCAGAGGTCGAGATAATGATAGCCGGCGATGACCAGGACGGTGAACGCCACGTCGTAGATGGCCTCGAGCAACAGATAGGTGTGCGAGTCGCTGCGCGACAGGGCTATATACTCCACCGGCAACGTCAGCGCACGGAAATACATGGCAAGCAGCGTCACCTTCATCATGCCCAGGACGGGCAGGAAACGGCCGCTGTAGAGCAAGGGCAGCAGGATGGGCAACGACACCAGAAACAGCACCAGCAACGGCGACACCAACAGCAGCGACACCTCCATCTGGTGGTTGACCACCTCGTTGAGACGCGCTCCAAGCGTGGGGATGCCCGACAGACGGGGGAAATAATCGGTCTCCATGGCCGAGAAGACCATGCCCACATAGGTCATCGTCATCACATAGCCGGCATTGTAGAGACCGACGGCCGTCAGCTGACCGGAGGTGTTCAGATACGACCGCACCACAAACTCGGCTCCGCTGCCAAGGATGCCGGCCAGCACAAAGGCTATGCCCAACCGCACCATGCTGCCGCCCTCGCCCATCAGCGAACGCGACAATGAGAACACCGGGCGATAGAGGCGAAACGAGAAGGCCACCGTCGCCAGACACTGCATGAGGGCAAAGAGAACTAGCGACGGCACGATGCCGGCCTGCCCAAACTCATAGTAGATGGGCACCGAACACACCAGCGCACCAAACACACAGCAGAGGGAGATGAGGGCCAGGGCACGCAGACGGCGCACGCCCTTCAGGATGGCGGTCTCGCCGCTGGTGATGGCCAGCAGCGCCACCATGGGCGACAGCAGGATGAAGTGCAGCGTGTGGTCGCCCCAGCTGAAGGTCCACCTGTCGAGCAGCGGACTGAGCAGCAGGCACGCCAGCATGCCCAGCAAGGCTGTGAACAGACTCCATGAACGCACCAGGCGCACCGCATGGCGCACCGCTGCCTCGTCGCCGGTGTCGTAGGCCTCCGAGATGTTCTTCACCGCACTCATCGACAGTCCGAAACTGGTGGAGTCGCTCACCAGCTTGATGGTGGAGTTGAACAGCGACACCAGGCCCATGCCGTCGGGACCGAGGATGAGCGCCACCAGCTTGTTGCGCACGATCCCGACAAGGATGCCCAGCCCCTGCACACCGCCAAAAAGGCTTGTGTACTTCAGAATGTGTGAGTAGGAGTCGGTTTTTTCTTGATTTTCCATTAATATTTTAACGGCAATCTGTCGGTTTTATTATAATTATAGTAACTTTGCAGCATCATTTAGCCGTTTTTCACTGATGCAGCCAAGCATCGGGCTATCCCTCAACAAACCGAAACCACCATGCAGAACAACACCAGCCAACCGCTCGTCAGCTTCATCGTGACCACCTACAACCTGCCTGCCACGCTGCTGCGCGAGTGCCTGCAGAGCATCATGGCGCTGTCGCTGAGCCGCGAGGAGCGCGAGATCATCGTCGTCGACGACGGCTCGGAGGTGTCGCCGCTCAACGACCTGGTGGACCTGCGCGACGACATCGTCTACATACGCCAGCGCAACGGCGGACTGTCTGTGGCCCGCAACACCGGACTGACCATCGCCCAGGGACGCTTCATACAGTTTGTCGACGGCGACGACTGTCTGCTGCCGGCGCCCTATGAGCACTGCCTCGACATTGCCCGCTACAAGGAGGCCGACATCATCCTCTTCCTGGAGACCAGCCAGGCACAGCCCGAGGTACCCTTCGAATACCAAGGGCCCATGACGGGCACGGCATACATGCACCAGTACAACCTGCACGCCTCGGCATGCGGATACATCTTCAGGGCTGCCATACTGGGCAACCTGCGCTTCACGCCCGGCATGCTCCATGAGGACGAGGAGTTCACGCCGAGGCTGCTGCTGAGGGCCGAACAGGTCTATTTCACCAAGGCCATGGCCTACTTCTACAGGCAGCGCACGGGGTCCATCACCACCGACGACAACATACGCCACACGGCCAAAAGACTCGACGACACGGAGAGCATCATCCTGCGGCTGCAGGACATCGCGCAGCACGCACCCGAGATGGAGCGGGTGGCGCTCAACAGGCGCATAGCACAACTGACCATGGACTATCTCTACAACGTCATGCAGCTCACCCACAGCATGCGGCATCTCGATGAGGCCATCGAACGGCTGCGCGCCAACGGTCTGTTCCCACTGCCCGACAAAAACTACACCCGCAAATACACCGCCTTCCGCAAGATGGTCAACACCCGTCTGGGAAGGCGCATACTGCTGCTGGCCATCAGATGAGAAAGATGAAGATCCTGCTCATCGGCGAATACAGCAACGTGCACGCCACACTGGCCGAGGGGTTCAGAGCCCTGGGACACAGCGTCACCGTGGTCAGCAACGGCGACTTCTGGAAAGACTATCCCCGAGACATCGATCTGTCGCGGCGCACCGGCAGATGGGGCGGCGTGGCATATATGGCAAAGACCCTGGCATGCCTGCCGCGGATGAGGGGCTACGATGTCGTGCAACTCATCAACCCGATGTTTCTCGAACTGAAAGCGCAGCGCATAGCTCCCATATACCGCTATCTGCGCAAGCACAACGGGAAGGTGTTTCTCGGAGCCTTCGGGATGGACTACTATTGGGTGAACGAGAACATCAC
Source organism: Bacteroidaceae bacterium (assembly GCA_963592505.1). Classification (GTDB taxonomy): domain Bacteria; phylum Bacteroidota; class Bacteroidia; order Bacteroidales; family Bacteroidaceae; genus Prevotella. The sequence continues at coordinate 11,485 of CAVAXH010000022.1, forward strand.
GCGCAAGCCACTCAGATACAGCGACTTCAACATCGGCGACCGACTGCGCCATGACGAACCGGCTCTCATCGAACGCCACGACTGGATCGGCACACCAAAAGAATCGCTCAACAGGATGATTGCCGACGACTGCGACGGCATCATCGCCGGACTCTACGAGTACTGGGCGTGCTACAGTCCGCTGTTTCCGCAAAAGACAACGTTCATCCCCTACCCCATCAAGCCCAAACCCGTGAAAACGCCCACTGGCCTTGAGGAGCCGGCACACCCGCTGCGCATCTTCATCGGCATCAGCAAGGGACGGTCGGCATACAAGGGCACCGACATCATGCTCGAGGCGGCCAAAGCCGTGTGCGCCAAATACCCGCAACAGACGGAGCTGAGGGTGGCAGAGGGCGTGCCCTTCGAACAGTACACACAGATGATGGACAGCGCCGACGCCATTCTCGACCAGCTCTACAGCTACACGCCCTCCATGAACCCCCTGGAGGCCATGAGCCGCGGCATCATCTGCGTGGGAGGCGGCGAACCGGAAAACTATGAGATCCTGGGCGACCACGACCTGAAGCCCATCATCAACGTGCAGCCCACCTACGACAGCGTCTGCCAAGCCCTGGAGTGGCTGGTGACACACCCCGAAGAGGTGCCGAGGCTCAAGGCCGGGAGCATCGAGTACATCCGCCGCTATCACCACTACACAACAGTGGCACAGCAGTACATCGACTTCTATCAGACCGCCGGCAACAGCTGACGGCCACTCCAATGCAACCGACGGCATGCGGCCCGAAAAAAATGTCGGAAAAAACAAAGACGATTTGTTTGTGATTTACGATTTATATAGTATTTTTGCAGCAACATAAAAAATGACTATGAAAGAGAAGAAAGCGATTACGCTAAAGACATTGACCAAGAGCAATGTGTGGGACCTTCAGGAGAACGACATCTTCCGCATGTGGACAGCTGCCGAGAAGGATGTGGACCTGAAAGACTACGCACGCAAGTACTTAGACATTATCCGAAGCGCATTCGAGGTGGAAGAGGTCAAGATCGACAAGCCCGTCGTCATACAGAAGTATGAAGCACGGGGAATGAAGGTCGACACCATCAAGATGGACGAAAGCACCAAGCAGAAAATAGCCATCAAGAAAAGACCTATCCAGCGCGTGACAGACCTCACCTACGAGAACATACGCCACATCTCGGCTGCCAAACTCATCGAGGTGCTCGAGCGAAACTTCGGAGGCGGATGGGACTCGCTGCCGCAGAGCATCCAGGACATCATACAGAGCGGATTCGACATCTCCACGACAACGCTGCCGCAAGACCGCATACACAAGCCCGGCGGACTCTATGAGAAGAAGGTCAACGACGGCTACGAGGTGCTCGAGATCACCAAGGGCCTGTGGACCGAGGCCATCTTCGCCAAGGAGAAACCGCAGGTGGAGGTGCCCATATCAAGACTCGACGACCTCCTCAGCCTTGGCGGCAGCGACGAGGCTGACGACGATGACGAGAGCCTCGCACCGGAGATCGACGAGTTCAAGCAGGACGAGGACGACGAGGACGACGACTCGTTCGACGACGACCGACTCACCGAAGAGAGCTATCGCACCACCTACGACACCGACCCCGAAGTGCTCATCAGCGAGGCCGAAGAGATCTCCGACGAGGACTTCTAACCACCGACAAGTGCTCCACGAGCAACTCCCCCCATACGCAGGAGGCAGACATCCGGCAACGGACCGTCTGCCTCCTGCTGCATTATGGGCGAAGGGCAACAGCAACACGGGCGACAACAGGCCCAAAACGGGCAAAAGACACCCCACACAACACAAAATACGGAAACACGTCTTGTGCATTGCGAAAAAATTCGTAACTTTGTAAAAGTAAACAATCTCATAAAGATGGACTGGATTATCAAACTCTTTACTACGACCGACAGCGTGGCGCATATCGCACTGCTCTACGCCATTGTCATCTCCGTAGGTGTATTATTAGGAAAGGTGAAGATCGGGGGTATCTCCCTGGGTGTCACCTTTGTGTTGTTCGCAGGCATCGTGGCAGGACACGTCGGGTTCACCGCGCCCACGCCTATCCTCACATTCATGCAGGACTTCGGACTTATCCTCTTCGTGTTCTGCATCGGTCTGCAGGTCGGACCGGGCTTCTTCGAGAGCTTCAAGCGGGGTGGCGTGACGCTCAACCTGCTGTCCACGGCAGCAATCTGCCTGAACGTGGCCGTGATGTTCGCATGCTACTACATCTTCTTCGACACCTCTAACCCCACCAACCTCCCGATGATGGTGGGCACACTCTATGGTGCCGTCACCAACACGCCCGGTCTGGGTGCTGCCAACGAGGCGCTGACAGCTGTGTTCAAAAACATGACGCCGCCGCAGATCGCCAACGGCTATGCCTGCGCATATCCGCTGGGTGTGCTGGGCATCATCGGCGCCACCATCGCCATCCGCTACATCACGCGCACCAAGCTCGAGGAAGAGGAGGAACAGCTCAACGAGGCTGAGGCCGACAACCCCCACGCCAAGCCCAAAGGCATGACGCTGCAGGTCAGCAACGACTATCTGGCCGGACGCACACTGCAGCAGATCAGCGAGTTCCTCGGACGCGACTTCGTGTGCACGCATCTGCAGCACAAAGGCGAGATCTCCACACCCCGACGCGACACCGTCTTCGCCATCGGCGACCAGGTGCGTCTCGTCTGTGCTGAGGCCGACGCCGAGGCCATCAGAGCTTTCATCGGCCCGGAGGTAAAGGCTGAAACAGAGTGGAAGGAAGACGACGACAAGACCCCGATGATCTCAAAGCGCATCGTGGTCACCAACCCCAAGATGAACGGCAAGACGCTCGGCAAGATGCACTTCTCGAGTGTCTACGGTGTCAACATCACGCGCATCACACGTCAGGGCATGGACCTCTTTGCCAGCCGTGACCACCACTTCCACGTGGGCGACCGCATCATGGTCGTGGGACGCGAAGACAACGTGAACCGCGTGGCCGAACTGATGGGCAACTCGGTGAAGCGCCTCGACGCTCCCAACATTGCCACGATCTTCATCGGCATCATCATCGGTATCATCTTCGGAAGCATCCCCTTCTCGATCCCCGGCATGCCCGTACCCCTGAAGCTGGGTATCGCAGGCGGACCGCTGATCATCGCCATCCTCATCGGCCGCTTCGGCTACCGTTTCAAACTGGTCACCTACACCACCACATCGGCCAACCTGATGCTGCGTGAGATGGGTCTGGCACTCTTCCTCGCAAGCGTGGGCATCAAGGCCGGCGCCGGCTTCTGGGAGACCGTGGTACAGGGCGATGGCTTGAAGTATGTCTACACCGGCTTCCTCATCACCATCATCCCCATCCTCATCATCGGAACGATAGCACGCATGAAGTTCAAGTTCAACTACTTCACCATCATGGGTATGATCGCCGGAACCTACACCGACCCACCCGCACTGGCCTATGCCAATGCGCTCTGCTCCAAGGAGGCTCCTGCCGTGGGCTACTCCACGGTCTACCCGCTGAGCATGTTCCTCAGGATCTTCACCGCACAGATCATCGTGCTGTTCTGCTGCGGGGTGTAGCATAAAGCACACACACACGACAAAGGGCGGTTCTAATCCTTACAGCCGCCCATAACACACAATCCGCAAACGTGCGCTGCCACAATCGGCATGGGCATGTTTGCGGATTGCTGGTTTTTGCCCCCGACAGCATCACCACATTACAGGCGGTGACGGCCGCATAGGGACATCCGTGGGCAAGGTACGAGTGCAAAGGCCTGTTGAAGGATGCAAGACGCTTAAACTGAGGCAGCACTGCACAGCACCACTTATTTAGAGCCCAACCTTCGATTTGTCATACTTTGACTTTGCACTTCTCGTTTTTTTTTGTAACTTAGCCTCGAATATCCACGAAAAAGAGCAGACATGAAATATCCGATCGGAATACAGAGCTTTGAAAAAATCATATCAGGGGGGTATGTCTATGTTGACAAGACATCCTTGATCTATGACATCGTCAGCAATGGCAACATCTACTTTCTTTGTCGGCCTCGGCGATTTGGCAAGTCATTGCTCCTGTCTACGCTCAAGTGTTATTTTGAAGGAAAGAAAGAGTTGTTCAAAGGACTTGCAATTGACTCGCTGGAAACAAACTGGACCAAACACCCTGTATTCCACATTGATTTCAATGGCATCAATTTCACAGAAGCGGGAATGCTCGACAAGACCCTGGAAGGCTTCGTGGAAAAACAAGAAGCGGTCTATGGAAAAGACCCGTTTGCCAACGGACTGGGCGGACGTTTTGTCTCTGTGCTGAAAGCTGCACACAAGAAGACGGGAGTGCGCACAGTGGTCTTGATAGACGAATACGACAAGCCTCTGATTGATGTTCTCGACCAAGACTTCTATATCGACATCGACGGGCAGAAACGAAAACTGGAAGACTGGAACAGAGAAGTGCTCAAAGGCTTCTACACCGCCTTCAAGGCTGCCGACGATGACCTGCAGTTTGTGATGCTCACCGGTGTAACCAAGTTTTCGCAGGTGAGCGTGTTCAGCGGTTTCAACCAGCCGAACGACATCAGCATGGATGACTGCTACGAGGCACTATGCGGCATTACCGAAAAAGAACTGCATACGGTCTTCGAAGAGCCCATCAAGGCTATGGCCGACCGCTACAATGTGTCGGAAGACGAGATGAAGCTGAAGCTCAAACAGAAGTACGACGGCTATCATTTTAGTCCCAACATGCTCGACATATACAATCCTTTCAGCATTCTGAATGCGCTAAGCAAAAGGACGCTGAGCGACTATTGGTTTGCCACGGGCACCCCAACCTATTTGGTACACCTGCTGGCCCACTCAAAAGAAAACATCAACGAGCTCACTGGAAGGTATTATCCCAAAGAGGAATTTATCGATTACCGCGCAAACGTGGAGTCGCCACTTCCGATGGTCTATCAAAGTGGATATCTCACCATTAAAGACTGGAACATGGACATGGACTCCTATCTCCTCGACTTCCCCAACGACGAGGTGACCAGAGGCTTCGCCACCATTTTACATTGACGGATGGGAAATAAAGCCATGACTTGCATACATTTGGACAGCGGCTGCTTACCTTGCTGAGGCAAAAGCGTGAGCGGCCGCGATAATGCGGTTCGCCACTTCTCCCATGATTCTATGCAAGTTAGGCTCGGGCTCTCCCCCCTCCCGGCGCACATCTGCCACACTCTGCAATTGCAAATTACAAAAAAGCGCGGCCAACGCCTGCAACCCCGAAACGTCCACAAACAAAAAAAGGAACCTCGAAAGGTTCCTTTCTTCTGCGGTGCGTACGAGATTCGAACTCGTGACCTCCTGCGTGACAGGCAGGCATTCTAACCTACTGAACTAACGCACCCTGTTGGGTAAAAAATCATAAAGCTTTGCGGTGCGTACGAGATTCGAACTCGTGACCTCCTGCGTGACAGGCAGGCATTCTAACCTACTGAACTAACGCACCATTCAGGTCTTGTTCCTTATTTGCGAGTGCAAAGGTAGTCATTTATTTTGTAACCTCCAAACAATTCCTTGTCTTTTTTCAAAAAAAGTAATTGCATGCCGCGGCATCCGCCTTCCAGCCATGTCTCCCCACCGTGGTGCGGGGCGGCCACAAGGGGGCACCATGGTCACACCACCGGCAAGAGCTGCTGGTAGACGATCACATCCTGATAGCTGTCGCCGTCGAAGAGCCACTCGTGCAACAGTCCTTCGCGGGTGAAGCCAGCCCCCTCAAACAGACGTATGCTGTAGCGGTTGTTGACACCTATCAGCGCATAGAGCTTATGCAGATGCAGCGTGGCATGGGCATAGCGAAACACATGGCGCATGGCGGCAAGACCATAACCGCGGTTGCGATACTGGTCGAGAATGACGATGCCCACCTCTGCCCGACGGTGCTGCGGATTGAAGTTGAAGAGGTCGACCATGCCGACCGTGGCGCCTTCGCGGTTGCATATCATCATGCGCACCTGACGGTCTATATAGATGTCGCCCGAGGCATTGGCTATATATTCGTGGAGCGCAAAGCGCGAGTAGGGTTTGTTGGTCACCCCCACGCTCCAGAGCGACACGTCGTTCTCCACCTGATAGAGCAGGTCGAGGTCTTCGGGCTCAAGGGCCCGCAGGGAGATGTCTTCGCTCGTGACCGATGACTTGTGTTGTTCCATGAACGATGAATGAAGATAATGTTTGATGATTGTTCTATCCTTGCAGCACGTGGCTGTTGGTGATCAGCATGTTGTCGTCGGGATACCAGAATGCCATGAGGCTGCGGCCTGAAAAAGCTGCTGCGAACCCGCCGAACACATCGCCATAAGCACACTGCGACATGTCATACACCTGATAGACCGTGCGGCCGGTGGCGGCAGACTGTGCAGCAAGCGCAGCGCCATTGGCGTCGTCGGCAAAGACGGCATGGAGCGAGCAGCGCTCCACCATCTGCGTGCAGCGCTCCCGGTGGGCGGCAGGCACATGGAAGACATAAAGCGGAGCCACGTCGGCCGACGGCTGCACCAGCCGCATGCGGAGACACCACTTCTCCCACTGCACCGCAATGATCGAGAGGGAGGCCTTCAGGAAGATGGCCAACTGCAGCGGCGCTGACATCAGCATCGAGAATTGGCGGAAGTGCTTGCGCACAAATATCAGCATTGCATTATAGAAGACGGTCACATAGCGGAAACTCGTCTTCTGGGTGCTCTCGCCTTTATAGTGCAGGATGCGGAGGGGCAGATACCAGTTCTCCCATCCGCCTTTCAGGATGCGGTAGCTCAGGTCGATGTCTTCGCCATACATAAAGAAGTCTTCATCAAGGAGTCCCACCTCGTCGAGGGTCTTCTTCCTCATCAGGCAGAAGGCACCGCTCATGATCTCTATCTGTGCCGCTTGGTCCCACGACAACCAACTCATGTAATAGTGTGCAAAACGGCGGCTCAGCGGGAAGCGGCGGCACATGCCCGTCATCTTCCAGAAGGCCACCCACGGCGTGGGAATGCCGCGACGGCTCTCCATGGCGTCGGTGCCGTTGCTGTTGAGCATGCGCACCCCGGCCCCGCCGGCCTTCGGATGGGCATCCATGAAAGCCAGCGCCTCACGGATGACCGTTTCGCCCACCACGGTGTCGGGATTGAGCAACAGCACATATTCGCCACGGCTCTCGCGGATGGCGAGGTTGTTGGCTTTCGAAAATCCCAGATTGCTGCCCGCCTGGATATACCTCGCCCACGGATGGCACTGCTCCAGATAAGCTATCGACCCGTCCGACGACGCATTGTCGACCACGATCACCTCCGCGTCGACACCGTCGAGCGCCCGGCGCAGCGAATAAAGGCACTGCGCCAAGTAATACTTCACATTATAACTGACAATGACTACCGAGAGTTTCACGACAGGTCTCCTATTTTTCCTCCGACTGGCAGCGGGCTGCCGACGGATAGACAAACGACAGGCTCAACAGCCCGATAATGGCCATATAGCCAAAACTGGGGTGTACAAACTGATAATAGAGCAGCACATTGGCCATCATGGGCACCGAGAGCATGGCCATGCGCACATAGCGCCACACCGGCAGGCGGCGCGAGGGGTCGGCCTTGATGGAGCGCTCCACCCACGACAGGCGAAACAGCCTGAGCGCCAGGGGTATCAGCACGATCGTAAGCAGTTCCATGACCAGGGCGCAGTAATACTCCTGCAGCCGGTCGTCGGCGCAACTGCCTTCGAGCAACAGGCCGCTCTCATAACAGGCAACCACTGCGATGCTGACAGCGACAGGGGCCCAGAACACTAGTTTCAACTTATTCAGACTATTCATAACACTAACAGTGTGGTGGGTGGGGATGACTTTCCCGCATCACTCCATGACGGTGCGGCTCACGATGGACCGTCCCAACGTCACCTCGTCGGTATACTCCAGGTCATTGCCGACAGCAATGCCACGGGCTATCACGGTGACCTTCACATGGCACGGCTCCAACTGGCGGTGGATATAGAAATTGGTGGTGTCGCCCTCCATCGTGGAGCTGAGGGCCAGGATGACCTCCTTCACCTCACCGCCGTCCCTGACGCGACTGACGAGCGAGCCTATCTCCAGGTCGGCAGGCCCCACGCCGTCCATCGGCGAGATGACCCCGCCAAGCACATGATAGAGGCCGTTGTACTGCTGGGTGTTCTCTATAGCCATCACGTCCTGCACGTTTTCCACGACACACACCAGCGACCGGTCACGGCGGCGGTCACTGCAGATAGGACACACGTCGTCGTCGCTGATGTTATGGCACACGGTGCAATACTTGATGTCCTTGCGGACACGGAGCATTGCACCGGAGAATGCCTCCACGTCGCCCACCGGCTGCCGCAGCAGGTGCAGCACCAGGCGCAAGGCGGTCTTGCGCCCTATGCCCGGCAGCTTGCTGAACTCGCCGACGGCTTTCTCAAGGAGTACTGACGGATAACTTTCCACCGGTTAAAGATAAACGCCGAGGCCGATCTTCAGGCCGATGGTGCTATAGTCGGAATGGTTCTTGAAACTCTGCTGATAATAGATGCTCGGCTCGATGGTCACCGTGCGGCTGATGAAGAAGGCATAGCCCACCTCCACGCCGGGCATGACATCGTTGTAGTCGCTGAAGCCGTGCACAAACTTGCAGTTGGCGCCCAGGAAGATGCCGTTCTGGGTGATGTAATAGCGGCCGCCCACGCCACACGACAGCAGGTCGCCGGCGTCGCTCTTGCCCTCGTGGTTGTAGGCTGCCTCGGCCAGCACCATCAGGTTGTCGGCCAGCAGATAGCCGGCCTTGGCCTGCACGCCCAGGCTCAGCTCGCCGGCGCCACTGTAGTTGAGGTCCAGGCCGGTGAGCGATGCACCGACATAAATCTTATCTTTTTCAAACTGTGCACTCGCCACGACTGAGATGAGGAGCGCTGCCAACAGCATAATGGTCTTTTTCATAATCGTTGTTTTTGGTGTGAATTGTTCGTTTTCGTTGATTTGTTGATCTCGCATCACTGGCCCGGCCTTCCGGGAGATCTCCTAGCCACGCATCGTCTTGCGGTACCACGCCAGGAAGCACACGCACGCCGCCACCAGGACGACGACGCTGCCGCAATAGGCCACCGAGGCCTCAAGGCCAAGCGCCATGGGCGAGATGAGCAGGAAGGTGCCGCACACCACCGTCATGAACAGCGCCGGCACAAGGGTCACCACAAACGGCTTCTTCTGCTGCACGAGATAGACGGTGATGGCCCACAGGGTGAAGATCGACAGGGCCTGGTTGAGCCAACCGAACCACTGCCACAACCTGTTGAAGGCATCGGGGTTGCTCATCTGCCATGCCAGCAGGCCAATGGCTACGAGAAACATCGGGATGGCGATATAGAAACGCTTGTGGAGCGACTTCTGCTCCATATGCAGTGCATCGGCAATGATCAGACGGGCCGAACGGAAGGCCGTGTCGCCCGTGGTGATAGGGGCTGCCACCACACCGATGAGGGCAAGGCAACCGCCCACAACGCCCAGCCATCCGTTGCAGATCTTCTCCACCACATTGGGTGCCGAGAAATACTGCAGCAGGCTCAGTCCGCCGTCGGCCTGGGCCAGGAAGGCCTTGCACACGTCTTCGCCGACCACCTCGCGCCAGCCTCCGTAATAGAAGAAATAGATGGAGACGGTCACCCATATCAGGGCCACCATGCCCTCGGTGATCATGGCTCCATAGAAGATGGCGCGTCCGCGATGCTCCGTGTCGATGCAACGTGCCATCAGCGGACTTTGTGTGGCATGGAAGCCCGAGATGGCTCCGCAGGCTATGGTCAGGAACATGCAGGGGAACACGGGGTTGTTCTTGATGAAGGCGGTAGCTCCCAGGATGTCGGTGGGCGTGTTATGGTTCATGGCGTCCGTGCTGGTCCACAGCTCGGGAAGGGCCGGCATCTTGATGAACAGGCAGACCATCAGCGCCAGCGCCATGAACAACAGCGAGAAGCCGAAGAGCGGATAGATCTTTCCGATAATCTTGTCGATGGGGAGCACGGTTGCCAGCGCATAATAGAGAAAGATGACAATGATCCAGCCCATGGTGGTCCAGCCAAAGCCCTTGAGTATCAAGGCCGGGCTGTAGACAAACACCACGCCCACGATGAGCAGCAGGAACACCACGAAGACCAGCACCACACGCTTGGTGGCGCTCCCAAGATAGCATCCCACAAGATCGGGGAGGTTGGCACCGCCATGGCGCACGCTGAGCATGCCCGAGAGGTAGTCGTGCACGGCACCTGCAAAGATGCAGCCAAACACCACCCACAGATAGGCCACCGGCCCGTACCAGGCACCCATGATCGCACCGAAGATCGGGCCTGTACCGGCGATGTTCAGAAACTGGATCATGAAGATTTTCCATCGGGGCAGCACCATATAGTCCACACCGTCGGCCTTGGCCACAGCCGGTGTGGGACGGTCGTCGGGACCAAACATGCGTTCCACAAACTTACCGTAGAACAGATACCCGAGCACTAATGCCAATAAGGAAAGCAAAAAACTTATCATCGTGTGTGTTCCGTTAAATCATTGCAAAAGTAACGTTAATTTTTGAAATGACGAAAAATATAAGTACCTTTGTATTAAAATAAACAGGAATGCACAGATTTTCTCACATCTTAGTCTTTTTGCTTCTGCTTGTCCTGCAAGCCAATGCCGCCATTCCGCCAGCCTTCTCCGATCTCAACAGGCAGCACAGTCCGAAACGCGAAGTGAGGGCCGTGTGGCTCACCACCATCGGCGGTCTCGACTGGCCACACTCCTACGCACAGAGCTCCACCAGCATAGCCCGCCAGCAGCAGGAGCTGCGCCAGTTGCTCGACCTCTATGCCAAGGCCGGCATCAACACGGTGCTCATACAGACGCGTGTGCGCGGAACGGTCATCTACCCGTCGGCCTACGAGCCGTGGGACGGCTGCCTGAGCGGCTTCCCCGGCAAGAGTCCGGGCTACGACGCCCTGCAGTTTGCCATCGACGAGTGCCACAAGCGGGGCATGGAACTGCATGCGTGGGTGGTGACGCTGCCCGTGGGCAAATGGGGCAAGTTGGGATGCAAGCGCCTGCAGGCCAAATATCCCGGACTCATCAAGAAGATTGGCCCCGACGGATACATGAATCCCGAGAATGCACAGACGGCAACCTATCTGGCCGACATGTGCGAGGAGATCACACGCAACTATGATGTAGACGGCATACACCTCGACTACATCC
>CAVAXH010000023.1:0-15383 GCA_963592505.1 Bacteroidaceae bacterium
GTTCACTCGCGTTGTGAACAAGGTAAAGGAATTAAAACAAGCACAAAACGTCTCGCTAAAATATGTCGATTTTGAACACCCTAGGCTTTAGGACCCGGGTGGGAGGCAAAAGCCCAAACTGGTGCAGAACAGCAGCCCTTACATGCGACAACTCTCGATGCTGCCTGAACCGGCAACTTGCGCCAGCAATAAAGAGCGAGGGAGCACTCCTGTCTGTGCAGACAGCAATGCCCCCTCGCATGCGTGGGTTGTAGGTCGTAGCCTTACCGGTTTAGAAACCGCACTTCTTGCGGATGTCCTTAGGCACGGCGTTCTTGTTGACCATGAAGTCCATGGTGTTGGCCACGATGAAGTTCTTGGTCATATACCAGATGCCCTTGTACTTGCCGGTCTCGCCCCAAGAGTTCTTCACCATGTAGTACTCCTTGCCGTTCTGGTCCTTGGCGATGCCGAAGATGAGCATGCCGTGGTCGTCGGTCAGCTCCCAGTTGTCGTAGCGCTCCTGGCGCTGCTGCTGTGTGGGAGTCACCTCGGGCACGTTGACGCCCAGCGAGTCGATGATGTTGCGCTTCTGTCCGGCTGTCAGCTTGAGCCAGCGTGCCATGTCCGAACCCTCGAGGCTCTCCAGCTTCTTGGTGTCGTACATGTAGGCCAGGCCGTCGCGTGTGAAGCCGTCCTCCGACACGTCGCCGCCCCAAGCCACGGTGTAGCCGTTCATGATGGCGTTGTCGATGATCTTGCTCAGGTCGTCGATAGGCACGTTCCACGACAGCGGGTTGCGCCAGTTGTCCTGCACCTCCACGGCGAAGGCTGTCCAGAACGGGTGGTGGGTGTAAGAGGTGAAGCTCACATAGTCGTTGCAGGCCGTAGAGTCGAGGCCGATGGCAGCGGCGAAGGTCTTCGGAGTGTAGGTCTTGCCCTCATACTTGAATGAGGCGGGGCACTCGCCGAGGTAAGAATCGAGGATGCCCTGCAGGCCGTTCTTCCATGCGGGAGAGAGCTTCTTGGCTTCGCTCTTCGACACGGCGTCGACAAAGGGTGTCATCACCTTGAAGAACTCGTTGAAGTTGAACAGCGTGTCACCATACTGGCTGCCTGAGCGCGGCATGGCTGTCTCGGGGCAGATGCCATAGTGCTGGATGACGAAGAGGGGGTCGTAGGCGCTGCCGCCCTGTGCAAACTGGCAGTCGCCGTGCAGGCGCACCACCTGGACGGCACGGTCCATGTAGGTCTTGTTGGCCACGAAAGCCTCGCAGAGGTCGTAGGTCTTGCCGGTCTTCTTCAGGATCTCAGCCTCGAAGAAGCTCAGGGTGCTGAAGTCCCAGCAGGTGCCCGAGCGGTTCTGGTTCTTGATGCTGGTGATGGGGTTCTCCTTGACGGTGGTGAAGACCGGTGCGTTCGACGCACTGTCCTTCTTCTCTGCTGCCCCTGCGCTGAGGGCCAGCATGGCAGCCGTTGCTGCCAGAATCATTTTCTTCATTGATATAATTTGTTGTTTATGGTTTTGTCGTTTAGTCGTTGGCGATAAACGTCATCCGACGTTAGTTGTTGGCGATAAACTCCTCCACGTCCTTCGGGTGGTAGGGTATGCGGTCCTTGCCGATGAAGCGGCAGCCGTCGTCGGTGATGAGCAGGTCGTCTTCCAGACGTATGCCACCGAAGTCCTTGTAGGTCTCCAGCTTGTCGAAGTTGATAAACTCCTTGCAGTGTCCGCTGGCCTTCCAGTCGTCGATGAGTGCCGGGATGAAGTAGATGCCCGGTTCGTCGGTCACCACGAAGCCCTTCTGCAGGCGGCGTCCCATGCGCAGGCAGTTGGTGCCAAACTGCTGCAGGTTGGGCCGCACCTCGTCGTCGAAGCCCACATTGATCTGGTCGAGACACTCCATGTCGTGCACGTCCATGCCCATCATGTGGCCCAGTCCGTGCACCATGAACATGGCGTGTGCGCCGGCAGCCACAGCCTCGTCGGTGTCGCCCTTCATCAGTCCGAGCTCTTTCAGCCGCTCGGTCATCAGCCGGCACACGCCGAAGTGCACGTCCCACCACTTCACGCCGGGCTTGGCCACGGTGAGCACATAGTCGTGGCATGCCTCCACGATGGAGTAGATCTCCAGCTGGCGCTGGTCATAGTGTCCGCTCACCGGTGTGGTGCGCGTGTTGTCCGAGCAGTAGTTGTTGATGGTCTCGGCACCGGCGTCGCAGAGCATCAGCTTGCCGGCCTCCAGCGGTGCCATCGAGGGAGCGCCGTGCTGTATCTCGCCGTGCTGCGAGAGGATGGTCGGGAAGCTCACCATGGCGCCATACGAGTTGGCGATGCCGTCGAGTGTGCCGGCTATCAGCTTTTCGGTGACACCCGGGCGGCACATCTTCATGGCGGTGGTGTGCATCTTGTAGCCGATGACGGCAGCGCGCTCCAGCTCCTCTATCTCCTCATCGCTCTTGGTGGAGCGCATCTTCACCACGGCCTTGATGAGGTCCATGCTGGCGCTCTCCTTCTGCTGGTTGGGATGGATGCCCAGCAGGTCGAAGATCTGTATCTTGATGTCGGCGCGGTAGGGCGGCAGGAAGTGGATCTTGCGCTTCAGGCGCAGTGCATCGTTGCAGATGGTCTTCAGGGTCTTCATGGGAGCCGAGCTCGACACGCCCACCTGTTGTGCCATGTCGTGCACGCTGTCCACCGAGCCATACCACACGATGTCGTCTATCGAGATGTCGTCGCCGATGAGTGTCTCGGTGTCGTTGTCGATGTCGATCACGCCCACCAGTCCGTCGCGGTTCTGTCCGAAGTAGTACAGAAACGACGAGTCCTGGCGGAACGGGTAGTATCCGTTGTTGGGGAAGTTGGCCGGCGAACCGTTGTTGCCAAACATTACGATGATGCCGCTCTTTACAAGCCTCTTGAGTTCAGCGCGGCGGCCGACGTAGGTTTCTTTGCTAAACATAAATTGATTTTTTTACGCACAATTATGTTGCAAAGTTATAAAAAACTTAGTAGAAAACCCGTATCTTTGCAATCAAATTTAGATGTAATTATGCATATAGACCGAAATACAGGCCTTGTTCTCGAGGGTGGAGGCATGCGCGGCGTGTTTACCAGTGGTGTGCTCGATGCCTTCATGAAGCACGAGCTCTACTTTCCGTACGTGGTGGCTGTGTCGGCCGGCGCATGCAATGGCATGAGCTACATGTCGCGCCAGCCGCGCCGTGCCCGTCTGTCGAACATCGACTTTCTGGCGCGTTACGACTACATAGGTCTCCGCCATCTGGTGACGCAGGGTTGCATCTTCGACCAGAAGTTGCTCTACGACCGTTTCCCCAACGAGCTCATCCCCTTCGACTACGACGAGTTTTTCCGTCATGCCGAGGGCTTCGAGATGGTCACCACCAACTGTCTCACCGGCCGTGCCGAGTATCTCTCGGAGCTGTCCGACCGCCAGCGTGCCATCGATGTGGTGCGCGCATCCAGTTCGCTGCCCTTTGTGAGCAAGATCGTGCCGGTGGACGGTGTGCCGATGCTCGACGGCGGCATCGTCGACTCCATCCCCATCGGCCGCGCACAAGCCCTGGGCCACCGCACCAATGTGGTCATCACCACCCGCAACTATGGCTACCGCGACACCGGTAGCGACCGCAAGATCCCACCCTTCATCTATCGGCGCTACCCCCGCCTGCGTGTGGCGCTCAGCCACCGCATCGAGGTCTACAACCGCCAGCTGCAGATGCTCGAGGACCTGGAGCGCCGCGATGAGATATGCGTCATCCGTCCGCAGCGCCCCATGGAGGTGGGGCGCATGGAGAAAGACACGCAGAAGCTGGAGCGCCTCTATGAGGAGGGCTTCCGCCTGGGCGAGGAGTTCTGCGCCCGGCTGTAGATGGCCGGCAGCCTTGCCGGCATCGTCGCCTGCAAAACAAGGTAGGCATGCTGCATCCGTTGAATTATGCAGGCCGGAAGAAAAAACACAGGCAAAGATGCCGCGACATGGCATATTTTGTGTAACTTTGCCCGCAACTTACCAAGCAATAGGTTCTCCGCGAGGAGATTAATAGGGAACCAGGTGCGAGTCCTGGGCAGTCCCGCTGCTGTAAGCGACATTCTATACATCCGCACACCCAAGTCACTGGTGACGGCCGTGCATGCTCCCTCGGGGAAATCCCGATCAGGGGAGCCGTGCAGTCCTCTGCCGGGAAGACGTGCGGATGGTCGTAAGCCAGAAGACCTGCCATTGCCATAGACATAGATTTTCAATTCTCGAGGAAGAATGCGAAAACAACAGATTTGCACATTTGCGCTCGTGCTGTGCCCCATGGCCGCATGTGCGCAGACAGACTCCGTGTTGCTGCGTGGCGTGGAGGTGACCGCTGTGGCCCTCGACCGCAACGTGGGCAGCCTGCACCCTGCCCAGCAGGTCAGCGCCAGTGAGATGCGCCAGCTGGGGCTCAGTCAGGTGGCTGAGGCCGTGAAGCGTTTTGCCGGTGTCAGCGTGAAAGACTATGGCGGCATCGGCGGCATGAAGACGGTGTCTGTCCATAGCCTGGGAGCCCAGCACACCGCCGTGGTCTACGACGGCGTGCCCCTCAGCAACACGCAGGCCGGCCAGATCGACATCGGCCGCTACGGCACCGACAACCTTGCGGCTGTCGGCCTCACCGTGGGCGATGCCGACCAGCTCATGGTCACCGCCCGTCAGTATGCTGCGGCCGCTGTGCTCACCATGACCACCGAGCGTCCCCATTTCTCGCAGGGGCAGTGGCAGGCGCTCCGTGTGGGGGTGTCGGCAGGGTCGTTTGGCATGGTGGCGCCTTCGCTGCGCTGGTGGCTGAGGCCCGCCGCCCGCACATCCCTCTCGCTCTCTGCCCGCATGACCCGTGCCGACGGCATCTATCCCTACACCCTGCGCAACGGCAACACCACGTCGCGCCAACGGCGTTACAACTCCGACATCACCGCCTGGCAGGCCGAGGCCAACGCCTACCACACCTTTGCCGACGGCGGTGAGCTCTCGGCCAAAGTCTACTGGTACTATTCGCGCCGCGGACTGCCCGGGACCGTCATCCTCTATGCCGATGCCTCCGACGAGCGCATGTGGGATGAAGACTTCCTTGCACAAGCCGTCTACCGGCGCACGCTGGGCCGCAGGTGGCGCCTGCAGGCACAGATGAAGTATGCCCACTCGTGGAACCGTTATCGCGACTGGGGGTCGCAGTATGCCGACGGTGTGCAGACCGACACCAACCGCCAGGATGAGGCCTGCGCCTCGGCCACGCTGGGCTGGCAGCCGGCTCCCGGCATGGAGGTTGCCGTGGCGCAGGATGTGGCCTACAACCGGCTGGCCAACAATGTCTACGTCAACACCCGCTATGATGTGCCACGGCCATCGCGGCTGACATCGGTGTCGGCCGTAGCCATGAAGGCACAGTGGGGACGGTTGCGCCTGCAGGCCAACGCCGCCTACACCTATGCAGCCGAACATGTCACCACCGGCGATCGTCCTGCCGACAAGCGCCGGCTCACGCCGTCGGTGGCGCTGGCCTACCGCCTGTGTCCGACTACACCTTTATATATAAGGCTCATGTATAAGCATGCCTTCCGTGTGCCTACGTTCAACGACCTCTACTACCGCCGATTGGGCAACATCCACCTGCGCCCTGAAAAGGCACGGCAGTGGAGCGGAGGGCTGACCTGGGAGACCCATGCCGGCCGACTGCACTACCTGACGCTGACGGCCGATGCCTACTACCACGACGTGACCGACAAGATCGTGGCCTTCCCGAGCATGTATGTCTGGCGCATGGCCAACTATGGCAAGGTGCAGATCCTGGGTGCCGACCTGACAGCGGGGGCACAGGTCGACATGGCGCCCCGGTGGCATGCCAGCGGCACCCTGTCGGCCACGTGGCAACATGCCGTCGACAAGACCGATGCCACCCAGCAGACCTACGACAACCAACTGCCCTACACGCCACGCTGGAGCGGCAGCGGCTCGCTGGCGCTGACCACCCCCTGGCTCACCCTCGGCTACACGGTCCTCATGCAGGGCAGCCGCTACAGCCTGGGGCAGAACAAGCCCGACTGTCGCCTGCCTGCCTATTGGGACCACGCTGTCAGCCTCTCTCGTGAGGTGACGCTCGGCCACATGCGCATCGACTTGGCCGGCAAGGTCAGCAACCTCACCAATGCGCAGTATGCGGTCATACAGTATTACCCCATGCCCGGCCGGCAGTTTACCCTCTCGGCCACGCTCCACCTGTAGCCGTCCGCGTGGGGTAGGGGGCGGCACTCCCGACGAATATACATCAATAAAATAACTTAATATCTTTTATCAACAATCATGAATTTCAGAAACACTTATCTTGCAGTGGCACTGTTGGCCACAAGCGTAGCCTTCACCGCCTGCGACAGCGACGACGAATGGAACCCGACGGGCAGCGGCAAGGTCACCATGACCACCTCGTCGCGCGCCTTCATCCTCAATGAGGGCACCATGGGCCACAACAACTCCAATCTCATCTATTTCGACTGGGCCAGCGGCACAGTGAACGGCAACGACCTCTTCCGTGCACAGAACGACAGCGTGCTCGGCGACACAGGCAATGACATCATCACCGTGGGCAACAACCGTCTGGTGGTGGCCGTCAACGTGAGCAACTATGTGGTGCTGCTCGACGGCTATGGCGTGGAGAAGAGCCGCGTCAGTTTCGAACAGTACAAAAACCTCGGTCAGGTGCGCAGCATCGACGAGAAAGACGGCGTGGTCTATGCCACATCGTATGGCGGCTACGTCAGCCGTCTGCGCATCAGCGGCGACCGTCTGGTGTATGTCGACTCGCTGCGTGTGGGCGATCGCCCCGAGGATGTGGAAGAGATGGACGGCCGTCTCTATGTCACCCTGCAGGGACAGTACTACAATGACAACCGCCTGGCCATCGTCGGCAGCGACTTCAAGACCGTCAGCTATGTCACCGTCATGCAAGACCCTGCCAAGGTCTACGAGGCCGACGGCAAGATCTACATCACCGGCTATGGTGCCTACTACGACAATCCCTGGGGTGTCTACGATCCGGTCAAGGGCGCTTACACCGAACTGGGACATGCCTCGGCCATCGGCCTGGGCGACGATGTCATCTACACGGCTTACAGTGTGACCGACTGGACCACCTATGCCACCACCACCACGCTTGGCACCTATGACCTCAAGACGGGCACTGCCGGCACCGGCTTCTTCAAGAACCAGCCGGCCGAACTGGCCACGGCCAATGTGTACAGCATCAGCGTGAACCCGTTCACCAAGAAGGTGTATGTCGCCACATCGGCAGCCGACTACACCAGCGACGGCCGCATCTATGTGTTCGACGGACAGGGCAACTATGAGACATCGTTCTCTTCGTATGGCGCCAATCCTCATGCTATTGTCTTCCTTAACTAGGCGGCCGGCACTGACGGCGGCGTGTCTGGCCTGCTGGCTGATGCTCGGTGCGTGCGGTTCGCGCACGACAGGCATCGGTCCGCAGGGCGACACGCTGTCGTTCGGCCATGCCTCGCTGCTGACGGTGGTCGACGACGGACGGGTGATGCACGCCGACGTGCACGACCCCTGGCATGCCGGCCAGACGCTGCAGCACCTGGCTGTGGGCCTGACGGGCGAAGAGGGCGTGACGCCTCCCCTGCGCCGTGTGGTGGTGTTCACCACCGCCCATTGCCAGTTGCTCGAATATCTGGGTCTGGCCGACCGCGTGGTGGGTGTGTGCGATGTGCAGTATATGCTCATCCCCGACATCCAGCAGCGTGTGAAGGCCGGAGCGGTGGCCGACTGCGGCAACGCCATGAACCCCGACGTGGAGAAGATCGTGAGCCTGAAGCCCGACGCCATCATCCTCTCGCCCTTCGAAGGCGGCAGTTATGGCCGGCTGGAGAAACTGGGCATCCCGCTGATCATGGCGGCCGACTACATGGAGACGTCGGCCCTGGGACGTGCCGAGTGGATGCGCTTCTATGGGCGCCTCTTCGGAGAGGCGCAGCGTGCCGACTCGCTCTTTCATGTGGTCGACTCCACCTACGGCGCCCTGAAGGCCTATGCCGCCCGCCTGCCCAAGGGCCGCAGCATCCTCACCGAGCGCAAGACGGGAGCGGTGTGGTATGTGCCGGGCGGACAGAGCACCATGGGCACGCTCCTTGCCGATGCCAACAGTCCCTATGCCTTTGCTGCCGATGCTCACAGCGGCAGTCTGCCACTCTCCTTCGAACAGGTGCTCGAACGCGCCGGCCAGACCGATGTGTGGGCTTTCAAGTACAATGGCCAGCGCCCCATGACGCGTGCCGACCTGTTGCGCGAGTTTCACGGCTACAAGGCGCTGAAGGCTTTCCGCACGGGCGAGGTCTACGAGTGCAATGCCTCGCAGGTGCCTTATTTCGAGGAGGTGAGCTTCCGTCCCGACTATCTGTTGCGCGACATGATCCTGCTGGCACATCCCGATGCTGGGCTGGGCGTGCTGCGCTACTTCAGCAAGATGCCGTCGGGCTCGTGACCTTTTTTTGTTGTGTTGTAAGATGAAAAATATTCAATGACACCACAGTGGTGATTTATAGAAACCACCCTTTAATCAAATATGGAGAAAAACACACTCGACAAACACCGCCTCGCCGTGGTGCTTGTGTTGGCCACGGCTGTTGTGGCCCTGTTCTTTCTGAGTCTGGCGCATGGCACCGTGGACATACCGGTGGCCGATGTGTTGGGTGCGCTGCTGGGCGAGGCCGATGATGAGAGCTGGCAGTCTATCGTCATGGAGACGCGCCTGGCGCAGGCCTTGACGGCCCTGCTGGCCGGCGGAGCGCTGGCGGTGAGCGGACTGATGCTGCAGACGGCCTTCAACAATCCGCTGGCAGCCCCCGACATCTTCGGCATCACAGGCGGAGCTTCGCTGGCCGTGGCGCTGCTCACGCTGGCCCCCATGGCCGCCCTGCCCATGGTGGTGGGCTACCTGTCGTCGGTGGTAGCCGCCTTTGCAGGTGCCGCCGCAGTGACGGCATTTGTCTATGCGCTGAGCCGTTGGGTGCGCAGCGCGGCAGTGCTCATGGTGGTGGGTGTCATGGTCGGCTATCTCACCTCGAGCGGAGTCACGCTGCTCAACTTCTTTGCCTCCGAGGAGGGGGTGAAGAGTTTTGTCGTGTGGGGCATGGGCGACTTTGGCAATGTGTCGATGGACATGATGGCCGTCTTCGCGCCGCTCACGCTGATTGCCACAGCCTGTGCCTTCTTGTTTGTGAAGCCGCTCAATGCGCTGCTCCTCGGCGAACGCTATGCGGAGAACCTTGGGGTGGATGTCAAGATGCTGCGCCGCACACTCCTCATGCTCACCGGTCTGCTCACGGCTGTGGTGACCGCCTTTTGCGGACCGATAGCCTTCATAGCTCTTGCCGTGCCCCACATAGCAAGCATGCTGATGCGCACCGCCGACCATCGGATGCTGCTCGGGGTGACCATCCTCACGGGGCAGGCCGTGGCGCTGCTGTGCAATGTGCTGACCACCCTGCCGGGCGAGGCGGGGGTGTTGCCGCTCAATGCCGTGACACCGCTCATCGGTGCACCTGTCATCATCTATGTCTTGTTGGCTAAGAAACCCTTGTGAACACATGGGCCAAAGAAAAGACCGTCATTGAGAGGCGGGATGATGGCGGAAGTATGGCGGGATGATGGCGGGATGATGGCCTGTCCTTTTTGTTTCCACGGCATAAGTTGTTGCAATACAAGCTGTTTCGTGCCGTCCGTCATGCTTTTCTGCACCAGGACGTGAGCGTTTGCGACGCGCTGTCGTTGCAACTTTTTTGAGCCATGTGTCCGTTTTGTTTTGCAGTTTGTCCGTTTTGTGGTTATTGGTTTATGGGAGATTGTATAGCTTTGCAACCGAGAAACTTAAACCTAAACAAACAACAACTAACATGGACAAAATTGGAAAACAGACTGCAAGGAGCGTCTTGCTTCTCATTTCTTTCCTCTTGGTCGGGACACTGCAAGTTCTTGCACAGACCCGCACTGTAAAGGGAACCGTGATCGATGCCCAAAACGGCGATCCTCTCATTGGTGCCACCGTGAGGGCCGTGGGCGAACAAGCTGCAACGGTGACCGACATCGACGGTAATTTTCAGTTGCAGATAGGCAACGGCACAAAGCAGGTCAACATATCCTACATTGGATATGTGGCGGCAGATCTTGCTGTGAGCAACAACATGACCGTGAAGCTGGAGCCTGAAAGCCAGACACTCACCGACGTGGTGGTGATCGGCTATGGTGTGGCCCGCAAGAGCGACCTCACCGGTTCGGTGGCCACGGTGAACAGCAAGGACTTCAACAAAGGTCTCGTCTCATCGCCCGAACAGCTTATCAACGGCAAGGTGAGTGGTGTGCAGATCATGAGCAACAGCGGTTCGGCCACGGGCGGCAGCACCATCCGCATACGTGGCGGTGCATCGCTCAATGCCAGCAACGACCCGCTCATCGTGCTCGACGGTGTGCCCCTTGAGAACGGTGGCATCTCGGGCAACTCCAGCAACTTCCTCAGCATGATCAACCCCTCCGACATCGAGAGCATGACGGTGCTGAAAGATGCTTCCTCCACAGCCATCTATGGTTCGCGAGCCTCCAACGGTGTCATCATCATCACTACAAAGAAAGGACAGCAGGGCGGCGTGAAGGTGAACTTCACCACCACCAACTCGCTGCAGACACGCACCAAGATGGTGGACATGATGAGCCGCGACGAGTTTGTCAACGTGATAAAACAAAACGGCACGGCACGTCAGCTGAGCAATCTGCGCGATGCCTACACCGACTGGAACGACGAGGTCTACCGCACCGCTTTCGGCACGGACAACAACCTCAGCGTGAGCGGCAGCATTGCCAAGGCCGTTCCCTTCCGCGTGTCGGTGGGCTACTTCAACCAGAGCGGCATAGTGCGCGGCGACAATGCCGAGCGCTGGACCGGCGGACTCGTGCTCAACCCCAGTCTGCTGCAAGACCACCTCAAACTGACCCTTAACCTCAAGGGAACCCTCAACAACAACGAATTCTACAACAGCGGTGCCATCTGGGCTGCAGCCACCTACAACCCCACGCTGCCCGTTTACTCGGAGGACGGCGCTTATGGCGGCTACTATGAGGCCATCGACTCCAGCGGCAAACCCACAAACGGTGCGGTGAGAAACCCCCGCGGACTCATCGACCAGTACAGTTCGAAGAGCAAGGTGAAGCGTTTTATCGGTTCGTTCGACGCAGACTATAAGCTCCATTTCCTGCCCGAGCTGAAGTTGCACGCCACCCTTGGTGCCGACTATGCCCAGGGACGCGGCACCGTCTATGTGCCTGCCACGGCAGCCAGCGAGTACACCACAGGCGGTTCCGACTATGCCTATGGTCCGCAGAAGAACGAGAACAGGCTCATCACCCTCTATGCCAATTACAACAAGTATGTGGAAAGCATCCACAGCAACATCGATGCCACGGTAGGCTACGACTACCAGTACTGGAAGAGCTCCACCCCCAGCTACCAGACCTATAACGCCAAGGGCGAAGTGCTCTCCACCGTAGCCGCCAGCGACTATCGCCATGTGCTGCTTTCCTACTATGGCCGTCTCAACTATTCTTACGACGGCAAGTATCTCGTCACCGCCACCATGCGTAGAGATGCCTCCTCACGATTCTCCAAGTCGAACCGCTGGGGCACCTTCCCCTCGGTAGCCCTGGGATGGACCCTCACCGAGGAGTCGTGGCTCAAGGACAACAAGGTGCTCAGCAACCTGAAAGTCAGAGCCAGCTATGGTGTGACCGGCCAGCAGGACGGCATAGGCAACTACAACTACCTGCCGGTGTACACCCAGAGCGTAAACGGCTCGCAGGCCTACATGGACGGCCAGTACA
The DNA here is from genome assembly GCA_963592505.1 of Bacteroidaceae bacterium. Classification (GTDB taxonomy): domain Bacteria; phylum Bacteroidota; class Bacteroidia; order Bacteroidales; family Bacteroidaceae; genus Prevotella. The sequence continues at coordinate 11,910 of CAVAXH010000023.1, forward strand.
TCTACACCTATCGTCCTGAAGCCTATGTGGCTGACCTGAAGTGGGAGACCACCACCTCATGGGACTTCGGTTTCGACTTTGCCTTCCTTGACGGCCGTCTGGGCGGTTCGTTCGATTTCTATACACGCAAGACCAAGGACCTGCTGGCCACCGTGCCGTCGGCTGCCGGCACCAACTTTGCCAAGAGCATCCTCACCAACGTGGGCAATGTGGACAGCAAGGGTATAGAGTTCTCCATCAATGCCACCCCCATACAGACCAAGGACTGGCAGTGGGACCTGAGCTATAACATCACATGGCAGAAGATGAAGGTGAAGAACCTCTCGCTGGTGCCCGGCACCGAGGCTACCAACGTGGCCGTGGGCCCCAGCATCGACAGCTATCAGTTCCAGGTGATGACCGAAGGCTATGAGCCTTACATGTTCTATGTCTATCACCAGCTCTACGACGCCCAGACCGGCAAGCCCATCGAGGGCGCCTATGCCGACCTCAACGATGACGGCCAGATCAACTCTTCTGACCTCTACCGCTACCACTCGCCGGCCCCCGACTACATCATGGGCCTGAGCACCTCGCTGCGCTACAAGCAGCTGACCCTGGGCATGAGCTTCCGTGCCAACATCGGCAACTATGTCTACAACGGCATGGCCATGAACACGGGCGCATGGGAGACCGTGAGCTACAACGACTTCCAGCTCAACAACATGCACACCAGTTATCTGACGACCGGATTCACCAAGCGCCAGTATCTCTCCGACTATTATGTGGAGAATGCCAGCTTCCTGAAACTCGACAACCTCAGCCTGGGCTACGACTTTGGCAAGATCACCAAGTGGGCTTCGCTCTCAGCATCGTTCATGGTGCAGAATGTGTTCTGCATCACCAACTACTCGGGTGTCGACCCCGAAGTGCCCAACGGCATGGACAACTCGTTCTATCCGCGTCCGCGCACCTACTCGCTCAGTCTGGCATTCCAGTTCTAACAGCGAGGAGAACGTGTGACAGAAACATCAACCGTAAAAACCAACAACAATCATGAAAATCAAGAACCTTATATATACAGCCGTGCTCGCCGCATCGGCAGCCCTCACCACCACGGGCTGCGTGAGCGACCTCGACCAGTATCCCCATACCGAAACCACCGACCAGAACGTCTACACCTCAGCAGACGGATACCGCAGTGTGCTGGGCAAGATCTACACGTCAATGGTGGTGAACGGACAGGGCAAGGGCGGCAACAATGCCGACCTCTCCTCAAACATGGGCTACGACTACATGCGCTGCTACTTCAACCTGCAGGAGTGTGGCACCGACGAGATAGGCTCCACATGGCTCTCGGGCGACAAGACGGGCGACATCTCCTATCTGCAGTGGGATGCCAACGACCCCTGGGTGCAGGACATGTACTACCGCATCTACTACAACATCACCCTCTGCAACGAGTTTGTCCGCAACTGCAACAGCGGCAGCCTGAGCAGCGACCCCACGGTGCAGCAGTATAAGGCTGAGGCCCGCTTCATGCGCGCCCTGTTCTACTGGCATGTGCTCGACCTCTACCGCAACGGCCCGTTCGTGACCGAGAACGACCCTGTGGGCAGCTACACACCGCCGCGCTACAGCTCGCAGCAGCTTTTCGACTACATCCTGTCGGAACTCAACGACTGCAAGGACCAGCTGCCCTCGCACAGCGGCAACACCTACTATGGTCGTGCCACCAAGGCGGCAGCCTCCACGCTGAAGGCCAAGCTGCTGCTCAATGCCGAGGTCTATACCGGCGTGGCCCGCTATGCAGAGTGCAAACAGGCCTGTGCCGATGCCATCAGCGAGATGGGAGCCACTGCCGGCGGCAAACTGGCTGCCTCCTACGCGCAGCTCTTCAATGCCGACAACGACAAGCGCTACGATGAGATCATCTTTGCCCTGCCACAGGATGCCGACAACACGGTGTCGTGGGGTGGCACCACATACATCATCTGCGGACAGGTGAGCAACACCTCTGTTGACCAGAAGCCCGCCAACTACGGTGTGGAATCAGGATGGGGCATGTTCCGCATGCGTGGCGAACTGGTGGATGTCTTCAGCAAGAACCTCGCCACTGGCGACAATGACCAGCGCGCCATGTTCTTCACCACCAACCAGTCGAAGGATATGGACGACATGACCGACCAGAGCCAGGGCTATTTCTCGGAGAAGTGGACCAATCTCACCGACGACAGTCTGACCGCCTCCAACACTGCCGACGGCGGTGCCAACACCGACTTCCCCCTCTTCCGTCTGGCTGATGTCTACCTGATGGAGGCCGAGTGCATGGTGCGCCTGCACGAAGACTGGGTGCCCGCCGTCGACCTGCTCAACATGGTGCGCCGCCGTGCCGGCATCACCACCGACGTGAAATACACCGATTTCAAGACCGACGACGAGATGCTGCAGTTCATCCTCGACGAGCGTGCCCGCGAGCTCTATCTGGAAGCACAGCGCCGCACAGACCTCATCCGTTTCGGAGTGTTCACCACGTCAAAGTATCTCTGGCAATGGAAGGGCGGTGTGAAAGACGGACAGGCAGTAGCCAGCAAGTACAACTACTATCCCATCCCGACAACCGAGCTGACGGCCAATCCGAACCTTTACAACGAAGAATATTAACCCACCAACCTCAACAATCATGAAACACATAACAACCAAAATCCTTACGGCCCTCATTGCACTTGCGGCCCTCGTGAGTTGCAGTGACGACAAGGAAACCATATACCTCAGCGGCTTTGAGGCCTCCAAGCTAGTGGCTTCATCATCCGAGGTCATCCTGTCTACCGACAACTCCTCGCAGGTGGTGCTCTCACTGGCATGGCAGAACCCCACACTGCTCAGCAGCGATGCCGACAAGCCGGGAGCCACCACAGCCTCGAACACCTCGGTGACGGGCATCATCTCCACGGCGCTGCAGGTGTCGGCCTCGGCCGACTTTGCCACCTACGAGGAAACCATCGTGACCAACGTCTCCAAAGCCTTCACCGGCAACGACCTCAACGTCACAGCTACAGCGCTCGGTCTGGAGATAGAAAAGGCATCACCCCTCTATTTCCGCATCAAGAGCCAGCAGGGCAGCAACATGGAGGCAGCCTACAGCAACGTGTGCCAGGTGATGGTGACACCTTTCCGCATCTACATGAACACCCTCACCGTGCTCGACACCGAGAAGTCGAAGACGCTGGCCACCCTCTACTCGCCCAACGAGACAGGCATCTACAGCGGCTACATGACGGCCACCTCGTGGCTCAACTGCTGGTTTAAGGACAACAACGGTGTCTGCTATGGCACCGACGACAAGTCGGGCAAGATCTTCACCCTCTCCACCTCTTCCTCTGCATGGAACATCTGGTTCCCCGGTGTGACGGGCATCTGGGAGGTGGTGGTCAACACCAACCAGAGCAGTTGGCATGCCACCGTGATAAACGGCATGACAGCCAACGGCACCCC
>CAVAXH010000023.1:15997-21994 GCA_963592505.1 Bacteroidaceae bacterium
CCCCATCAATCCCCAAACCCAAACAACAAGACCATGAAGAATATAATAGGAAAAGCAATGTTGCTGGCTTCGGCCCTGCTCTTCTCTGTGACAGGAGCCGGCTGCAGCGACGACAACACAGGCGCTCAGCCTGAGAAGAAAACAGAATATGACATGACGGGATTTGCCAAAGGCGTGGACGTCAGCTGGCTCACAGAGATGGAAAACGACGGCAAGCTCTTCTACGACTCGCTCGGACGCAACAAGGAGTGTCTCTCGCTCATGCAGAGCCTCGGCTGCAACGCCATCCGCCTGCGCGTGTGGGTGAACCCCGCCGACGGATGGAACGGCAAGGACGACGTGGTGGCCAAGGCATGGCGTGCCCAGCAGCTCGGTTTCCGCCTGATGATCGACTTCCACTACTCTGACACCTGGGCCGACCCCGGCAACCAGACTGTCCCTGCAGCCTGGAGCAACTTCAGTGCCGACGAGCTCAAGGCTGCCGTCAGCAGCCACACCACCGAGGTGCTGCAGGCGCTGAAGGACAGAGGCTGCGATGTGGAATGGGTGCAGGTGGGCAACGAGACCCGCGACGGCATGCTCTTCAACGACGGCGATACCGCGGTGACGGGCCGCTGCTCCAAGAACCCCGCCAACTTTGCCGCTTATGTCAATGCCGGATATGATGCGGTGAAGGCTGTCTACCCCCAGGCCAAGGTCATCGTGCACGTGGACGAAGGCAACGACCTCGGGCGCTACACATGGCTCTTCGGACAGCTGAAGGCCAACGGCGGCAAATGGGATGTCATCGGCATGTCGCTCTATCCCGACCATGACAACTGGGCCCAACTGGCTGACGCCTGTCTCAGCAACATCGAAAAGCTCGCCTCGCAGTATGCCTGCGGCGTGGTGGTGTCTGAGGTGGGCATGGCCTGGGACGACACGGCAGCCCCCGACTTCATGAAGAAGATGGTGGACGGTTGCAAGAAGATATCGGCCTGCGAGGGCATCTTCTATTGGGAACCCGAGGTGTATGGCGGCTGGAAACCTGCCAGCTACGACAATCACACACCGGCCTGGAGTGCCTACACCAAGGGCGCCTTCGATGCGGCTGGCAAGCCCACGGCTGTGTTTGACGCGTACAAGTAAGGACCGATATTGAGAAAAGTGGCGTGGAATTTGCTGCCGGCACATTGAGACAACCTCTGGTGTGTGAGGTCAGCAAACGACACGCCCAAAGAAAACGTATATGAACAGAATGATTTCCACAGCTCTCCTCCTGGCACTCGCAATGGGGTGCCAGGCGCAGAGCCGTAAAGTGATAGGGCTGCCCGCGTGGGACTTCTCGTCCGACGGAAAGCAGTGGCAGCAAGTGCAGATACCCCACGACTGGGCCATCAGCGGTCCGTTCGACAAGAAGTGGGACCTGCAGACCGTGGCCATCGAGCAGAACGGCGAGACTGAGAAGACCGAGAAGTCGGGACGCTCGGGAGCATTGCCCTGGATAGGGCAGGGGCGCTACCGCACCACCATAGCCTTGCCGCGCGGCTACAAGCGCGCCGTGCTCGAGGTGGACGGTGCCATGGCCGAACCCACGGTCTATGTCAACGGACAGAAGGCCGGCTACTGGGCCTACGGCTACAATGCCTTCCGCCTCGACATCACACCGCTGGTGCACATCGACGGAAAGGCAAACACCATCGAGGTGGCGCTGCAAAATGTGGAGGAGAGCAGCCGCTGGTATCCGGGTGCCGGACTCTACCGCCCTGTGAAGATAGAGCTCTTCGGCGATGTCAACTTTGCATCGTGGGAGACCTATGCCCGCACGCTCGACGCCACGGCCGACTCTGCACACCTGCAGGTGGAGGCGCTGCTCGAGGGACGGCCCGGCAAGAACGGCCGTACCATTGTCAGCCTCTTCGACCAGACGGGCCGGCAGGTGTGTGGCGACACCATCATGGGCGGGGAGCCCCGAGTGAAGACATGCCTCGCCATGCAGCATCCTCATCTGTGGAGCCCCGAGTCGCCCTACCTCTACCGCCTCGAGCTCACCCGTTATGAGGGCAAGAAGGTGGCCGACCGCCAGACCATCATGACCGGCATCCGCACGGTGAGCGTGAGCCGGCAGCATGGGTTCCAGCTCAACGGCATCACGCGCAAGATAAAAGGCGTGTGCCTGCACCACGACCTTGGTCCGCTTGGCGCTGCCGAGAACAAGGCGGCCCTCATCCGCCAGATCAAGACGATGAAGGCCATGGGCTGCGACGCCATCCGCACCGCCCACAACATGCCGTCGACACAGATGATGCAGCTCTGCGACTCGCTGGGCATGATGGTCATGGCCGAGAGCTTCGACATGTGGATCTATCCCAAGTGCAAGAACGGCTACGCCCGCTTCTTCAAGGAGTGGAGCGACAAGGACATCCGCAACCTCGTGATGCACCACCGCAACCATCCCGCCATCGTGATGTGGAGCATCGGCAACGAGATACCCGAGCAGTGGAGCGACGAGGGCGTGCAGATAGCCCGCCGCCTGCAGGACCTCTGTCATCAGCTCGACCCCTCGCGCCCCGTCACCCAGGGCATGGACCGTGCCGAGAGCGCCCTGAAGTCGGGCTTCGCACAGACGATGGATGTGCCGGGCTTCAACTATCGTGTGCACAAGTATCTGAAAAACATCGAGCAGTTGCCGCAAGGTTTCCTGTTGGGGTCGGAGACGGCCTCTACGGTGAGCTCGCGCGGCGTTTACAAGTTCCCCGTGGTGGTGAGCGACGGTGCCACCTATCCCGACGGCCAGTGTTCAAGCTACGACACGGAGTACTGCTCCTGGAGCAATCTGCCCGACGACGACTGGCGCATGCAGGACGACTACAGCTGGGTGATAGGCGAGTTTGTCTGGACAGGCTACGACTATCTGGGCGAGCCCACACCCTACGACAACTACTGGCCCTCGCGCAGCAGTTATTTCGGTGCGTGCGACCTGGCCGGCCTGCCCAAGGACCGCTATTACCTCTACCGTGCACGCTGGAACCAGCATGAGCACACCACCCATCTGCTGCCCCACTGGACGTGGCCCGGCCGCGAGGGTGAGGTGACCCCCGTCTATTGCTACACCGACGGAGTGGAGGGCGAACTCTTTGTCAACGGCAAGAGTCAGGGCCGTGTGCGCAAAGACCCCACCGGACGCCTCGACCGCTACCGCCTGCGCTGGAACGACGTGAGGTATGAACCGGGCGAGATACGCGTGGTCACCTACAACAGCTTTGGCGAGAAGGTGGGCGAGGACGTGCAGCGCACAGCCGGTGCTCCGGCACAGCTGGTGCTCACGGCCGAGTGTCCCGACAACGAGGCGCCGCTCACGCTGAAGGCCGACGGCAACGACCTGGCCTTTGTCACCGTGACGCTGGCCGACAAGGATGGCACGCCCTGTCCCATGGCTGCCGACCAGCTGACGTTTGAGGTGGAGGGCGCTGCCGACTTCAAGGCCGTCTGCAATGGCGACGCCACGTCGCTGGAGCCTTTCACCCAGCCCACCATGCGCCTCTTCTCCGGACAGCTCGTGGTCATCATGCAGAGCAAGCGGCAGGCAGGCACTGCCACGCTGCATGTGAAGGATGCTGCCGCACATCTGCAGGCTTCGCTGCAGATAAAGGTGCAGTAGTGGGAGCGTGTGTCGCTTCTGCTGTGGCTGAGGGTGGCAATGAGCCCCGTGCGGTCAGTTCCGCAGACTGCAAATGGCGCATTTGTGCCCGATGATTTGAAAAATAAAATACTTTTTGTTTTGTATTCCGCTCGCTAAGTCGTACTTTTGCCGGAGAAGAACTGATAAAACTAATCTGGGACGATGAAGACGAGCCAATATAAGATAACACTGATTGTTGTGCTTGTATGGGCGTTATTGCCTGTGCGGGCACAACATTTTGTCAATATACCCCTCTCTGGGGCACAGACCGTGTACGGCATAGCACAAGACGGCAACGGACTGATGTGGATAGGCACCGAGAACGGACCTTACTGCTATGATGGCTATCACGACTATCGGGCGCTCTCCGATGACAGCGGGGCACAGACACGCATCAATGCGCTTCATGTGGCCGGCGACACGCTCTTCATGGCTTCTGGCCAGGGGGTGCTGGCGCTCAATGTGCAGCGTGGCAACCAGCTTCAGCTGTCGGCAGCCGGTCAGGTGGCCGGCGAACAGCGGGTGCTCGACGGCAGACATCCGCTGACGGTCTTCCCCTCCAATGTCTATGCACTCCTACACACCCCACAGGGGCTTCTGGTGGGAGCTGCGGATGGGCTACGCCTTGTCAGCGGCCAGGGCGCGAAGGCGCGCAGCCGACAAGTGGTGCTGCCCCAGAGGCGGCAGCCGCTCGTCAATGCGCTGGCCTACGACAGCCACCGCAAGTGCTACTGGGTCGGCACCGAGGGTGCCCTCTTTCGCGCTGACCTCTCGCTGAGGCAGTTTCAGCGCGTGGAGGCGCTCGACGGCAACTCGGTGAAGTGCATGGCGCTGGCTCCCGACGGCACACTCTTCATCGGCACCGACAACGGTCTCTATGCCTATCATGCCGATGGGCATACCGAGCATTTCATCCACAACTCTCTTGATCCGTATTCTTTGCCCAACAACATTGTGTGGGCCTGCTTCGTCGACCGCTGGAACAACGTGTGGGTGGGTACCGACAACGGACTGTCGCGGCTGGTCGGCGCATCATACTATCAGTATTGTCCGCTTTCGGACATCACGCGCTCGGGTGAGGGCAACTGTCTGCATGCACTTCTTCACGACAGCCGGGGCGCATGGTGGATGGGAGGCACCAACGGACTGGTGCGGACACTCTCGGCACAGGACAAACCGGTGTGGTACAGGCAGAACAATGCGCTGTTCCCCATGACACACAACCGCGTCAGAAGGGTGTTTGAAGACTCGCAACATGCCATCTGGATAGCCACCGACCATGGTTTCAACCTCTATGACCCCGCGTCGAGGCTGATGCGCAATGTCATCGTGACGGATGCCTCCGGACGCTACTCCACCACGTGGGCCTACGACATCGTGGACGACGGGCAGGGGCGTCTGTGGATGGGGTCGTACGCGGGCGGTGTGTTCATCGTGAACCGCAAGCGGCTGATGGATGCCATGCATGCTGCAGCAGAGGGAACCACCGCGGTGTGTGTGGCCGATGTCCACCTGGCCGACCATGGCCCCCGTGCGCTCAGCGGTCTGCATGTGACCCAGCTGGTGCCCGACGGCAAGGGACACGTCTGGGCGGCTACCTATCAGGGTGTCGACCGCATAGACATCCGCACGCTGCGGGTGAACCATTATGGCAAGCGGGCATTTGTGGACTACTTTGTGGCCGACGGCAAGGGAAACGTGTGGAGCGCGCAGAACACCACGGTGGTGTGTCGCAGTGCCGACGGCCGTGAGGTGCGCCGCTGGAACCTCGTCAGCAAGGTGAGCGGCATGTGTGTGGTGGGCGACGGCATGTGGGTCGTGTGCGACAGGGGATACACGGTGCTCAGCCTGTCGGGCGTGAGCAACTACTTCCACACGCCGATGCGCTTTCTGCCGCTGGTGGCCTACTATGACAGCGTGCGCCGCTGCGTGGTGATGGCAGGCAACGACGGACTGGTGGACGTGAGTGTGGCGCTGCCCGACTTTCATGCAGGATCCAATGGTGCGGCAAACGGCGAGACGCAGCTGTTGACGCTCACCCATGTGCGTGTTGCCGGCGAGGAGCGGGCGTTCCGCTCGCTCATGCCGCACGAGGGTGGTCTGACGCTCGACAGCCGGCAGAACAACTTCACGCTGCAGCTCACCGACCTGCCCTATGCCAACCGCCCCGCACCTGTCTATGCCTATCGGCTCGATGGGGCCGACCACGACTGGCGCCTGCTGGAAGGCGGTGACATCTGCATCACCTACAACGCTCTTCCGCATGGCGACTATCGGCTCTCGGTCCGTGTGGTGGACGGCGAGGGACATGTGGGAAAGGAGGTCTACCGGTTGGC
>CAVAXH010000024.1:0-21736 GCA_963592505.1 Bacteroidaceae bacterium
GTGCGCTTATCCGCAAGCTGGCGCATGCGGTTATGCACATTGGCCGCCTCCGGCGGACCTGGCATGCATGATTTACGGCATATATGTCAAAACGTCTGGCTAAAATTTGCTCAATCCGGAAAGCCGAACCGCCATAAAACGGCAAACCCCAGTCTCTTCAAACAGAGACAGGGGTTTGTCATTCCTGAAATCAATCTTCTAAATACCTAAAAGTTCCTAATGGCCTAAATGAAAGAACCTAAAAACTTTAATCTAAAAACCTAAAAACTAAAAACCTATATGAAACAATCTACTAACCTTAAACCTATTGAATCGAATGTCAAGGATTTCATCTCTCACGAGATTACTTGTTTCCTTTTGACGATGCAAAGGTACTACGAAATCTGCGTCCGCGCAATACTTTTAGCAAGAAAAAGCGTGTTTTCGTTGTCATTCTTGATATATATCAACATGCTGTGTGCGAGCACAACACTTTTTAACCCCCTTTTCACTTTTCATAACGTCAACAGATCGGGCATAATGCTGACGATATGTCAATCTGGGGGTATAGCCGCCGCTACTTCAGATACTCTGCGAAGTCGGTAAGGCGCATGTCGCCCTTTCGCAGGAACGTGTCGTGGAAGGCCAGCGCTGCCGTCATGCTCTGCGGCTCATGGCCCATGGGAGCCACGTGCTCCACATAGTCGCGCAGCAGCGGACGGTAGTCGGGATGGGCACAGTGCTCTATCACCTCAAGGGCGCGTCGGCGCGGTCCCTTGCCGCGCAGGTCGGCCACACCCTGCTCGGTCACGATGACGTCCACATCGTGCTCGGTGCTGTCCACGTGGCAGCACATGGGCACTATGCACGAGATCTTGCCGCCCTTCGACACCGACGGTGTGGTGAAGATGCTGATGTATCCGTTGCGCTCATAGTCGCACGAGCCGCCGATGCCGTTCATCAGTGCCGACCCGCAGATATGGCTCGAGTTCTCGTTGCCATAGATGTCACACTCCACAGCGGTGTTGATGGCGATGACGCCCAGCCGGCGTATCACCTCGGGCGAGTTGGCCACCTCGCTCTGGCGTATGGTGAGGTGCTTGGAGAAGTAGTCCATGTGGTCATACACCTCGTGCAGACACTCGTTGGTGACGGTCATGGCCGTGGCCGAGGCATCCTTGATCTTGCCCTCGAGCATCCAGCGTATGGCCGCATCCTGCACCACCTCGCTGTAGACATCGAAGCGGGGTATGGCGTCGTGGGCACCCAGCGCGGCCAGCACGGCATTGCCCGTGGCACCCACACCGCTCTGTATGGGCAGGAACTGCGGCGGTATGCGGCCCGCCTTCATGTCGGCCACGAGAAACTCGGCCAGATGGTCGCCGATGGCCGAGGTGAAGGCGTCGACCTCCTTGAAGCCGCGCGCCTCCTCGGGTATGTTGCTCTCGATGACACCCACGATCTTCTTGGGGTCTATGCTGATGTAGTTGTCGCCCACGCGGTCGTAGGGCTTGAGCACCATCATCGGGCCGCGCCCGGCACCGTTGTCGCCCGGCTCCCACGTGTCGTGCAGATAGCGCGAGTTGGGGTTGTGAAAGCTGTTGAGCTCCAGGATGACATGCTTGGCCAGACGCGCGGCCGTGGTGGCAATGCCGCCGGCCGACGTCAGATAGGCACGACACTCCGTCTCGCCCTCGTCGAGCGCCGACACCTCGATGACGGCCCAGTCGAACTCGCCGTAGAAGCCGTGGCGCATGCGCTCGGCCATGTGGCCCAGGTGCATGTCCTCATAGTCGATCTCGCCCAGGTTGGTGTGTGTGCGGAAGTCTTTGTTGGTGGAGAAGGGTGCACGGAAGAGCAGGGCATGCGCATTGGCCAGGTCGCCCTCCACACTCTGGCACGACGAGGCGCCGGTGTAGATGCCCACGGCAAAGGGCCGTCCGGCCTCGTGCTCCTTCACGGCGCGCTTGCTCAGTTCGCGGAAGATGGCTTTCGGGTTGCCGTTGGGGGTGAAACCGCCAAGAGCCATCTTGTCGCGGTCGTGTATCATGGCTGCAGCCTCGGCAGCCGATAGTCTGGGGTATCTCATGGTGTATAATATAGACGGTGAAACAAATATATATATGTGGGGGTGCAGAGATATGGATGGAGGGTGGGGCATGCCGTGCTACACGGCCGAAGGCATCTGGCTCCGGTTGCGGTCGCGCAGGATGGCGGCCATATTGTCGGACGCCCAGCCGATGAGCGCATCGACCAGCGGGATGAGCGTCAGGGCGCGGGCCGTGAGCACATACTCCACACGCGGCGGCACCTCGGCATAGACCTGCCGCTGCACCAGGCCGTCGCACTCGAGCGTGCGGAGCGTGCTGGTGAGCACCTTCTGCGATATGTCGGGGATGGCACGGCGCAACTCGTTGAAGCGCATGGGCACGGCGCCGTTGCCGTGAAGCACATACATCACCAGCAACGACCACTTGCCGCTGATGCGGGCCAGCACATTGCGCACCGGACAGTCGTTGAAGACTGTCTCCTTGATGGTTTTAGGCATGGGTAATCGGTTTGTTTTCAATAATACTCTACAAAAGTAACCATTGGCGGCGGAACACGGGAAGGCTGCGTGTTAATATTTATTAAATCGCCAAAACTTAACCGGTTGTCTTTCAGCAAGCGTTACCTCCAGGTAACCATGCCACGCCAAGGTGCCTTCTTGCGGCAGTGGCCGAAAGCCTATATCTTTGCACACATAAAATCCACAAAAACACTACATCATGAAAGAAGCAAAAGTTATCGCGAACACAAAGAACGCCACGGTCGTAGACTTTGGCAAGTTGGCCGACATCAGCCAGTATGAGCTGCACCTCGGTCCGGACCTGACCATTCCGGGCAAGGTGTTTGGCGGCGCCCTCACCGGCGCCACGGGCGGCGAGTTCTCGCTGCAGCAGTTTGCTCCCGGCACAGAGACCGGTTTCCTGCACACACACAAGAACCACGAGGAGCTCTACTTCTGCCTCGCCGGCAAGGGTGAGTTTCAGGTCGACGGCCAGAACATAGCCATCAGCGAGGGCTGCGTGGTGCGCGTGGCTCCCGAGGGCAAGCGCATGGTGCGCAACAACGGCACAGAGCCGCTCACGGTGCTCTGCGTGCAGTATCGCGGCGCCTCGTTCACGGCCGACGACGCCACCGACGGCGTCATCCTCAGCGAGAAGCCTACGTGGTGATGCGCATCTTTTACAGATAATCCCAACAAAAGGGAAGGGAAAGGTCCTGTTTCTCAAGATTAATGCCTAACTTTGCATATATTCTACACATAAGCAAAACGTCATCAATCATGAAACAGGATCTTTTGATTTACAATACGCTGACACGCTCCAAGGAGCTGTTCAAGCCGCTGCACGCCCCCCATGTGGGCATGTATGTCTGCGGTCCCACCGTCTACGGCGACCCGCACCTGGGCCACGCACGTCCGGCCATCACGTTCGACATACTGTTCCGCTACCTGAAACACCTGGGCTACAAGGTGCGCTATGTGCGCAACATCACCGATGTGGGCCACCTGGAGCACGATGCCGACGAGGGCGACGACAAGATCGCAAAGAAGGCTCGCCTGGAGCAGCTGGAGCCCATGGAGATAGCCCAGTACTACACCAACCGCTACCACCAGGCTATGGAGATGCTCAACGTGCTGCCGCCAAGCATCGAGCCCCACGCCACCGGGCACATCATCGAGCAGGAGCAGCTCGTGCAGCAGATCCTCGACAACGGCTATGCCTACATCTCCAACGGCTCGGTCTACTTCGACGTGGAGAAGTATGACGCCGACCACCACTACGGCATCCTCTCGGGCCGCAACCTGAAGGACATCATCAACAAGAGCCGCGAACTGGCCGGCACGTCGGAGAAGCACAACCAGGCCGACTTTGCCCTGTGGAAGAAGGCACAGCCCGAGCACATCATGCGCTGGCCGTCGCCGTGGAGCGACGGTTTCCCCGGCTGGCACTGCGAGTGCACGGCCATGGGCCGCAAGTATCTCGGCGCCCACTTCGACATCCACGGTGGCGGCATGGACCTCGTCTTCCCACACCACGAGTGTGAGATAGCACAGGCCGTGGCATCGCAGGGCGACCAGATGGTGCACTACTGGATGCACAACAACATGATCACCATCAACGGACAGAAGATGGGCAAGTCGCTGGGCAACTTCATCACCCTCGAGCAGTTCTTCAAGGGCGAGCACGAGAGCCTGGAGCAGGCCTACTCGCCCATGACCATCCGCTTCTTCATCCTCTCGGCCCACTACCGCGGCACCGTCGACTTCTCCAACGACGCCCTGAAGGCTGCACAGAAGGGCTACGACCGCCTGATGAGCGGCATTGCAGGCCTGGAGCGCATACAGACGGCCAAGGGCTCGTCGCCCGACACGCAGCAGACGGTGCGCGCCCTGCGCCAGCGCTGCTATGACGCCATGAACGACGACTTGCAGACACCGCTCGTGATCAGTGCGCTCTTCGAGGCGTGCCACTTGGTGAACCTGCTCGTGGACCACAAGCTGAAGATCTCGGCCGACGACCTCAAGGAACTCACCGACACCATGACGCTCTTCACCTACGACATCCTCGGACTGCAAAACAACCGCGGCGGCAACAACGCCGCACGCGAGGAGGCCTACGGCAAGGTGGTCGACATGGTGCTCGAGATGCGCCAGCAGGCCAAGGAGGCCAAGGACTGGGCCACATCCGACAAGATCCGCGACGTGCTCAGCGAGGCCGGATTCGTGGTCAACGACACCAAAGACGGCGCCACATGGAAGCTCTCATAAAGACAAGGCTCCCGCTTCTGGCTGCTGCCATGACCCTCTGCACCGGCATGCAGGCACAGACGGCCACCGCGCCGCTGAAGGCCAATGGCAGCGGACAGGAGGCTGACGGCTATTTCACGGCCGTCATCTTCTCGGACCCGCACGTGAACCAGACCGACCACGACGGTGCTGCCGTGGGCACCTTCCGCAACTATTGCAACGCCATCATCAGTCTCGGCAAGACGGGCAAGCAGTATCACTTCAACGCCCTGCCGGGCTACACGCCCAAGGCCGACATCGTGTTCTGTCTGGGCGACATGGACAAGGACAACGAGAAGGCGGGCACCGACTTCAAGGCGGCTTTCCACCCGCTCAACGAGGCAGGCATACCCTTCATCACCATGCTCGGCAACCACGACGTGGTGCCCGACTACTGGACGGGCGACAACCCCGACGACGGACTCACCCTGGGCGGCGCCACCTCGAACACGGTGGCCATGAACCTCGTGAGGGCACAGGTCGACACGGCCACCACGTGCGGCATCAGCGACGTGCAGTGGATCACCGACGGCACCAGCCACACGCAGCTCAGCCCGTTCACCTTCACCTTCAACGGGGTGCGCTTCTACTGCGGACAGGCCTACTGGTTTCAGAAACCCTATGAGCGCTCACTGGTCAGCAAGACCTACTATGCCCCCGACGGCGTCATTGCGGCGCTCGAGACGTTTGTGGACCAGCATGCCGACGAGCCGTCGGTGTGGATGCAGCACTATCCGCTGGTCTATGGCAGCGACAACAACCGCTGGTGGCTCGACCAGACCGACGTGGGCAAATACATCGCCACAAAGGACGAGTCGGCCTACGGCACGCACATCAGCACGCTGGGCAAGTATGACACCGATGCCACGGCACAGGCTTATGCCAAGAAGAAAAAGGACAAACTGGCCGAACTGGTGGCGAAGACACACAACGGTGTGCACTTCTCGGGCCACGTGCACAGCTACGGCGACTACACCTACGGCGGCATACGCGACTACACCGTGGCGGCGCCGGCCATCACCGGCGGCGGCATGTTCCTCGTGCTGATGTCGAAGACCGAGGGCGTGGTGGAGGTGAAGAAGATTGACCTCACGGATGTGGCCTACTGCCAGGCCGACACCGCCGACATCATCGACAACACGGCCCAGACCACGCTCACACCGGGCTGCGACGCCTCGGCATTGCTGGGCGACAACCTCGACTTCGAGACCACGCAAGAGGCTGCCTATGCCAACACCACCAACCTCCACCACCAACCGGGATGGAGCCATGTGTGGAGCGTGGATGCCACGGCAAACAACGTGCAGTACACCCACGCCTACCAGGTGACAGGCCAGAAGAACGGGGCCGCCACAACCAAGGCCCTGCGCCTGCGCACCAAGTGGCAGAAGCATGCGGTGAACAACTACATCTTCCGCCAAGCCG
The DNA here is from genome assembly GCA_963592505.1 of Bacteroidaceae bacterium. Lineage (GTDB taxonomy): Bacteria > Bacteroidota > Bacteroidia > Bacteroidales > Bacteroidaceae > Prevotella. Next base: position 6,239 of record CAVAXH010000024.1, read on the forward strand.
TGCTGCCTGCCGGCAACTACACGCTCACCTATTATATCTATAAGGCGGCCACGGCAGGCATCAGCCACGACCTGTGCTTCTATGAGCTGGGCGGCCAGCGCACCATGCTGCCGGCCACAACGGGCAAGTGGAGCCGGCAGACGGTGAACCTGGCGGTGACCGAGGCCGACACGCTGCGCATCAACTTCGGATACCGGGGCGGTGCCGGCGACAAGGAAGCGCTGGTCTATGTCGACGACATCAGCCTCACCTACAACGGCCCGCAGACCACGGCTGTCGCTGCGCCGGCAACGCTGCCGTCGGATGCCGCCGACTGTTGTTACAACTTGCAGGGGCAGAAGACTGCTGCTGCGCGTTCTGCCCACGGCGTGTTTGTCAGCAAGGGGCGGAAGGTGGCAAGAAAATAAGGCTTCGGCTACACGACAAGTAAAAAGCATGCTCCCCGTCTTCCATTATGGAGGACGGGGAGCATGCTTTTTGTTCTTATGGGCGGGTGCTGCTGCATCTCGGAGCGGCAGCACCCGGCATGGTCTGTTTATTTCACAACATACTTGCGGCCACCCTGGATGTAGATGCCGGGGCGGAGCCCTGTGAGCGTGGTGCCCACCTGCTGGCCCTGCAGGTTATAGACCTTGGTGCTGGCGGCCGGCCGGTCGACGACGGGCTGTTCGGCTATGCCTGTAGGGGTAAAGTCGTGCACACGGTTCTCGGCCATGTTGAGGCCGCGCACGTCGGTGCGGCTGAGCACGCGGTCGAAGACCAGCAGGTCGTCGAACGATGCCTCGGCAGAGCCCCAGAAGGAGCCGTAGCCTATGTACATGTTGGGACAAGACGCCACGAAGTCTACGATCTCGTTGTAGTCAAACTGTGTGCGTGTCTTGACGTCGCTGCCGTTTTGTGCTCCCGAGGCCGTGTAGATGGTCTTCGCAGAGCCGTTGACGTAGAGCTTCACGCCATCGGTGCGTGAGACGGTCATGGTGACGAGCGCCCACTGGCCGGCGGTGAGATAGCCGGTGACGGTGTCGTTGGGATGGTTGAGGTCTATCCAGTTGCCGGCATTGTTGTTGTAGCCCACATAGAGGTTACCGGTGGTGTAGAGGCGCACGCTGGTCAGCGGGTTGTAGAAGCTCAGCAGGCAGTCCCAATTGTTCGTGTCGGTGAGCTTGGTCCAGTAGGACACGGTGAAGCCTTCGGTCAGCGTGTCACCGTTGAGCGGGTTGTCCATCTGCACATAGCTGGTGCGGCCGCTGGCGCCGAAACTGGTGTGCACAAACTGTCCGCTGCGCTCGTGGTCGGTCTGCAGCGAGGGCACGGCGGCGCTCGACTGGGCCTTCAGTTTGGCCACCTGCGCAGAGTCGAAGGCGTTGACGATCGGGCGCTCGTCGAAACTGTAGTAGGCCTTCGTGCCGCTCTCATAGTCGGCCTGGGCAGGGATGGCCGTCCGGCGCACGCTGACCGCGATGGTGTCCACACACTGCCAGTCGCCGGCGGTGAGCGTCATCACAAGGTCTACGGGCATGGCATCCTCGGTCATGGCGTCGGGGTTGTAGCGGCCGTCGTTGCTGAGGATGGTGGTGTCCGACGACTGCCAGTCGACGCTCACATTGTCGTAGCCCTCCACGAAGCCATAGAGGTTGACATGGCTGGTGATGCGGCTGCCGTTGGTGACGGGCAGGGTGGCCGTGCGCAGCAGGTAGGCCAGGGCGTAGGGGTCTTCCATCTTGTAGCCCCAGATGGTGGCCGACGAGCCGACGCCGCTGAAGGCGATGGCCTTGATGGTGTAGGGCTCCATCTGCTGCTCCACCACCACGGCCTGGTAAGACACGCCGCCCACGGTGATGGTCATGTATGAGGTGCCGTCGGTGAGGCTCCACTTGCCGGTGAGGTCGCCGGTGACCTTGCCGTCCTCGCTGAGCGTCAGGCTGACGGGTTTCACGGTCTCCTTGTTGGCATAGTCCACACCCTGCTTGTGGACGAGCACCTGGTAGGTGCCGGCCATCTCGTGGGCGCTGAAGCGCTGCTGGTGGGCTATGCTGTCGTCGGTGGTTGTCTCGCCGGTAAACTCAAAGGGGGCGGCGGCCAGCCAGCCGTTGCTCGTGGTGAAGAGCTGGTGGGTGCGCACGGCGTGGCCCTCGCTGCCGTCGTTGAAACGGGTGTGGTAGACGAGGAACGAGCGCCCTTCGGAGTCGGTGATGGCCGAGTTGTGGCCCTGCGACAGCTCGCCCGGAGTGCTGTAGGAGGTCATCTTGCCGGTGGTCATGAAGCCCCAGTTCTCATAGTTGCCGAGGATCTTCTCGCCGCGGTAGCTGCCGCTGGTGCCGTAGTTCATGACATACTTGGTGAAGATGGCCGACTGCCCCTTGGGGTCCACATAGGGTCCGTCGGGGTTCTTCGAGCGGAACACCTCCATCTCGTAGCCGCCGTCGGCTGTCAGGCCGCCATACGACATGAAGAGGTAGTAGTAGTCGCCGATGTGCTGTATGTATGATCCCTCGCCCGACGAGTAGTAGCCGCCGGCGATCTTCGTGCCGAAATAGGCGTCGGAGGTGTAGTTGTCGCCGCTGCCCGTGGTGGGGTAGGTGGCATCGTAGTCGCGCAGACCGGTGGCGGGGTCGAGCTTGAGCATGAACACACCACCCGACCATGATCCGTACGACATCCAGAGCTGGCCGTCCTCAGCATAGAACACGCAGGGGTCTATGCAGTTGGGCCAGGTGGTGCCCCAGCGGCCCTGCTTGTTGTAGCGTGTGGGCAGCGATGTCTGTGTGCCGATGACCTGCTCGAGGTCGGTGTCTTTGTAGGAGTTGGCATTCTTGCCGTTGAAGCCGCCGATGACCACGGGGCCCTGGTAGACGTAGGGGCCGTTGATGTCGTCGGCCGTGAGCAGCAGTATGCTCGAGGCCCAGTTGTCGCCGTCGACGCTGAGATACTGGCACCACTTCTTCATCACGGGGTTGTAGATGATGTCGGGGGCCCACATGTATCCGTCGACCGTGTAGTCGCCGTTGACGGAGGCCATGGCTGCCCACGCCTCAGCATCGAAGTCGGGCAGGGTGACGGTCTTGCCGGCTGCCGTGGTGAGGCTCCTCACCTGCGGATGGGTGAAGGCGTCGCTGTTTGCCGTGCCCGACACCACGGCGCCGTCGACCACCGTGCCCCAGGGGATGGCCGGCGAGATGTAGGTCCAGCGATACAGGTCGGACGTGCGGGCCTGTGCACGGTGCGACCCGAAGATGTAGTATTGCTTGCTTTGTGCATCCCACACCACCGACGGGTCGTGCACACTGGTGCGGGCCGGTGCCTTGGTGGTGTAGAGGCTCTGTGCCTGCTGGCGGGTCAGCGTGTGCTGTGCCTGGGTGACGAGCGCCATGGCCGAGAGCAACAGAATGGTAGACAGTTTCTTCATATGTTTGTTTTTTATCTGGCAAATTGGTTCAGTTGCTGCAAAGGTAAAACAAAATAACCAAACACGGACCATCAAAGATACAGAAAATACAGAGTGCTCTTGATGTATTTTGCAAACGGCGGGCCGGGGTGACGAGCACGTTTGTAAAGATTGCCGATTGGCGAACCTATAGCTACAATGCACTCTCATTCAACAGGAAATCATAGATGCTGATGGTGGTAATGCCCGTTTCATCGTATGAGTTGCGTGCTATCTGCTGCATTCTAATCGGAAAAAGTGTGGCGCCTGGCGGTTGTTATCGTCGAAAAAGTGTGGCATTTGGCGGTTTTTATCATCGAAAAAGTGTGGCAATTGGCGATTGTTATCATCGAAAAAGTGTGGTGCTTGGCAGTTTTTATCATCGAAAAAGTGTGGCACTTGGCGGTTTTTATCATCGAAAAAGTGTATCTTTGCACCGCAAACATTTAACGGATAGACCTTTATGAGAAGAAAGATTTATCAGCAACTCCTCAAGTGGAAGCAGGCCCCCGACCGGAAGCCCCTGATGTTGCTCGGTGCCAGACAGGTTGGCAAGACCTGGATCATGCAACACTTCGGTGAGCGGGAGTATAAGAAAGTGGCATACGTCAACTGCGATGATGAGCCGCAGATGAGGCAGCTATTTGAACTGGATTATAATATCGACCGGATAATGATGACATTACAGGCGATTACCGGGGTCAAGGTTACTCCTGGCGACACACTGGTCATACTCGACGAGATTCAGGAGATTCCGCGCGGCCTGCACAGTCTGAAATATTTCTGCGAGAAAGCACCCGAATATCATGTGATGGTTGCCGGATCCTTGCTGGGTGTCACGCTGGGAAAGGGCGAATCGTTTCCTGTGGGCAAGGTGGACATGCTCTCCATGTATCCGATGGACTACGAAGAGTTTCTGGCAGCTACGGGCAATGAAAGTTGGCTCGACGTGTTGCACTCCAACGACTGGCCATTGGTGGAGATGATGCTGCCCAAGATGGTGGAGCTGCTGCGGCAATACTATTTTGTGGGCGGCATGCCTGAGGTGGTGAGCGCGTTTGTGAAGAATGCCGATCTGAAGCAGGTGCGCACCTTGCAACAGGAAATACTGCAGGCCTACAGCCGCGACATCTCAAAGCACACCCCGGAGAGCGAATCGGTGAGAATCCGACAGGTGCTTGCTGCGCTCCCGGCGCAGTTGGCCAGGGAAAACAAGAAGTTTATCTATGGCGCAATACGCAAGGGCAGCCGCGCCAAGGACTTTGAGCTTGCCATTCAGTGGCTCCTCGATGCAGGCATAGTATATAAGGTGAACAGGATCAGAGAGCCGAAGGTGCCGCTTAAGTTCTATGAAGATTTCGATGCCTTCAAACTGTTTATGCTGGATTGCGGCCTCTTGGCATGCATGGCCGACGCCCCCATCGACCAGATGCTCGTGGGCGACAATGTGTTCGCTGAGTTCAAGGGGATGTTTACCGAACAATATGTGTTGCAGCAACTCAAGGCCATTGGCTTCACCCCTTACTATTGGAGCAACAGCAAGACACCGTCGGAGATCGACTTCATCGTTCAGCACGGCAGCCGAGTAATCCCCATTGAGGTGAAAGCCGAAGAGAATGTGCGGGCCAGGTCATTGGCGCAGTTTGTGAAAGACAATGTCGGACTAAAAGGCCTTCGCATCTCCATGAAAGGCTATGCTGACCAAGGATGGATGGAAAACATCCCACTGGTTGGCATCAGTACATACTTCCAACAATGACGATGAATATCATTTACAATCACTTTGTTTCAATATATTACACTATGCTCTCACACATTTTATGAGGGAATAATGATGCCTATGCCCGCGAATATGCCGCCGACACGCGCACGGTGCATCTTGTAGGTGCCAACTTCTCAAGCAAGACGGGCACCGTGGACGCGTGGGCGGCTAAGTGAGGCGGGGAGCCTCACACGGAAAAGAACTGTCACAGGTCGACTGCTACCGGAAGGATGTTGCCCTCCTCGTCGTAGTAGAGTGGGGCGACCTTGACGCTGCGGAGCCATGTGGTGCCACCCGACGGCACACAGTCGTGGTGGAAAAGATACCACTGCCCCTTATACTCCACGATGCTGTGATGGGTGGTCCAGCCCACAACGGGCTCCAGGATGACGCCCTTGTAGGTGAACGGTCCGTAGGGGCTGTCGCCCACGGCATAGCAGAGGAGATGGCTGTCGCCCGTGGAATAGCTGAAATAGTATTTCCCCATATACTTGTGCATCCAGCTGGCTTCGAAGAAGCGGTGCGGGTCGTCGGCCGGCAGCCAGGGCATTCACGATGTCGGCGATGCGCTTGCCGCTGGTGTTCTCGGCAAACGAGATGACCTCGGGGATGAGCGCCCACATATAGCCCGTAGCCACGATGCAACAGCATCTTCAAATGGGAAGAGATCACGGGCGGAGCGAACCGTCAGGACATGCACGTCGGCCAGCAGCTGCACGACCGCCTGGTGTTCTACGCCCGTGCCAACGCATCGATCGGCATCAACGGCACCGTGCTCAACAACGTGAACGCATCGCCGAAGATGATGACCACCGCTTACATCAACAAGGTGAAGGCCATAGCCGACATCCTTCGCCCCTATGGCATCCCAGGAGGGGAGGGGGAATCCTTGCCAACATGCAGGCTGCAGCCACCGCTGGCACCACGCCAAACGGCATGCCAATCATAAAAATACCTAAATAAGCGCATAATGTCAAGGATTTAGAGTAACTTTGCACGTTAAAAAGTAAGAAAACGCATGAGTTTAACCAAAATAGCGGGCCAGCTGTTCAAGCCCCGCCAGTATGCGCTGGAGAAACACTACACCCAGCCCGAGGCATTGCAGGAGGCCGTGCTGCGCCACCTGGTGGAAAGAGGAAGCCACACTGAGTATGGCCGCAACCACCTGATGACCGCCAGCACCACCTATGGCGACTTTGCCAGAAACATTCCCGTCAACACCTACGAGGAGCTGAAGCGCGACATCGACCGCATGCGCCACGGCGAGGCCGACGTGCTGTGGCCCGGACAGGTGAAGTGGTACGCCAAGTCGTCGGGCACCACCAACGACAAGTCGAAGTTCATACCCGTGTCGGCCGACGGACTGCACGACATCCACTACAAGGGCGGCAAGGACGTGGTGGCCCTCTACCTGCGCAACAACCCCGCCAGCCGCATCTTCGACGGCAAGTCGCTCATACTGGGCGGCAGCCACTCGCCCAACTACAATGTGGCCGGATCGCTCGTGGGCGACCTCAGCGCCATACTCATAGAGAACATCAACCCGCTGGTGAACCTCATCCGTGTGCCGCGCAAGCGCACGGCCCTGCTCTCCGACTTCGAGGTGAAGCGCGACCGCATAGCCCAGGAGTGCCTCCGCCAGAACGTCACCAACATCTCGGGCGTGCCCTCATGGATGCTCAGCGTGCTCGTCAGAGTCATGGAGCTGTCGGGCAAGAAGCACCTCGAGGAGGTGTGGCCCAACCTGGAGGTGTTCTTCCACGGAGGCATAGCCTTCACCCCTTACCGCTCGCAATACGAGCAGCTCATCACCTCGCAGAAGATGCACTACATGGAGACCTACAACGCCTCCGAAGGCTTCTTCGGCATACAGGATGATCCCGCCGACCGCTCTATGCTGCTCATGCTCGACTACGGCGTGTACTATGAGTTCATGCCGCTCGAAGAGGTGGGCCGCCCCGACGCCACCGTGGTGCCCCTCGAGGGCGTGGAGGTGGGGCGCAACTATGCCATGCTCATCTCCACCACCTGCGGCCTGTGGCGCTACATGATCGGCGACACCGTGGAGTTCACATCCAAACGGCCCTACAAGTTCATCATCACCGGCCGCACCAAGTATTTCATCAATGCCTTCGGCGAAGAGCTCATCATGGACAACGCCGAGAAAGGCCTGGCCTACGCCTGCGAGATGACAGGCGCACAGGTGCTCGAATACACCGCCGCCCCCGTCTACATGGACCAGAACGCCAAGTGCCGCCACCAGTGGCTCATCGAGTTCAGCAAGGAGCCCGACAGCCTGCAGCGCTTCGCACAGGCCCTCGACCAGAAGCTGCAGGAGATCAACTCCGACTATGAGGCCAAGCGCTCGCACAACGTCACGCTGCAGCACCTCGAGGTGGTGCAGGCACGCACAGACCTCTTCAACGACTGGCTGAAGCAGAAAGGACACCTCGGCGGACAGCACAAGGTGCCGCGGCTGAGCAACTCGCGCAAGAACATGGACGAACTGCTTGACATGAACAAGCAATAGAAGTGCGCACGCAATGAACCACAACACCCACTACGGCAAGCAAGCCCTCCTGCTGATGCTCACCATCCTGACGCTCGTCTCATGCGCCAAGATGGGCACCCCCGACGGCGGATGGTACGACGAGACCCCGCCGCGCGTCGTCGGCTGCTCACCGGCCGACAAAGGCATCAATGTGAACCGGCGGCACATATACATCAACTTCGACGAGTTCATCAAGATCGACAACCCCACACAGAACGTCGTCATCTCACCGCCACAGCTCAACCAGGCCGAGATAAAAAGCCAGGGCAAGCGCATCAGCGTGGAGCTGCAAGACTCGCTGAAGCCCAACACCACCTACACCATCGACTTCTCGAGCGCCATCAGCGACAACAACGAGGGCAACCCCATGGGCTCCTACACCTACAGCTTCTCCACGGGCGACCACATCGACACGCTCGAGGTGTCGGGATATGTCGTCGACGCCAGCAACCTCGAGCCCGTGAGCGGCATACTCGTGGGCCTCTACGACAGCCTGCAGGCATCGGCGTTCAAGACCAGCCCCATGCTGCGCGTGTCGAAGACCGATGCCAGCGGCCACTTCACCATCAAGGGCGTGGCCCCCGGCTCCTACCGCATCTATGCGCTGAAGGATGCCGACGACAACTTCATGTTCAGCCAGAAGAGCGAGATGGTGGCCTTCCAGCAGGAACTCATTGTGCCGTCGTTCAAGGACGACATGCGCCAGGACACCACCTGGCTCGACTCGCTCCACATCGCCGGCATAAAGCGCGTGCCCTACACCCACTTCCTGCCCGACGACATCTGTCTGCGCGCCTTCAACGAGACCGTCACCGACCGCTACTACCTGAAGGCCGAGCGCAAGGAGGCCGACCACTTCACGCTGTTCTACACCTACGGCGACAGCGTGCTGCCCAAGATAGAAGGGCTCAACTTCGACGCCACGGATGCCTTCATCATCCAACCTACGGTGATGCGCGACACCATCACCTACTGGCTGCGCGACACCACACTCGTCAACCAGGACACGCTGGCCCTGGCGCTCACACACCACATCACCGACACGCTCGGCACCCTGCAACTGCAGACCGACACCATACGCCTCATCTCCAAGGAGCCTTATGCCAAGCGCATGAAGCAGCTGAAGCAGAAAATGGAGCAGTGGCAAAAGGAACAAAACAAACGGAAGAAGCGCGGCGAGCCCTACGACACCATCATGAAGCCCGAACCGCTGCGCCTCAACCTGTCGCCGCTGGGCGAGATGGACCCCGACCAGAACATCGCCATCTCGGCCAAAAAACCGCTCTGCGACCCCGACACCGCACACATACACCTCTACACCCACCTGCCGACCGACTCGCTGTGGTATGCCGAGCCGTTCCGCCTGGAACGCCGCGACCCGCAGACCTTCGTGCTCAAGGCAGCATGGAAACCCGAGGCGGAGTATAGCCTGGAGATGGACACCACCACCTTCAGCACCATCTACGGACAGACGTCAGACCCCGTGAAGCAGGGTGTGCGCGTCAGGTCGCTCGACAAGTATGCCACACTCCTCATGACCCTGCAGGGCATGGAGGGCAAGCACATCGTGGCCCAGCTGCTCAACGCCTCCGACGAGGTCACCAAGCAGACGGTGACCGACAACGGGCAGGTGGAGTTCTACTACCTCAAGGCCGGCAAATACTATCTGCGCATCATCGTCGACGACAACGCCAACGGCAAGTGGGACACGGGCGACTTCGAGGCCGGACAGCAGCCCGAAACGGTCTACTACTACCCCGAGGAGATCGAGTGCCGCGCCAAGTGGGACCTCACACTGACCTGGAACCCCACCGCCAAACCGCTCTACCGCCAGAAGCCCGACAAGATCACCAAGCAGAAAGGCGAAAAAGCCAAGACCATCAAGCACCGCAACGAAGACCGCGCCAAACAGCTCGGCATAGAGTATATTCCGAAAATATAGACCATACAAGAAAACAACACTTCGCTCCGCGAAAAGCACACACCATTCAGCAACAAAAGACAACTATGAAACAGGCCAAATCATTCCTCCTGACGTTCTGCCTCCTGCTGGCCCTGCTGCCGGCAAAGGCACAGTGCGGCTTCCACAACGATGCCTTCAAGTCGGGCGAGTTTCTGTCGTATAACCTCTATTACAACTGGAAGTTTGTGTGGGTGAAGGCCGGCACAGCATCGTTCTCCACCGTGCAGAGCCATTACAACGGCCAGACGGCATGGCGCGGCAGCCTCATCACCCGGGGCAACCAGAACGTCGACAAGATGTTTGTGCTGCGCGACACACTGCTCTGCTACAACACGCTCGACCTCGAACCACTCTACTACCGCAAGGGAGCACGCGAAGGCTCGCGCTACACCGTCGACGAGGTGTTCTACAGCTATCCCGGCGGCAAGTGCCACGTCAAGCAGCACCGCCAGCGCAACAACGGCACCCACTCGTGGGAGCAGCACACCTACACCGACTGCGTGTTCGACATGATGAGCATCTTCCTGCGTGCCCGCTCCTTCAGCCCCACAGGATGGAAGAAAGGACACGACGTCAACTTCAACATCGCCGACGGCAACGGCAGCTACCCCGCCAAGCTGCGCTATGAAGGCAAGGTGAACATCAAGGCCGACAACGGCACCACCTACCGATGCCTCAAGTTGGCCTACATGGAGAACGAAAAAGGCGAGGGATTCAAGAAAATAGTGGACTTCTATGTCACCGACGACCAAAACCACATACCCGTGCGCCTCGACATGCACCTCCGCTTCGGCTCTGCCAAAGCCTTCCTCACAGGCATGAAGGGCATCAAGAGCCCCATCACATCCAAAGTAAAGTGAGGTCAAGGCATAGCTCAAGACCTGCCATCTATATAAATACGGGCTCTTCCGTTAAATGCGTAGATCTACGTATTTAACGGAAGAGCCCAAAAACATTTACAGTGAGCCTTCACCTTATATGCCTGTGCCTCCGAAGGCCTCCCTTTCGGCAGCCGCAATGATATCCTCGCGGCTCTGTGCCTTGGCGCTGATGTCGCTCAGGTCAAACTCGCTGGAGTCGGCAGCACCACCGTCTGCCGTCTGCTCCATGACGGCCTCATGGCGCTCAGTGACGGCGCTCTCGCGCTCAGTGAAGACACGTTCGCGGAAGGCTGTCGGATGCTTCTCGCCGTCAGCGTGCTTGGGGCCTTTCTTCACGATGAAGGCATCGCTCTCGCGTGTGTCGGGCAGTGCCTCCACGGGCTCTTCCTCCATCTTGGTGCGCTTGCCCTTGGCGGCAAACACCTGGTCGATGAACTGCGGTTCGCGCTTCAGCTTGTTGAGCGTGTCCTTGGAGGCCTTCTGCTGGCTTTCCTTCTTCGAGAAGCCCTCACCGGTGCATCCCTCCACACCCTCAAGGCAAACCTGATAGGTGAACGTCGGACTGCCGTTCTTGTCTCTTCCGGTGCTCACCTCGCGAAACTCCATCTTCACCTTGTTGCGCTGCGTCCACTCGATGAGCTTGCTCTTGAAGTTGACCTCCTTGTAGGCCACCTTGTCGATGTTGATCATCTGCGCCAGGATGCGCTTGGTGAGAAAGCGCATGCAGGCGTCATAGCCGCAGTCGAGATAGATGGCGCCCACGAGCGCCTCAAAGGCGTTGCCGCCCATATAGCTGTTGTGCGAGGCCGAACGCCCGCTTGTGAGCACCAGTTTGGTGATGCCCATCTCCGTGGCCAGGTGGCCGAGCGTCTCGCGCGAGACGAGCTTGGAGCGTGTGTTGGTGAGAAAGCCCTCGCGCTTGCCGGGGAAGTGGTGGTACACGATGTCGCCCACGGCAGCATCGAGGATGGCATCGCCCAGAAACTCCAGCCGCTCGTTGTTCACGGGCTTGCCCTTGTCGTTGCGGTGCATGACGCTCTTGTGCATGAGCGCCATCTTGTAGTAGTCGATATGGCGGGGCACAAAGCCGATGATGTCGCGCAAAGACAAATAAAGCTCCTTATCCTTTCGGAAAGGGAGCCTTATTGTTTCTATCAAGTCTCTGATAACAAACGCGTTCATTGTTATTCAGCGTATTTCTTGACGATGATGCAAGCGTTGTGGCCGCCGAAACCGAAGGTGTTCGACAGGGCAGCGCGCACCTCGCGCTTCTGAGCCTTGTTGAACGTGTAGTTCATGTTGTAGTCGATCTCGGGATCCTCGTCGCCCTCCTCGTGGTTGATGGTGGGCGGCACGATGTCGTTCTTCACGGCCAGCACACAGGCCAGCGCCTCCACGGCACCGGCAGCACCCAGCAGGTGGCCCGTCATGCTCTTGGTGGAGCTGATGTTGAGCTTGTAGGCATGCTCGCCGAACACGTCCTTGATGGCCTTGGCCTCCGAGATGTCGCCCACGTGGGTCGACGTGCCGTGCACGTTGATGTAGTCGATCTCGTCGGGTGACATGCCGGCATCCTCAAGGGCGGCCGTCATCACGAGCTTGGCGCCCAGACCCTCGGGGTGTGAGGCGGTGATGTGGTGAGCGTCGGCACTCATGCCCTCGCCCACGACCTCGGCATAGATCTTGGCACCGCGGGCCTTGGCGTGCTCGAGCGTCTCGAGCACCAGGCAGCCGGCACCCTCGCCCATGATGAATCCGTCGCGGCTGGCGCTGAACGGACGGCTGGCGTGCTCAGGGTCGTCGTTGCGTGTGGAAAGGGCCTTCATGGCGTTGAAACCGCCCACGCCGGTGGCGCAGATGGCAGCCTCGGCACCGCCAGAGACGATGATGTCGGCCTTGCCCAGGCGCAGCAGGTTGAAGGCGTCGGCCACAGCATGTGTCGACGAGGCGCAGGCGCTGGTCGTGGCATAGTTGGGGCCGTGGAAGCCGAAGAAGATGCTGATCTGTCCGGCAGCGATGTCGGAAATCATCTTCGGGATGAAGAAGGGGTTGAACTTGGGGCCGGCCTCGAGGTTCTGGCCGTAGTAGACCACCTCGTCTTCAAACGTCTTGATGCCGCCGATGCCCACGCCGAACACCACGCCCACACGGTTCTTGTCGACCGTGTCGAGGTCGATGCCGGCGTCCTTCACACCCTGGATGGCGCTGATGAGGGCCAGCTGTGTGTAGCGGTCCATCTTGCGCACCTCCTTGCGGTCGAGGTAATCGCAGACATTGAGGTCTTTCACCTCGCAGGCAAACTTCGTCTTGAAGTTTGTCGTATCAAAATGAGTAATGGGCGCAGCACCGCTCTTTCCGGCCACAAGGTTCTGCCATGTCTCTTCGGGCGTGTTGCCCACCGGTGTAACGGCACCCAGTCCTGTTACTACTACTCTCTTTAATTCCATGGGGTTGAATATATGGGGTTAGGGCGCGTCCGGATGCCTCTGTGAAAGACAGCAGCTGAACCCGCCTTATAAAAATTTAGCGTTTAGTGAGACGACAGCAGCTGCCGCGACGACACTAAACGCTAAACCGTTGAGGCTATCAACTTACTTGTTCTCGTTGATGTAGTTGATGGCGTCCTGCACGGTCTGAATGGTCTCAGCCTTGTCGTCAGGAATGTTGATGCCAAACGACTTCTCGAACTCCATGATGAGCTCCACGGTATCCAGTGAATCGGCACCCAGGTCGTTGGTGAAACTTGCCTCGGGCTTTACCTCAGCCTCGTCCACGCCCAACTTGTCAACGATGATGGCCTTAACTTTTGCTTCAATTTCTGACATGATTGTAATTTTTTAAATTGATTATTATTGGTTTCTTATCAAACAGGCTGCAAAGTAACTGATTTTTTGGCATATACGCAAATTTTTCTTGATAAAAGTGCTTCACGCTTGCACAACTACCCCCATACTGTGCAATAATCGGGCACTATTTTACGCCACTTTTGTTGCACATATCGAAATTAATGGGTATCTTTGCACATAAACTAAACATCTATACTACATGTCATTTACAGCACACTGCAACGAAATTTTTGACAAGGCCATCGAGGACTACCATGTCACCGACAACGTAGACACCCCCATCAACAACCCCTACGACCGCAATGACATCGGCAACCGGCTGTACCTGAAATGCTGGATCGACACCGTGCAATGGCATCTGGAGGACATCATCCGCGACCCGCACATCGACCCCATCGACGCGCTGGCCCTGAAGCGCCGCATTGACCGCAGCAACCAGGACCGCACAGACCTCGTGGAGCAGATCGACTCCTATTTCCGACAGAAATACTGCGACGTCACGCCCGCTGCCGACGCCCGGCTCAACACCGAGAGCCCGGCATGGGCCATAGACCGCCTGAGCATACTGGCCCTGAAGATCTACCACATGAAGGAGCAGGCTGACCGCACCGATGCCACCGACGAGCACCGCCAGCGCTGCCAGGGCAAGCTGAGCATACTGCTCGAGCAGCAGCGCGACCTGGGCACCGCCATCGACCAGCTGCTGGAGGACATTGCCGCCGGCCACAAGTATATGAAGGTGTACCGGCAGATGAAGATGTACAACGACCCCAGCACCAACCCGGTGCTCTACGGGAACAAGAAATGAAGACCGACCATATTCTCATCATACGCTTCTCGGCCATGGGCGACGTGGCCATGACGGTGCCCGTGGTGCGTGCGCTTGCCGTGCAGTATCCGCAGGTGCGCATCACCGTGCTGTCGCGCCCCTTTGCGCGGCCGCTCTTCGAGCACCTGGCGCCCAACGTGGGGTTCATGGGTGCCGACGTCAAGGGCGAATACCGCGGCCTGAAAGGGCTCAACGCCCTCTACCGCCGCCTCACCGCCAAGAAGTTCACGGCCATTGCCGACCTGCACAGCGTGCTGCGCTCCGACTATCTGCGCATGCGCTTCAACCTCGACCGCTACCGCGTGGCACACCTCAACAAGCACCGGCAGGAGCGCCGCCAGCTGACGGCAGCAGGCTCCGGCAAGCGCCTCGCAGCGCTGCCCACAGCCTTCGAGAGCTATGCCAGCGTGTTTGCCAAGCTGGGCTACCCCATAGACCTCAGCCAGCAGCTGCCGCCCGTCACCACCGAGGCCACCCTGCGCTCGCTGCCGGCGGCCATCGGCGAGAAGAAGCCCTTCCAGCAGTGGATAGGCATAGCGCCCTTTGCCGCCCACCCGGGCAAGGCATACCCCCTGCAGCAGATGGAGCAGGTCATCGAGGGGCTGAGCCGCCGCCACCCCTCGTGCCGCATCTTCCTCTTCGGCGGCGGCGAGCGCGAACGGCAGCAGATAGCCGGCATCGTCAGCCGGCACGCCTCGTGCATCAGCGTGCCGGCACTGCTGGGCAACCTCTCCGAGGAACTGCTGCTCATGCGCCATCTCGACGTCATGGTGAGCATGGACAGCGCCAACATGCATCTGGCATCGCTCGTGGGCACCACCGTCGTCAGCGTGTGGGGTGCCACCCATCCCTACGCCGGCTTCATGGGCTGGCAGCAGAAAGCGTCCAATGCCGTGCAGCTCGACATGCCGTGCCGTCCCTGCTCCATCTTCGGCAACAAGAAGTGTCTGCGCGGCGACCTCGCCTGCCTCTGCACACTCGACCCGCAGCTTATAATAAATAAGGTGGAGGAGAACCTATAAAGAGGGGCTGGCGCTGCATCCACCCCAGCCCCTTTGCCGCCTTCGGCCAAGCTAACGCCGCACAAGCACCCGTCACCGATGCCTGTGCGGCGTTATTCTGTTGTTCACGATGCGAGTGTACCAACGGTCGGTGACGCGGGGAGAACCAACGCGTCGGTGACGCGGGGAGAAGAATGCGTGAGCCGACGCGGGCTGAAAGCCCAGCAATTACCTAGCCCAG
>CAVAXH010000025.1:0-21289 GCA_963592505.1 Bacteroidaceae bacterium
TGGGCTTTCAGCCCGCGTCGGCTCACGCATTCTTCGCCCCGCGTCGGCTCACGCACTAACACAATCAGCAATAGATTTTTATCAGAACTTCACCGTCCCGCCTGCCATCAGCCAAAGGCCGGGCTGCAGCACGCTGCCCAGATCATAGTAGCGGTGGGCGGTGATGTTGTCGGCCTTCAGGTGCAGCTCCCAATGGCGCTCGCTCCACATCAGCTTGCCGTCGAGCTTGGCATAGGGATGATAGCCGTTCATGCGCTGCTGCCAGCGCACCGACCACGATGCCGAGAGCCGGCTCACGATGTGGTGGCTCAGCGTGGCCACAAACTTATGGCGCAGATACTCCAGGGCATAGAGCGAACGGTAGATCTGCTGTGTGGTCTCATGGCGCTGGTGGATGTAGGCATAGCCCAGGTGCAGCGACAGCAAGCGCGGCGAGCCGTCGCACACAGACAGCAGGCGGGCCAGGTTGAGGTCAGTCTCCACATTGAAGCCCATATTGTCGAGTTTGCCGATGTTCAGCGCATGATACTTGGTGGAAGCCTCCGTCTCATAGACCCAGTCGATCATGTTGGTGCCTCGGCTGTAGAACACGCTGGCCAAGGCCGTCACCGTGGCCGACCGGTAGCGTGCGCCCACCTTAAACTGCGAGTTGCGCTCGGGCTTCAGCTGCAGGTCGCCCTGCTGCGCCGAGTTGCTGGTGTAGAGATCGGTGAACGTGGGCACCCGCAGGGCTTTGTTCCAGCTGGCATAGAGTTTCCAGTGTGTTGTGGGGCGGTAGCTGATGTCTATGCCGGGATAGAAACGGTAGTCGCCGTCGAGACCGGTGTTGCGGTTGGCAAGCACGCCGGCCGACACAGTCAGCCCGCCCACAATGACATTGTGCTCAAGGAACACACTCGTGTTGGTGCGGTTTCCCTCGCGCTGATACTGGCGGTCGGTGCCGCGGATGGGTTTCCATTGGGCCTCAGCCATCACGTTGCCATAGGCCGTGGAGAGGATATGCTCCTTGCGCAGGTCGGCACCCACGGCCGTCTTGCCCAGCAGCCAGTCGAGCTGCACGTTGACCGAGGCGCCATAGACATCCATGCGGTGATAGTTCTCGCCGGCGGCAGCACCCGTCTGGCCTTTCGCGAGCTGATAGTGGTCCACGTCACGGTGGCCGTAGACCGTGGGAACAATGGTCAGCGACCGCAGCGTTTGGCTGGCATTCTGCGCGAAGGGGACGACCTGGGCTGACAGCGAACCGATGTAGCGGCGGGTCCACTCATACTGGTTGGGGAAGCGTGCCGAGTAGAACGTGTTGGCACCATAGTCTTGCGAGGTGATGCCGCCCTGCCAGTCGAGGCGTACATAGCGTGAGGCGAAGGCGCCTTGGTAGAAACCGTGCCACTTGCGGAAATCGGCATTGTCGGTGCCGCCGTCGCTCCGGGCATAACCGGCCGAGAGCGACGAGCCGAGACGGCCGCCATTGCTGCCACTGTTGCCGCCTTGCCACGGGGTGGCATAGGCCACCCGCCCGTCGGCGCCAAGACTACCAAACGAACCGCCCTCGGCCAGCACCTGTCCGCTCCAGCCTCCTGTGCGGGCATTGCCACTGCCATCCGCTCCCTGCAGCAACGAAGCCGCCGTAGGCCTGGTGACGATGTTGATGGCACCGCTGAACGCCGCTGACCCGAAGATGCGGGCCGATGCACCCTCGAGGATCTCAATGTGGTCGATGTCGGCCAACGACACCGGGAAGTCGGCGGCATTGTGCCCCGTCTGCGGACTCGTCAGCGGCACGCCGTTGAGCAGAATGGCAATCTGGTCGAACGTGCCTCCATTGATGGAGATATCCGTCTGCACACCAAAGGCTCCGCGCTGACGGACATCCACGCCGGTAGCCAGTTTCAAAACATCGTTGACGGTCTGCGCCTCCGCACGATGGATATCATCGCGGGAGATGACCTCAACAATACGTGCCGACTGCACTGCAGTCAGCGGCGCTCGCGAGCCGGTGATCACCACCTCATCGATGCTCTGCACCTTCAGGCTTACCGAGTCGTCGGCAGCCAGAGGCTTGACACCCACCCCATCGGCCTTGGCATAGGTCAGGGTGGGCACCGCCAACACCCCAATGAGCACCTCCTTGCCCAATGCGGCAAAAAGGCTGTAGCCCTTGCGGTTGAAGTGCTTGAAGAGCAGCACGCTGCGCTTGTTGAACAATACTTTTTTCATAAATCAAAGGCAAAGTTACGGCTTATTTTTGTTAATCTTTGTAATAAACAGCAAAATACCGATAAATTAGTATATATTTGCTCTTCAAAAAGCCACGGTCACAGGACCATTCAATCTACAAAAAACTATAAAGCGATTATGAAAGCAAAGACCATCATGTTGTCTACCATGCTGCTGGGCTCGCTGGGCGCCACCGCACAGGTAACCGTAGACATGGACGCCGCACAGAAAGGCAAGGCGGTGTCGCCCATGCTCTACGGCATCTTCTATGAAGACATCAACCATGCTGCCGACGGCGGCCTCTACGCCGAACTGGTGCGCAACCGCAGTTTCGAAGACAACAGCGAATCCGCCGACCACTGGAAGACCAAGGGGGGCGCCACGCTGCAGCTCACCGGCAAAGGTCTGCTCAACACGGCGCAGAGCAAGGCGCTCGAGGTGACCTTCAACGGCGACGGCGACGCCTTCTACAACGAGGGCTACTGGGGCATCCCCGCCGTGCAGGGACGCACCTACCGCCTGTCGTTCTGGGCCAAGGGCAAGCTGAAGGGCAAGCTGAAGGCATTTATCGGTTGCGGATGCGGACGCATGGAGTTTGCGCAGGCCGAGTTTGAGGGCAAGCAGTTCTCTGGCAAATGGACCAAGTATGAGGCCACCATGACCTGCAACACCAACCACCCGAAAGCCATGCTGTGGTTCTCGGCCACCGGCAAGGGCACCCTCACCTTCGACGTGGTGAGCCTCATGCCGCCCACCTTCAACAACCGCGAGAATGGCATGCGCCCCGAGCTGGCCTCGATGCTCTACGACCTGCACCCGAAGTTCTTCCGCTTCCCCGGCGGCTGCTTCGTGGAGGGACAGCAGAGTCCCGACAACGCCTTCCGCTGGGAGCGCACCATCGGTCCGGTGGAGGAGCGCCCGGGACACGAGAACGTCAACTGGGGCTACCGCACCACCGACGGACTGGGCTATCACGAGTATCTGCAGCTCTCCGAGGACCTGGGCGCCAAACCGCTCTATGTGGTGAACGTGGGCATCTGGCACGGCGGCTTCACACCCGTAGACAGCCTGCAGCCCTGGATCGACGAGACGCTCAACGCGCTGGAGTATGCCAACGGCCCCGTGACGTCGAAGTATGGTGCGCTGCGCGCCAAGAACGGCCATCCGGCTCCGTTCAACATCGAATATCTGGAGATCGGCAACGAGAACAACCAGCCCAACGCACGTGAGCAGAGCGACAACTACTACAAGCGCTTCCAGCTCTTCCGCGATGCCGTGCTGGCCAAATACCCCGGCATGCACATCATTGGCAACGTGGCTGCCTGGGGCACCGACGACCCCACATGGGACTCGAAGGAGAAGGTCGAACTGCTCGACGAGCACTACTACCGCACACCGGCATGGTTTGCCGACAACTTCCACAAGTATGACACCTACGACCGCCAGGGCCCCAGCATCTATGTGGGCGAATATGCCGTGACGCAGGGCTTCGGCAAGGTGGGCAACCTCAACGCCGCCCTGGGCGAGGCTGTCTACATGATGGGCCTGGAGAACAACTCCGACATCGTGAAGATGGCCAGCTATGCGCCGATCTTCGCCAACATCAACGAGACACGCTGGCGCCCCGACATGATCCAGTTTGACGCCACACGCTCCCTGGGCACGCCGTCCTACTATGTGCAGCGCCTCATGGCCGACAACGTGGGCACGCGCATCATGACCGTGAAGCAGGACAACCCCTATACGCCCAGCGCCGACGAGGTGAAGCTGAAACCGGCCACCTGCACCGTGGGCGTGGGCACATGGGCCACCCAGGCCTCGTTTGAGGAGCAGGGACTCACGCTGCAGGAGGGTGCCGCCACCAAGGCCATCGACAAGAAGGACATCAAGGGCCAGTGGCTGACCGAGGGCAACACCGTGAAGCAGACCTCCATGGAGCAGGGCGCCATACACCTGAGCAGCCAGATGTTCACCTCCGACGAATATACCTATAAGGTACGCGCACGCAAGGACAAGGGCGACGAGGGTTTCATCCTCGTGTTCAACTATGTGGATGCCGACAACTACTGCTGGCTGAACATCGGCGGCTGGGGCAACAGGCAGCACGGCCTGGAGCAGGTGGTCGACGGCGGCAAGGCACAGATCGCCACCACATCGGGCCACGTGGAAGACGGCCGCTGGTATGACGTGGAGCTCCACGTGAAGGGCGACAGCGTGTATGCCAGCCTCGACGGCAAGCAGATCTTTGCCGAAAAGCTGAAGGGCAGCACCTTCGCCGGTTTCTTCTCGAGCGCCACCTACGATGAGCCCACGGGCGAGTATATCGTGAAGATCGTGAACACGGCGGCCACGGCCACCACTGCCCGCATCAACCTGAAGAACCACAAGAGCAGCGAGGCCCGCGTGGTGCGTCTCACAGGCAACAAGGGAACGGCCGAGAACACCATCGAACAGCCCACGCTGGTGGTGCCGGCCGAGCAGAAGCTCAGTGCCGATGCCGACGGTGTGACGCTCGATGTGCCGGCCAACTCGCTCAACATCGTACGTATAAAATAAGTAGAACCACAACAAACAATAATCCCCCACGATTATGATCAAGCGATTTGCTTTCAAGATGTACCTCAAGCCCGGCTGCGAAGAGGAGTATGCCCGCCGGCATGCCGCTATATGGCCTGAGCTGGTGAGGATGATGAAGGAAGAACAGGGCGTGCAAAACTACAGCATCTTCTGGGACAAGGACACCAACCTGCTCTTTGCCTACCAGGAGTGTACCAAAGACGTGAACACGCAGGACAACAGCCACACCGACCCCATCACCCAGAAGTGGTGGGACATGATGGCCGACATCATGGACACCAACAGCGACAACTCGCCCGTGAGCGTGCCGCTGGAGGAGCTGTTCCACATGGACTGACGTTAGCGCGCCAGCAAGCCTGACACATACAGAGAGAGAGGAGGCGGGCCGCCACTATGGCGACACGCCTCCTCTCTCTGTGTATCGACCTGGCCGGTCGAGACCGGACGGGGTCGGGAAAATGCTTCTTGTCAGCGGCGTTGCATCCCGCCATCGGCAGGGCCATCAGCGGGGCGCATGCTGCGCCGCCACTTCAGATAGCCCATCACCGCGATGACGACATACAGACCGTAGAGCGATGCCTTGAACGGAATGTCCTTGTAGAAATAGAGCACACACGTCACCACATCGACCACGATCCAGATGAGCCACTGCTCCAGATACTTGCGGGCCAACGCCCACACGCCCACAAAACTAAGGGCTGTGGTGAAGGCATCGGCCACGGGCACCGTGGAGCCCACCTGCGTGAGCCAGTACCACAGCACTGCCCAGATGAGCAGCGTGGCCAGCGTCCATGGCAGCACCAGGCTCCGTTTGAAATGGGTCACCGGCAGCACGGCATCGGCCTGCTGGCCGCGCTTCTTGCCAAACTTCCAGACCCACACACCGTAGATGGTCATGGCGATGTAGTAGAACTCCATGCCGCAGTCGGCATAGAGTCCTTTCTCATAATAGAGCACTATGTCGAGGGCCTGCATCACAAAGCCTACAAGCCACAGCCACAGGCTGGCCTTATACTCCAGCAGGATATAGGCCAGACCAAGCAGCGTGGTGGTGATGTCGAGCCAATGGGCTGTCAGAAAATCTTGCATGCTGCACGCTTACGGATTAGAATCTCAGCGTGATGTTGCCCATCATGGTGAAGCCGGCCATGGGGATGAAGCCTATCTGATAGTAGCGCGGGTCGGTGTCGGCATCGCTGGCGCTCTGGTAGGCCGAGTAGACCCATCCGCTGGCGGCATAGTGACGGTCGAAGAGGTTGTTCATGTTCAGGCCGAACACCACTTCCTTCAGCACCTTCTTCACAGGCAGCGTATAGCTCAGGTTGAGGTCGCTCTGTGAGAAGCAGGGCAGCGAGCGCTGCTGGTTCTCGGTGTTGTCGAGATACTGGCGGCTCACAAAGTTGGTATGCCACACGGCCTGGAAACCGCGATAGTGGAAGTTGGCAAAGCCGTTGAGGATGACCGACGGCGAGAACGACAGCGTCGACTTGTCGTAATGGATGGTGCGGTAGCCCGACTCGGCACCCCAGTCCTCAGCATACTCGGTGAAGTCCTTGATGCGGTTTTGCGAGAGGGCTGCATTGCCGGCCACGGTGAGCCATGTCAGCGGACTCCAGTCGGCCGAGATCTCGGCACCCATGCGGTAGCTCTTGTCGATGTTGGTGGTGAGGTTCTCGCCGATGTCGCTCTGCTGGCCTGTCTGCACAAACTGGTCTTTGTAGTCCATATAGTAGAGGTTCAGACCTGCATGCCAGTTGCTGCCGCTATACTGATAGCCCAGCTCCACATCGGTGAGGTGCTCGGCCTTGGGAGCGGGATAAGAGCCGTTGTCGGTGAAGTTGTTGCGCTCGGGCTCGCGGCCGGCATAGGCCACAGAGATGTAGGCGCGGTGAGCATCCCAATGGAAGTTGAAGCCGGCCTTGGGGTTGAAGAAGTTGTAGTCCTCGTGGATATTGAGGGCCTGGTTGTGGTAGGTGCCGTCGGCATTCTCCACAAACTTGTCGTTGACGCCCGAGGTCTTGAAGTGGACGTGGCGATACTGCAGGTCCACATACACATCCCACCAGGGCAGGATGTGCTCCGTGGCACGCACGAAGGCCGAGTAGTCGAACTTGTGGGCATCGGAGTCGTAGTACTGGTTGCCGGCGTAGGGCTTCACGATGTTGCTGTAGCCGGTGCGTGTGGAGATGTAGTCGATGTAGCCGAAGTGGTTGCCGCGGAACTGCTGCAGGTTCACACCGCCCACGATGTCCCAGTCTTCATCCTTGTAGTTGACGTTGTAGACCACGCCATAGGTGTGCTGCGTCAGGCCCTTGCGGCGAATGAAATCGCTCCGCTTCACGAAGTTGTTGTCGGCATCGGTGGCATACATGCCAAACTTGGAGAACTTGTTGTTGGGACGGAACTCCTTGTAGTAGCCGTAGCCGTAGGTGTAGTGGAGGGCGGCGTTGTGGGTCCAGTGGGCCGACGGCTGCCACGACATGCTGAGGATGTTGTGGTCCTGCGTGAAGTTGTCGGTGGTCTTGCTCCAATAGGTGCCGTCGTCGAGGGTGTAGCGCTGGCTCTGGTAGTTGCCGGCGGCATCCTGCGGGAAGGCCCAGGCGTTGTCGTCGAACACCATGCTCTCATAGAGCGAGTTGTAGCGGCCCAAGCCATGCTCATACATATCCTTATAGGTGCCTACGCCCTGCGACATGAGCGAGGCATCGTCGTTGCCGGCCGTCACGCCGTTCCAGGCCTGGCCTGTGTGCTCATAGTTGCCGATGTTCTTATAGCGTATCTGGAAATTCTCTCCCAGCCACGTCAGTCCGCCGTAGAACGAACCGCTGTTGCCAGACGTGCCGTGCACAAATCCGTCGGTGCCGGTGTGGTGGAAGGCACCGTCGAAGATGAGATGGCCGAAGAGCAGACCGGTGGAGAAGTTCAGACCGGTGTTGTAGGTGTTATAGGTGCCATACGACCCGGTGAGCTCGAGCATCGGCTTGTAGCTCGGTGTGGCCGAGGCCAGCGAGATGGTGCCGCCGAAGGCTCCGTCGCCGTTGGTCGACGTGCCGATGCCGCGCTGAATCTGCGCCGAGCCGAGCAGCGAGCCATAGGAGTTCATGTTGGCCCAGAACACGGTCTGGTCTTCAGGCGAGTTGAGCGCCACGCCATCGAGCGTCACGTTGATGCGGCTGCCGGCAGCGCCACGGATGCGCATGTAGACGGTACCCGTGCCCAGACCGTTCTCGCCCCATGCCAGCACACCCGGCGTGTTGGCAAAGAGGAAGGGCAGCTCGCGCCCCGTCTTGCTGAAAGTGTTGAGATCTTTTTTGTCGATGTTTGCCACTGCAAACGGTGCGTCCTGCTGTGCGCGCACGCCTTTCACCACCACCTCATGCAGGGTGGCCTGCTTCAGTGAGTCAGCAGCCGGCAGGTTCTGTGCCTGAGCCGGAACCACTCCAGCCAGGGTCACGACCAGTGGCGCTGCACTAATCAAATGCTTCATTTCTCAGAATGAATTAAATAAAAAGACTAAAGGGAAATCCTTTTACCTACGCCGGCATTACCCGGATCAGGTTATGGGTGTGTTCTCAGCACCAGACAAATGCCTGGGCACCCCTTAGATGGCCGTTTGCCATCCAGCGTGCAAAGTTACAACATCGCGGGCACATGGCCAAAATAAAGGACAGCTATTTATTTAAAGGCTCTATAGTGATATGATAATAGGCTGTAAAGTATCTAGCATGCGGGAAGCGGCCGTTTTCGTTGGTGCACCCGCTGCCTTATATATCCTTGTCTATCATGCAAGGCATATTGTTAAATCGATTTTACAAAATTACGCCATTTATGTTAAACCGACAAAACAAAATCGACTTTTTCGCGGGGGAAAGACAAAAATCGCGAGTCTTGCATTATCCATGCCGGGGATGGAGGCGCAATGCACCGATGCATCAATGACGAAAGTGCAATCCAAGCGGAAACAGCCGCCTCTCGCCTACCCCTACGGGCATGCGGGAAGCGGCTGCTTTATCGTTAATCCCACTTTTAGCGGGCATTATATGCGGAACTGTGCATCTGCCGTTAGCACGACTTGCAGGGAGCCCAGGGCTTCAGCTCCTTGAAGAAGTCGTGGCCCTTGTCGTCTACGAGGATGAAGGCGGGGAAGTTCTTCACCGTGATCTTCCACACGGCCTCCATGCCCAGCTCGGGATACTCCACACAGTCGATGCTGGTGATGCAGTCTTGCGAGAGCACGGCAGCAATGCCGCCGATGGTGCCGAGATAGAATCCGCCGTGCTTCTGGCAGGCGTCGGTGACGGTCTGCGTGCGGTTGCCCTTGGCAATCATGACCAACGAGCCGCCATGATCCTGGAACTCGTCCACATAGGGGTCCATGCGGTTGGCCGTGGTGGGGCCCATAGAGCCGCAGGGGTAACCCTCCGGAGTCTTGGCCGGACCGGCATAGAGGATGGGATGATCCTTGAAATACTGCGGCAGGTCTTCGCCACTGTCGAGGCGGGCCTTGAGCTTGGCGTGTGCGATGTCGCGGGCCACGATGATGGTGCCGTTGAGGATGACACGTGTGGAGACAGGATACTTGGTGAGCTCGGCGCGCACGGCATCGATGCCCTTGTCGAGGTCGATGACGATGCCCTCACCGCCCTCACCGGCGTTGCGATACTCCTCGGGGATGAGTGAAGCGGGATTGTCGTCCATCTTCTCGAGCCACACACCGTCCTTGTTGATGATACCCTTGATGTTGCGGTCGGCTGAGCAGCTCACGCCCATGCCGATGGGGCAGCTGGCACCGTGGCGGGGCAGACGGATCACGCGGATGTCGTGGGCCAGATACTTGCCGCCAAACTGAGCGCCAAGGCCGATCTTGTGGGCCTCGTCGAGCAACTTGGCCTCGAGGTCAAGGTCGCGGAAGGCGCGGCCCGTCTCGTCGCCCGTGGTGGGCAGGTTGTCATAATACTTGATGGAACCGAGCTTCACGGTGAGCAGGTTCTTCTCTGCCGACGTGCCGCCGATGACGAAGCAGATGTGGTAAGGCGGGCAGGCAGCCGTGCCGAGGCTCTTCATCTTCTCCACGAGGAACGGCAGCAGCGTGCCCTCGTTCTGGATGGTAGCCTTCGTCATGGGGTAGAAATAGGTCTTGTTGGCCGATCCGCCACCCTTGGCCACCATGATGAAGCGATACTCGTCGCCCTCCTCGGCCTCGATGTCGATCTGGGCGGGCAGGTTGCACTTGGTGTTCACCTCATCATACATGTTGAGCGGAGCATTCTGCGAGTAGCGCAGGTTGTCCTCTGTGTAGGTGTTGTAGACACCCAGCGAGAGGGCCTCGGCATCGTCGAAGCCGGTCCAGATCTGCTGGCCTTTCTCGCCATGGATGATGGCTGTGCCCGTGTCCTGGCAGAAGGGCAGCACACCCTTCACAGCCGTCTCTGCATTGCGCAGGAACTGCAGAGCCACATACTTGTCGTTCTCCGATGCCTCGGGGTCGAGCAGCACCTGGGCCACCTGCTCGTTGTGCTTGCGGCGAAGCATAAACTCGCAGTCGTGGAAGGCCTGCTGGGCCAGCAGCGTCAAGGCCTCACGCGACACCTTGACGATGGTCTTTCCTTCAAACTCCACCGTGCTGACACCCTCTTTGGTCAGCAAGCGATACTCAGTGTCGTCCTTGCCCTTCTGGAACATAGGAGCGTACTTGAAATCTACTGGTTTTGCCATAGTCGATATAAATAGATATGTTGTGTATAATATGTTTTTAGGAAGCATGTTCCGGAGGCCCACCCGAAGGCCGTCTCCGAAACACGCCATACGCGGTTATTCGCCAAAGATCTCGTCGGTGGTGACACGCTTCACCGGGGCTATCTTGCCGAGCGCCTCCATGTCGAGGTTCTGCTCGTCGCC
Organism: Bacteroidaceae bacterium; assembly: GCA_963592505.1. GTDB lineage: Bacteria > Bacteroidota > Bacteroidia > Bacteroidales > Bacteroidaceae > Prevotella. The sequence goes on from CAVAXH010000025.1 coordinate 10,693, forward strand.
AAGGATGAGGTAGCGGTAGGTCTTGTTGGCGATGTTGTCCTTGGCAAAGCGCATCAGGTCGTCGAGCGTCAGCTTGGGCAACACCTCATAGACCTTGCGGTTGAGGTCGTAGTCGATGCCGAGCTTCTGGGCACGCAGATAACTCGTGAGCACGCCATACTTGGTGGTGCGGGCGGTGGCCAGACTCTTGAGCAGGCCCTGCTGTGCCAGACGGAAACCGGCCTCGCGGGCGGGCATGTCGTTGAGCAGGCTGTTGAACTCGTTGATGCAGTCCATCATCTTGTCGTTCTGGGTGATGATGTAGGTATGGAACGTCTCATCGTCCTGCTGGCGTGCCGGCCTGTTGTAGTTGGCCGAAGCCGAATAGGCCAGGCCGCGAGCCTCGCGCAGCTCCTGGAAGACGATGGCGTTCATGCTTCCACCGAAATACTCATTGAAGAGCGCCTCCACGGCAGCCTTGTCGGCCGACCACTTCTGGCCCTCGTTGTGCAGCATCAGCATGTAGATGTTCTTGGCATCGTAGGGGGCGAGCCACACCTCGTTGGCAGGGGTGCGGAGCGCAGTGTACTCCTTGGCAGCGGGAGCCTCGGCAAAGGTCTTCGGGGTGAGGTGGGCGCTGCTCACCAGCGCATCGAGGTCGGCCACAGCCGTGGGTCCATAATATAATAAGGTGTGCTTCTTGGTCTTCAGGTCGCGCAGCAGTCCGAGAATGGTCTGAGGGTTGGCGGCACGCAGTGCCTTCTCGCCCATCCAGTTGGTCACACTGTTATACTGGCCATAGTTGCCGTAGGCACGCAGAGCAGCGAAGTTGGAGCGCTGGTTGGTCTTGGCATCCTGGCGCGACTTGAGCATCAGCTCCACAAACTGGTTCCAGGTGGACTTGCTGGCCTTGGCCTCGTTGAGCACGGTCTCGAGCAGGCGCACGGCCTTAGGCATCGAGGCATTGAGACCGGTGAGGGTGATGTCGATGGCATCGTCGCTCACCGAGACGCCATAGCTGCAGGCGAGGTCGTAGAAGAGCTGGTTGATCTTCTGGTTCGACAGTTTCTGCGTACCCACATAGTCGAGGTAAGAGGCAGCAATCTCATAGCGGTTGTCGCTCTTGGTGCCAAAGGGATAGTGGTAGGTCAGCGTGAAGAGGTCGTCGTCGGTGTTCTGCTTGTAGAGCACCTCCACGCCTTTCTTGGTGACTGTCTTCGTGAGGTCCTTGCTGTAGTCGACGAATGAGGGCTGTATGGGTTCAGCCTGATGGTCGACCACCTCCTGAAGGAACTGGCTACGCTTGTCGTTGTTGGTGGGTATGGGGGTGATGGCCGGCTTCTCTATCTTGTGCAGCGTGGTGTCGTTGCCCTGCAGCTTGAGCACAGCAGCATAGTTGTCGGCAAAGAAGCGGTTGGCGAAGTCGATGATCTGCTGGCGCGTCATCTTCGAGATGCGGTCGAGGCGGTTGACCTCGTCGGCCCAGTCCTGACCGTTGATGAAGGCATCGACAAACTTGTCGGCGCGCGAGCGGTTGTTCTGCAGCGAGCGGTAGTAGTCGAGCTTCATGTTGTTGACCACGGCGGGCAGCAGGTTGTCGGCAAACTGTCCTTTCTTCAGTTTGTCGATCTCGGCCAGCATCAGCTGGCGCACCTCGTTGAGGTCCTGTCCCTGCTTGGGCATGCCCACGAGGATGAACATGCCATAGTCGGTCATGCCCATGAATCCGGCCTGTGCGCCCTGCACCTTCATCGGCGTGTTGAGGTTGAGGTCGAAGAGTCCGGCCTTGCCGTTGGAGAGCATGTTGGAGATGACGTTGAGCGTGTCGACCTGGTAGCTGGCAGCCCCTTCGGTCTTCCATCCCATCATGAGGTTCTCGGCCTCAAGGCCCAGCACGGTGGTGTCGGTGTGTGCCGTCAGTTCAGCCACAGGAGCATACTCCGGCCGGCTGAGCGACGAGCTCTTCTGCCAGTCGCCGAAATACTTGTCGATGATGTCCATCACGCGGTCGGGGTCGAAGTCGCCGGCCATGCAGATAGCCACGTTGTTGGGCACATAGTAGCGGTTGAAGTAGTTCTTGATGTTGATGATCGAGGGATTCTTCAGGTGGTCCTGTGTGCCGATGGTGGTCTGCGTGCCATAGGGGTGGTTGGGGTAGAGCTTGCGCATCAGGGCTTCCCACTGCTTGTTGTTGTCGGACGCCAGCCCGATGTTATACTCCTCATAGACGGCCTCGAGCTCTGTGTGGAAACCGCGTATGACCATGTTCTTGAAACGGTCGCTCTGTATCTTGGCCCACATGTCGATTTCGTTCGACGGGATATCCTCCACGTAGCAGGTCACATCGTTGGAGGTGTAGGCGTTGCTGCCCTCGGCGCCGATGGAGGCCATGAGCTTGTCGTACTCGTTGGGGATGTTATACTGGGCGGCTATTTGCGAGATGGAGTCTATCTCGTGGTAGGCTTGCTTGCGTGCATCCTTGTCGGTGAGGCGTCGGTAAGCCTCATAACGGTTTTGTATGGAGTCGAGCAGCGGAGCCTCAGCCACCACGTCGCTGCTACCATAGTGTGTGGTGCCCTTGAACATCAGGTGCTCCAGATAGTGGGCCAGTCCGGTGGTCTCGGCAGGGTCGTTGCGCGAGCCGGTGCGCACGGCGATGTATGTTTGCAGACGTGGTTTCTCCTTGTTGACGGAGAGATACACCTTCAGGCCGTTGTCGAGCGTGTAGATGCGTGTCTGCATGGGGTCGCCCGGCACAGAGGTGTACTTGTACTGCTTGGCAGCGGCCGATGTGGCCACGAGCACTGCTGCAGCAGCAAGAATGGTTTTGATATTCATATTGTTTGTATTTGTTGTGTTATTGCCGTTTGGCTTGTCGTTTTATTTTGCGGTCGGTGTCGCCACAGGCCGCACCCCCTCACCCAGGCACGAGAAGCCGAGGTGTGATCAGTTTTCGAAGTCCACCTCGTGGTCGAGGTTGTTGACAAAGTTGTCGAGCACCTCCTTCTCCACATCGCCCATGCGAAACTCCTTCTCGGCATCCTTGCGTATCTCGGCTATCCAGGCGCGGCGTGCGGTGATGTAGTCTTGCTTGATGCGTGCGGCATCGTCGAGCGTGAGTTCGTTGAGATGATAGTAGTCGAGGATAAGCCGGTAGGTCCATGCCCACTGATAGCGGCGGTAGTCGCGGTCGATGTCTTCGAAGCGGCGTGTCACGGCCTCTATGGAGTCGAGTGTGCCGTTCTTGATGTCGTCGGCGAGGCGCTGCTCCTCGCTCACGGGCAGCAGCAGACCGGAGAGGTCGGTCCAGTCGCCCAGGCCCGTTGTGGTGGTGGGTGCGCTGAGCAGCGGGTCGGCCTTGAGCACACGCTTCAGCACGGCCCCCATGTAGATGCGCAGGGCGATGTCGTAGTATTTGATGCCCTTGTGGAGCGACGAGCCGTTGATGACATAGTCGTGGAAGTTGTAGCTCGACACATCGTCGCCCGACGAGGCGCGCAGTGCTTCGAGGATCTGCTTGCCCTTCACGATCTCGCCCACGCTGAAGGGCGAGAGCCAGTCGAAGTTGACGATGCTCTTCTGTGTGCCTTTCGGGCGCATGTCGCGCTTGGGCCACTTGCGTATGTCGCGGTAGAGTCCCACGGTGGTGATGTTGCGGCCGGGCGAGAGATACATGGTGTCGCCATAGGCTATGAGGTAGGAGAAGGGCAGGTTGCGCGTGTCGGGGTGATGCATCAGCTTGCCGAAGCAAACGCTGAACGTGCCGATGGTGGCGGGCATGAGCAGATAGGCGCCGCTGGCCGTCTTGGTGCCGCGCTCGAGCACGCCCCAGTGCATGGGGCCCATCTTGTAGGCGTGGTTGGAGAAGTTGGTGGCCGACCCGGCGTTGTAGAAGCTGAACATGCCACCGATGAGCAGCGAGCTCTTGTGGTGGCTGGCCGAGAACGGGCCGCAGAAGGCGGCACACGCCTCGCCGTTGCTCATATAGCTGTTGGCAAAGAACACGCTGGCCGACGCCGTGAAGCCATTGCTTATCTGGCAGGCCTCGCCCACGAAGCAGTCTTGCATCTTCACCGAGTTGATGATGCTCGAGCCGTCGCTGATGATGGAGTTCTCGCAGATGACGCCCGTGCCGATGAAGACGTTGGCCTCGGGCGAACTGAGAATGGTGCAGTCGCTGAGGCGTGCGGCACCGTTGACCTCACAGTCGTCGCCGATGTGGGTGTTGGTAATCTCCTTGGTGTTGACGATCTTCACGCGCGCCCCGATGGTGCCGCAGTCGGAGGCTGTGGCCTCTATGTCTTCGCGGATGAGTCGGCGCAGACAGTCTTTCAGTTCGTGGTCGGCAAAGTGCTTCACCATGAAGGCCGCCAGCTGGCTGTTGAGGTGTCGGGTGATGATGAGGTTGCCGTCGCCCACCTCGTTGAGCACCGAGATGAGGTTGCCGTCGCCATAGGTGGCGCCCTCGGTGGTCTCTATGGTCGAGACGTTGGATATGTAGCAGTCGTCGCCGATGACATAGTTGTTGATGAAGTTGCCCACATTCTCTATGAGGCAGTTGTCGCCCACGGTCACGTTGCGCAGTGTGGCGTTGCGTATGCCGGAGTGTTTGCTGAATCCCTTCGACACCTCCACATTCTTCTCGAATGTGCCGAGGCACACGTCGCCGTAGAACAGCGTGCGGTGCACATAGTGGGGCACAAAGTCGTCGGCCACGCTGATGCGGCTCCAGTCTTCTGCCCAACAGTCGTGTTCTTCAAGGATATTGATCTCTTCTTCAGTAAGTTGTCTGTAGTCCATTTGCTAAAAGGGTTGTCGCGGAAGCGCCATCAGTCTTCCACGGGGTACAGGAAATCGTTGTAGGGGTATTTCTGCACATGCAGCTGTCGCACACGACGGTAGAGCGTGTCGCGGAACTCGTCGATGTTGTCTTTCTCGCGTGCGGAGATGAAGAGGCAGTTGTCGCCGAGACGTGCCATCCACGTGCGCCGCAGCTCGTCGAGCGTCACGTTCTCGCGTGTGGGCGGCGTGAGGTCGTCGGGCTCCTTGTCGGTCCAGGTGTAGTTGTCAATCTTGTTGAACACGATCATGGTGGGGTGCTCAGCGCATCCCAGGTCGGCAAGGGTCTTGTTGACTACTTCTATCTGCTCCTCGAAGTCGGGGTGCGAGATGTCCACCACGTGGAGCAGCAGGTCGGCCTCGCGCACCTCGTCGAGTGTCGACTTGAACGAGTCGACCAGGTCGTGGGGCAGCTTTCGGATGAACCCCACGGTGTCGGCCAGCAGGAAGGGCAGGTTCTCCACCACCACCTTGCGCACGGTGGTGTCGAGGGTGGCGAAGAGCTTGTTTTCGGCAAACACCTCGCTCTTGGCCATGAGGTTCATGATGGTCGACTTGCCCACATTGGTGTAGCCCACGAGGGCCACACGTATGAGGCGGCCACGGTTCTTGCGCTGCGTGGTCTTCTGCTTGTCGATCTCGGCCAGGCGCTGCTTGAGCAGGCTCATGCGGCCCAGGATGATGCGGCGGTCCATCTCGAGCTGGGTCTCACCGGGGCCGCGCAGTCCGACGGAGCCTTTGCCGCCGCCCGAGCCCGATCCGCCGCCCTGTCGCTCGAGGTGAGTCCATAGGCGCTGCAGGCGTGGCAGCATGTAGCGGTATTGGGCCAGCTCCACCTGTGTCTTGGCGTTGGCCGTCTGTGCGCGCATGGCAAAGATGTCGAGGATGAGCGATGTGCGGTCGAGGATCTTCACCTGCAGCTCCTGTTCGATGTTTCGGATCTGCTTGGCTGTCAGCTCATCGTCGAAGATGACCATGCCTATCTCGCGATCTTCTTCCTCCTCGTCCTTGATGTAGCGCCGGATCTCCTCGAGCTTTCCTTTTCCCACATAGGTGATGCTGCTCGGGCCGCCCACCCGCTGTGTGAAGCGCTTCACGGTGACGGCACCGGCCGTGTCGGCCAGAAACTCCAGCTCGTCGAGGTATTCCTTGGTCTTGGCCTCGTCTTGCTGGGGCGTGATGAGTCCCACGAGAATGGCGGTCTCGGCCTTGACCTCGGATATTACGAATTCCTTCATGTTTGATGCATTGTTATTATACATGCAAAGATACGCAAAAAGATTGGTTTAGCCGTTTTCGCCTGCCTGTTTTTTAGTCTGCAAGGACTCATCGGCCTGCTCTTTTCTGCGCTCGCACAGCCGCCGGTCGGGCACTCGGTCGTCATGACCCGTCGGACAGGCAGAAAAACCTGAGCTTTGCACGACCGTGTTCTGAGCCCGCGATAAGGTCCCAACCATCAAAAAATCGCCGATAAGCTGCGAAAACGCATGGTTTTTGACATGTTTTCGCAGCTTATCGGCGGTTTTTCGAGAAAATCTATATAACTTTACAACCGCAAACAAGCATTAATGCCTCAATAATCATGTCTGAGAAAATCATAGGGCGCCAAGGGGAAATGGCGCTACTCGAGAAATACTACCACTCCGGAAAGGCCGAATTCATTGCACTCTATGGACGTCGGCGAGTGGGGAAGACGTTTCTGATACGCCAATATTTCGACAACCAGTTTGCGTTCGATATGACCGGAGTGCTCGAAGGAAACAAGGCCGAACAGAGCGCAGCTTTCCATATGGCCCTCAAGGCGTATGGATATAAAGGCCGAAAGAACACCACATGGATGGATGCCTTCTTTGCCTTAAGACAACTCATGGAGGATAAGATCAAAGACGGCAAGCGCTGCGTGATCTTCATCGACGAGCTGCCATGCCTCGACACGCCAAAGGCCGGATTCGTACATGCGCTGGGGCATTTCTGGAACAGTTGGGCCAACTGGCAGTCGCAGATAATGCTTATCGTTTGCGGTTCGGCCACTTCGTGGATGGTGCGCAACATCATTGACGACCATGGCGGACTGCATGACCGTGTCACTCATGAGATGCCCCTCCACCCCTTTACGCTCGGAGAGGCCGAAGAATATTTCAAGGAAAACGGATTCAGATGGAAGCGGCTGAGCATTCTGCAGGCATACATGGCTGTGGGAGGCGTTCCCTATTACATGAGTCTGTTCTCGCCAGACGAGAGCCCCGCATTAGGGCTTGACCGACTGTTCTTCCGTGAAGATGCCGAACTGAAGAAAGAGTATCGGCGGCTGTTCTTCTCCCTATTCCGCAATGCACAGCCATATCAAGAAATCATCTCCCTGCTTGCCAAGAAGTCTTCCGGCATGACAAGAGACGAAATAAGCAAAGCTCTAAAAGTTGCCAACAACGGCAAACTAGGCGACATGCTTACCGACTTGGTCTACTGCGACTTTGTACGCAAATACAATGTAAGGGAAAAGAAGATAAAGGCAAACTCTGCCCTGTATCAGCTCACCGATTTCTACTCCATCTTCTACAACACTTTTAATGCGAAAAACTCCGTTGACGAACATTTCTGGAGCAGGAACGTCACATCGTCGAACGTAAAGACATGGTATGGACTGGCTTTCGAGAGGGTGTGCCAGGCACATATCCGCCAAATAAAGCAAGCGTTGGGGATATCCAGCGTGAAGACCGAGTATTACTCATGGAAAAGCAAATCGCTGGCAGACGGTGCACAAATAGACATCATCATTGACCGTGCAGACGACACGATCAACCTATGCGAGGTCAAATACTGCGAACATGAATACCTACTAGACAAGGCCGAATATTTCAAGATCCAGCATCGGCTAGAGGCTTTCGAAGAAGAAACCCAAACAAGGAGCACGCTGTTGCCAACCATGATAACCACATTCGGACTGGCAAACGGCATGTACAACGACCAAATAACCGCGCAGCTGACCCTCGACGACCTGTTTTAGTGCAAACGTTTACGTTGTTTTTTGCGTAAAAAAAGACGGCGAATGAAGTCGACACTGGGATAATCGTTACCTTTGCAGCGATTAAGACAGAAGATTCGATTTTCAAAATCTACACTACAAGACACTACTTATAAGCGAATCAAGATTTACGGTTACGCCTGGACGTGAGTCCGGGCGTTTTCGTTTTCCGGCCGACCACGCACACCTCTATCGCGCCACGCACACCTCGACGCTGGCACCGTCGCAGGCGGCACCCATGGGCGGGTTGCGCTTGGTGAGGCTGACCGTCACCTCGCTCACCTGGGGCCACTCGGCCAGGATGGCCTCGGCCATGCGCCCCGCCACACACTCCAGCAGGTTGCGCGGCTCGGCCATCACACGGCCGACGACCTGATAGACCTCGGCATAGTTGACCGTGTCGGCCACATCGTCGGTCTGCATGGCTGCCGACACATCCACCCGCAAGCGCAGGTCGACCACATAATCATTGCCCACCACACGCTCCTGCGCCGCCACGCCATGGAGGGCGTGGAAACGCAGGCCCCGCAGGCTGACGTAACTTTCCTTCAGGTTCATAATGTTGTCGTTTTTAGGGCACAAAACTACAAAAGATTTGTGAAAAGGAGAAACACACGACACGAAAACATCCGAAAACTTTTCATCGTCGAATATTTTTCCTACCTTTGTATCAAACAATTGTAACACGAATGAAACATTTACTCACACGGCGAAGCATACGCCGATACACCACCGACGACGTGCCGGCCGACCTGCTCAGCCGCCTGCTGACCGAAGCCGAGCGCACACCCACCATGGGCAACCTGCAACTCTACAGCGTCGTCGTGACGCGCAGCCAGGAGATGAAGCAACAGCTGGCTCCTGCCCACTTCAACCAACCCATGGTGTGCGGCGCACCCGTGGTGCTGACGTTCTGTGCCGACTTCCGGCGCACCACCGTGTGGGCAGAGAACCGGCAGGCCACGCCGGGATACGACAACTTCCTGAGCTTCATCAATGCCGCCACCGACGCACTGCTCTACTGCCAGACATTCTGCAACCTGGCCGAAGAGCAGGGGCTGGGCACATGCTTCCTGGGCACCACCGTCTACCAGCCACAGGCCATCATCGACACGCTCCGTCTGCCCCAGCTGGTGTTTCCCGTGGCCACCATCACGCTGGGATGGCCCGACGAGCAACCGGAGCAGAGCGAACGCCTGCCGCTGAGCGCCATCGTGCACCAGGAGACCTACCACGACTACACGCCTCAGGACATCGACGACCTGTATGCGGAAAAAGAATCGCTGCCCGCCAACCGCCACTTTGTGGAGATCAACCACAAGGAGACGCTGGCACAGGTGTTTACCGACCTGCGCTATACGCGCCGCGACAACGAAGCCATGTCGGCAGGCATGATCGATGCACTGCGCCACCAGGGCTTCCTGCCCCAGACCAATCAAGAGTAGGATTTGCAGCCATGAGTGTGGACATCAAGCAAGTGGAAACGCCGAAGGACCTCAGGGCCTTCATCCAGTTTCGCTACGACCTCTACAGGGACGACGCCCATGCCGTGCCTTTTCTCTATGACGACGAACTGGGCACGCTCGACAAAGGCAAGAACCCTGCCTTCGAGTATTGTGACGCCGACTACTTCCTGGCCCTGAAAGACGGGAAGACCGTGGGGCGCATAGCCGCCATCATCAACAAGCGGGCCAACGAGCGCTGGAACCGGCAAACGGTGCGCTTCGGATGGTTCGACTTCGTGGACGACCGCGAGGTGTCGGCGGCGCTCATCAGGGCTGTGGAGCAGTGGGGAGCCGCGAGGGGCATGACCGAGATTGCCGGCCCCTTCGGCTTCGACGACATGGACCGCGAGGGTATGCTTGTGGAAGGCTTCGACCGGCTGGCCACCATGTACATCAACTACAACCACGCCTACTACCCCGCCCACATGGAGGCCATGCACGGCTTCAGGAAAGACAACGACTACCTGGAGTTTCGCATCCGCGTGCCGGAGGTGACACCGCCCAAGTTTGCAAAACTCTCGGAGATGATCGAGCAGCGCTACAACCTCCACACCCACAAGTTCACACGCGACGAGCTGGTGCATCAAGGCATGGGACGGCAGGTGTTCGACATACTCAACATCACCTACAACGACCTCTACGGATTTGCCCAGCTGAGCGACAAGCAAATCGACAAACTGGTCAACGACTACATCCGCAAGGCCGACCTCAACCTCGTCACGGGTGTCGTCGACGGCAACCAGGACAACAAGCTGGTGGGCTTCGGCATCTCCTTCCCCTCTTTCTCACGCGCCCTGCAGCACACACGCGACGGACGCCTGCTGCCCTTCGGCTGGTGGCACATGCTGCGCGTGCTGAAGTGGCACAAGACCGACACGGTGGACCTGCTGCTCATCGGCGTGCTGCCCGAATACCGGACAAAGGGTGCCAACGCCCTGATCTTCAATGACCTCATCGGCCGTTTCCGCGACTACGGATTCCGGTGGGCCGAGGCCATGCCCCAGATGGAGACCAACAAGGGCGTGCTCAGCCAGTGGCAATACCTCGAAGCGGAGAACCACCGCCGCCACCGCATCTATGTGAAAGACATCGGCTAAAGTCCAAACACTCGGGTCCTAAGGGCCTAACACTCGAGTCCTAACGCCCTAACACTCGGGTCCTAAGGCCCTTAGGACTGCAGTACAAGGGCCTTAGGACTGCAGTACAAGGGCCTTAGGACAGCAGTACGAGGGCCTAAGGACAGCAGTACGAG
>CAVAXH010000026.1:0-21027 GCA_963592505.1 Bacteroidaceae bacterium
CACCAGACGGTGGCTGGCGTAGGCCAATGCGCCACACTTCACACAGATGGCATGCACCTTCGTGACCTCGTCGGCAATGGCCAGCAGCGAAGGCATCGGACCAAAGGGCTCGCCACGAAAGTCCATGTCGAGACCAGCCACGATGACGCGCACGCCACGGTTGGCCAGCGTGTTGCACACCTCGGCCAGACGGCTGTCGAAAAACTGTGCCTCGTCGATGCCCACCACGTCGCAGGCCACGGCCTGCCGCAGAATGTCGTCGGTGCTGCCGACAGGAGTGGACAGCAGGCTGTTGCGGTCGTGGCTGACCACGCTGACATCAGAGTAGCGTGTGTCGACCGCCGGCTTGAAGATGATGATGCGCTGCCGGGCAAACTGAGCGCGTTTCAGCCGACGAAGCAGTTCCTCGGTCTTGCCAGAGAACATGGAGCCGCAGATCACCTCTATGCGGCCGTGGTGGCGGTTCTCACCCGCGAAATTTTCTGTTACCATATTGCAAAGGTAGAGCATTTTTTAGAAAACGCCCCACAACGAGCGTTAATTTTTCAGTAGGGGCAATACACGCCACTACACTCTATTTATCATAACGGCCGTTAATCCCAAAGTTTAATCTTTTACTTTCAGGAGACACAAGCCGCATGCCAAGCCTTAAATTCTCTTTTTTTATCATTGCGACATGTGTTTTTGAGGTTCAAAGCGCGGGTATTATTATTTAATTGTTTAACTTTGCAGAAAAGAACAAACAAACCGGCGCAAATCCGATCCCGGATGCGCCCCAAATGAACAAACACACTGAAAAGATGGAAATCAAAGAAACCAACAGCGAAGAAAAGCGCAGCGTGAGTTTTGTGGAACAGTTTATAGAGGAAGACCTCGCTGCCGGCAAGAACGGCAGCCGCATACAGACCCGCTTCCCGCCAGAGCCCAACGGCTACCTGCACATCGGTCATGCCAAGGCCATCTGCATGGACTTCGGTGCTGCTGAGAAATACGGTGGCGTGTGCAACCTGCGCTTCGACGACACCAACCCCTCGAAGGAGAACAACGAGTATGTGGAGAACATCCTCCATGACATCAGTTGGCTCGGCTTCAAATGGGGCAACATTTACTATGCCTCCGACTACTTCCAGAAGCTCTGGGACTTCGCCCTGTGGATGATCCGCCAGGGGCTGGCCTACGTCGACGAGCAGACTTCTGAGCAGATCGCCCAGCAGAAAGGCACCCCCACCACGCCGGGCACGCCCAGTCCCTACCGCGACCGCCCCGTGGAAGAGAGCCTGCAGCTCTTCGAGGCAATGAACACACCCGATGCCGTGGAAGGCTCGATGGTGCTGCGCGCCAAACTCGACATGGCCAACCCCAACATGCACTTCCGCGACCCCATCATGTATCGCATCATACACACGCCGCACCACCGCACAGGCACCAAGTGGCATGCATACCCGATGTACGACTTTGCCCACGGACAGAGCGACTATTTCGAGGGTGTCACCCACTCCATCTGCACGCTGGAGTTTGTGCCCCACCGTCCGCTCTACGACCATTTCGTGGACCTGCTGAAGCAGTATGACGGCACCGCCGAGAAGGGCATCGCCGACTTCCGCCCCCGACAGATAGAGTTCAACCGCCTGAACCTCACCTACACCGTGATGTCGAAGCGCAAGCTCCACACGTTGGTCGACGAGCACCTCGTCAGCGGTTGGGACGACCCGCGTATGCCCACGCTCTGCGGTATGCGTCGCCGCGGCTATTCGCCCGAGTCGATCAAGATGTTCATCCAGAGCATCGGCTACACGAAGTTCGACGCCCTCAACGACGTGGCGCTGCTCGAAGCATCGGTGCGTGAGGACCTCAACAAGAAGGCCACACGCGTGTCGGCTGTGGTAGACCCCGTGCGCCTGGTCATCACCAACTATCCCGAAGGACAGGCTGAGGAGATGGAGGCCATCAACAATCCCGAAGACCCCACAGCCGGCACACACACCATCACCTTCTCGAAGAACCTGTGGATAGAGCGTGCCGACTTCATGGAGGATGCCCCGAAGAAGTTCTTCCGTCTGGCTCCCGGCAAGGAGGTGCGCCTGAAGAACGCCTACATCGTGAAGTGCACCGGATGCACCAAGGACGCCGACGGACGCATCACCGAGATACAGGCCGAATATGATCCCGAGAGCAAGAGCGGACTGCCCGGCGCCAACCGTAAGGTGAAGGGCACGCTCCACTGGGTGAGCGCCGACCACTGCGTGAAGGCCGAGGTGCGCGAGTACGACCGTCTCTTCTTCGTGGAGAACCCGTCAGCCGACGAGCGCGACTTCCACGAGTTGCTCAATCCCGACTCGCTCCACGTCAACCACGAGTGCTATGTGGAGGACTATGCCGCCACGCGCAAGCCCGGCGAGTATCTGCAGTTCCAGCGCATCGGCTACTTCATGGCTGACCCCGACACCACCGACGAAGCCCCTGTCTTCAACAAGACCGTAGGACTGAAGGATGCGTGGTCGAAGATCAACAAGTAAAAGAAAAGGCAGGGCTGCAACCCCTACCAGCAACATTTACAACGCCGGCAGCACCCCACCCCGGTGCTGCCGGCACTATCTGCAACTATGCGAAATCCATTGGATGACAATCTGAAGCGGTATGAGGAGGCACGGGCCACAGGCACACCTATCTACTTGGAGCCCGACGACCTCACTGACATTGCCGAATACTACCACTTGCACGGTCGGCAGGCTGAAGCCTATGAAGCCCTCGACCGGGCCATCACCATGTTTCCCGGAGCCACGATACCGCTGGCCTTCAGGGCACGACTGGCCATCCTCGCGGACCATGACACCGACGAGGCCACACGCTGGGCCGAACAGATTGCCGACAAGACCGACCTCGAATACTATTATTTAATAGCCGAGATAATGGTGGCACGTGTGCAGCCCAACGAGGCCGACGAATATCTGCGCAGCGTGGAGGCAACGCTCGACGACGAAGACCTTGAGGACTTCTACATCGATGTGGCAACGCTCTTCTCCGACTATGCCCACACCCGCCTCACCGAGCAGTGGCTGGCCAAGAGCAGCGAGACCGATGACCCGCAGTACCGCGAGCTCACAGCCCGCATAGCGCTTGCCAATGGCAATTTCGACGACTGCGAGCGCATCATCAACAGCCTCATCGACGAGGACCCCTACAACACCGACTACTGGAACACGATGGCCATAATGCAGTATCAGAAAAACGACCTGCAGGCATCGCTCGAGAGCAGCGACTATGCGCTGGCCATAGCCCCCCACTGTGCCGAGGCCAACATCAACAAGGCCAACGCGCTGGCATTGATGGGCAACTATCCCGAGGCGGTGAGATACTACCAGAAATACAAGAAGCTGCAGCCCTACAGCGAGTCGGGCGATATAGGACTGGCCTCGGTGCTGACTGCACAAAACCGCTATGAGGAGGCACTTTGTCACCTCGAGCGGGCCGAGCGGCTGGCACCGCCGGGATCATTCAACCTGCTCGAGATACTGCGGCAAGAGTGTATCCTCAACGCACAACTGGGGCGCAACGACAAGTCGTGGGCCTGCGTGCGTCGCATAGACGAGCATCCCGACCACAACACCCCCGAAGACGATGTGCTGCGCGGCTACATCTATCTCGTTGCCGGAGACAGCGAGAAGGCCCACGCCTGGTTTATGAGGGCGCTGGAGGCTTCGGGCAGCGACCTGCACGTGCAGACGCTCATCGCCTACTCTACCTACGAGTGCGGATACACACAGTTTGCGCACGACCTCTTCCAAGAGATCATGCACAGTCAGCTGGCTGCCAACGTGCCCGAGGGATGGGCTTTTCTGGCACTGTGCGATGCCGACCTCGGACTGCGCAGCGAGTTTCTTGACGACCTGCACCGCGCCGTAGAGGCCAATGCACCGCAGACAAACATGCTGCTCAAACCACTCTTTCCTGAAGGAGTGCCGCTCGAACGCTACGAAGACTATGCCCGCGAGCACCCCGAAATGGCAGCGTGGCCGTCAACCGAGAACCCGCAGTGACTTCTCCGTACGCTCTGCGCTCACGCGCGTGTACATTATATTATAGTAACAATGCCGGTGCAAAAAAAAGCCATTGTGGCAGCCGGCAATCAATCCCAACAAGACGAGGCGTGAAACAGACAGACACGCCCAAGGTAAAAAGACAACGCAAAAATGAGCATTATCTCCACCCTACTCTCCAACCTCAACTACGGCACCATCTTCTTTCTCATGCTTCTTGAGAGCACAGTGGTGCCCGTCCCTTCCGAACTGGTGGTGGCACCCGCTGCCTATCATGCCGCATCGGGCGGCCTCGATCTGTGGCTCGTCATCCTCTTTGCCACCCTGGGTGCCGATGCCGGCGCCACAGTCAACTATCTGGCAGGCTGGCTCCTCGGACGCCCCGTCATCTGGCGCTTTGCCGACTCCAAGTTGGGACGGCTCTGCATGCTCTCGCACGAGAAGATAGAGAAGAGCGAAGCCTACTTCAACAACCACGGCATGGTGGCCACCATCACCGGACGCCTCATCCCCGGCATACGCCACCTCATCTCCATTCCTGCCGGTCTGGCAAAGATGACCTACTGGAAGTTTCTGCTCTACACCACCATCGGTGCAGGCGCATGGAACATCATACTGGCTGCAATGGGCTGGTATCTCCACAGCATCGTGCCCGAAGACCAGTTGCACGACAAGATTCTGGAGTATGGCGAATACATCAAGGTGTTTATCGTGGTGCTGGTCCTCGCGGCAGTAGCTTATTTTGCCGTGAAGCACTGGCTGAAGAAAAAGAAGCAATAACGCCGTCGGGTGGTCAGTCAGCGCGGCCGTCGAAAAGGTTGTCGGCATCGCTGATCTCGTCGGCGTCGAACCACTGCGCCAACTTGGCTTTGGCGCGGCTCTTGACGTCGTCGTTCACATCGCCCCACACCTTCTTCAGCACATAGATGAGCACGCTCAGGTCGTCACCAAGGCCCACGATGGGGATGGCGTCGGGCACCACATCGAGCGGAGAGATGAGGTAGCCCAGCGCGCCGATGATGATGGCCTTGTCCTTCATCGACACCTTGTCGCTCTGCAACGTGTAGTACAATATCAAGGCGGCATACACCAGTTTCACACCTGCGCTCTTGGCAATGCGCGAAATCTTTTCGACAAATCCGTTCTCAGTGAACTTGTCCTTATAGGACATGAAGTCGGGCAATTCCATAATCTGCTGATTTTCTATGACGTGTGCATCCTCCGGGATGGTCACACGCCGGGTTGGTTGATGTTGTTTTCGTATTGTTCCACCGCAGCCACATATTGCGCAGCAGCGCTGCAGGAGCGTTTCAGCCCTGCCAGCTTGGCACGCGTCACGGTCATGCGCACGGCCTTGATGGCCGCAGCCAGCAGCACACCCATGCCCACGCCCACCATGAGCGACCATTGTCCCCATGGCAACATCTGTTCGGGATAGGCGCTGAGCACCACCGTGGGCACAATGGCCACTATGCCGTAGCCCGTGAGCTGCGAGCGCTGCGACCCCTCGCGGTCGAGCACTATCTGGTAGTCGTAGAGATAATCGTCCACGGCCTTCTTCTCCAGACCATAGTCCTCAGGGCGCGGAAACCCCGCCTCGCCCTCATGCCGGGCAATCAGTGCCAGCACGCGGTGTTCATAATCATTGAGCACGTTGGGTTGCAATTCTTTCATAGTGTGAGCGATATGGTGTTATACTAGCAATAGGTGGAGGATTCTGTAAAAAAGAGTAAGGCAGTGTCCTCATAAGCCGGGTTCTGTTCCCCACCCTGCCCGTTGGAGCAGTGCGGGGGCTCCATCATTTATCCAGTCGGCAGGTCACCCTGCCGCTCAAGCGTTCTACCCTCCATCGTCAGACTCGAAGTCTGTCGGGCAGGCAACCCTTCATTGACGACGGTTTACATGAACTTGCAGCCTCCAGCCGACACAGCCCTACGGTCACCCGCAGGCTGGTGGTCTCTTACACCACCTTCTCACCCTTACTCCCTGCAAAGGGGGCGGTTGTTTTCTTCTGTCTACACTTGCCGTTACCGACAACTTCCATTTTCAGAAGTGGAGCGCCTTATGCTGCCCGGACTTTCCTCTCGCACCTCTGGGGTGCCAGCGACAGAGCCGGGACGCTGCCTTACTGTCTTGCAAAAGTACGACATATTTTCCGAATTCGGCAACAAATCGCCGTTTTTTTCGTATCATGGCGGACAGACCGTGTGCACACGATGCACAAAAAGTGTTTCGGTCGCAATTTTACGACCGCAACGGCCGATATGTGAAACCTTTGTGCTATCTTTGCTGAGGCTAACCGCCAAGACACCGTGTAATACACCTGAAACCAACCCAAAGATGAAGACAACCGCCCTATTGCTGGCCGCCTGGCTGCTGACGCAGCCCCATGCGCAGGCTGCAACACCTCCTGACATAAACACGCTGGCCAATGCCGACAACGAGCCCGCCTGCGTCTTCCCCGTGCCCACCGAGCGGCAGATGAAATGGCAGGAGACCGAGTTCTACGCCTTCTTCCACTATGGCATGAACACCTACACCAACCGCGAGTGGGGACTGGGCAGCGAGGACGAGCGCACCTTTGCCCCTACCCTGCCGCCGAGTCCCAAGCAGTGGCTGCAGGCGGTGAAAGCGGCAGGCATGAAGGGAGGCATCGCCGTGGTGAAACATCACGACGGGTTCTGCCTGTGGCCCACAGCCACCACCACCCACTCGGTGCGGCTGGCCGGCAACGCATACGGACAGCAGACCAACATTCCGCGCGACTTCGCCAAGGCTGCGCGCCAACTGAAGATGAAATACGGTTTCTATGTGTCGCCCTGGGACCGCAACAACCTCCACTACGGCACCGACCGCTACGTGACCGACGTGTTTCTCCGTCAGTGTGCCGAACTGGCCCACTACGGACGCGACCAGTTTGAGATGTGGTTCGACGGTGCCAACGGCGGCGACGGCTACTATGGCGGCCGCAACACCACGCTCACCGTGGACCGCTCCACCTACTATGACATCCCCAACCTGCGCGACTCCATACACAAGGTGTGCCCCGACATCATCCTCTGGGGCGTGGGCGCTGAAGCCCGCTGGATAGGCAACGAGGCAGGATGGGCAGGAGAGACCAACTGGAGCACCGAAGAGGTGGGCTATGCACCCGAGAGCAACGGCATGTACGGCACCGAGGACGGATGGGCCTGGGAACCCGGAGAGAGCGATGCCAAGCTCACCGACCGCGGATGGTTCTGGCACGAGGGCGAGAAGCCGCTGTCGGCTGAGCGGCTCTTCCAGATGTATCTCGAGACCGTGGGGCGCAACGCCACGCTCATCCTCAACTGTCCGCCCGGACCCGACGGCCGTCTGCCTGAGGCCGACGTGACGGTGCTCCGCCAGCTGGGCACTCTGCTCAAGCAGCGTCTGGGCCACGACCTGGCACGGCGCGCCCGCCTGCAGGCCAGCAACACACGGCGTGCCGGCCAGCACCGCCGCTACGACGTAGGCCGGCTCACCGACGGCCGTCGCGACACCTATTGGGCCACCGACGACAGCCTGCACACAGCCACCATCACGCTGACGTGGCGGCAGCCGCAGACCGTGCGCTATGTGGATCTGATGGAGCACATACGGCGCGGCCAGCGTGTGCGCCGCTTCCACATAGAGGTGTCGGCCGACGGCCAGCAGTGGACACGTGTGGCGCAGCAGTGCCAGACCACCACCATCGGCTACCGCCGCATCGTGCCGCTTGGCGGCGACACCCGCGACAGCTACACGCAGGGCATCACCGCACGGGCCCTGCGCATCGTGATCGACGACAGCAAGGCGTGCCCGCTGCTGCAGAAGGTGGCTGTCTACTGATCAGCATACTCCCCAAACAGTCATTACACATGAAACACATATTCCTCCTTTCCCTCACTGCCCTATGCACGTTGCCAGCCGCAGCCCAACACATAGGGTTCGAACAAAAAGACTATCGCGCCATCGGCGTCTACGACCGATGGGAGCGGTCGCCTTTCCGCGACGGACGCCTCACAGGCGAAGCCACAGTCTGCGCCAATCCCGACCGCCGGGGCAATGGCAGCGACAGCGTGGTGGCCTTCGTGCGGTCGCGCCATGCATCCAACATCTACGGAGTGCGCATAGACCTGCCCCATCCGTTTGCGCTCACGCCCCAAGGCAAGGTGGTGCACGTGCTTGTGCACCGCCCACAGGGTGGCCGCGTGATGCTCGTCGGTCTGGGCAAGCGCCGCGACCGCCAGGGACAGCAGCCCGACGTGGAGCAGTTTTGGACGTATGCCGATGCCAAGGTGCCCTGCGGCCAATGGACCGATGCCGTGTTCGCCGTCAAGAGCGCCAACGGTGTCGACATACACAGTCTGGTGCTGGTGCCCGATGCCGAGTCGCCCCACCAGCTTGAGGCCGACTGGACGGCCTACGTCGACGACATCCTGGTCGACGACATCCGTCAGCCCCGCATCAACGCCACCGACCTGCAACAAAGCGCAGCTGCCACCACCTCGACGGCCGACCGCCCAGTCCATCCTGTCACGGCAAGCGTGACGGCAGCCAGCCGCAACGGCACCGTGGTGACAGCCGACGGCACAACGCTCAACAACTTTGCTGCACCCCTCAGCCATCCGCTCAGCGTGAAGGTGCTGCCGGCCCCCGGCTTCGGTTGCAAAGGCGTGCGCATCAGATACGGACGCGCGCTGGCCGGCCCACAGACTGTGGAAGGACGCCAGATGTGGCAAGAGACCTACATCGGCAGCGAGCACATCCACAATGGCCTGCTCGACATCCCTGCGCGCTGCCTGGCCGAGGAGGTGGAAGTGGAAGGCGACTTCGTGTCGGAACAATAACCTGCATATCCACCCCTCTAATAATTCATAGGCGTGCTATTGCATACTGTCAGACACTTGACGTATGCAATAGCACGCCTATGAATTATGCAGGCTAAGAAACTCCGTTCAATCGAAGACTAGTGACTGTAGAGCGGCTGCGCCATGCAGCGGCTGGGCGTGGCGTTGGCGCGAAGGCGGCCCACAGGCGTCAGCGACAGGTTGTCGTAATAGGGGGTGCTGACACGCTTGCCACGCTTCATGGCTATCAGGCCGGCCATTCCCTTGCGATAGAGGCCTATCGAGGCATGCACCACAGCCTGTCCGTCCACATAGCCCGTGATGGAGTCGCCGTCGAAGCGCAGTCGCAGCTGCACCCAGCGGAGCGCACTCGGAGAGGCGCACCGTGCACTGTCGAGCACCGTCTGGCCGCCCTCGGTCATGTGGAGACGGCGCAGGATGGCCTGCTGCTCAGCATCGCCCTCGGGAGCGTTGCGTCCCTGGCCGCGCGTCACCGCCAGCCGGCACCACCCGTCGCTGTCGATGCTGAGCCAGAAGCCCTTGGGTGTCACGCCGTAGCCTGTGCCCACGTGGCACACGCGCCCCATCAGTCCGCCCTCGTCGCCAGGGTTGAGCCAGATGTCGGCACTCACCTCATAGTCGGTCCATGAAGAGTCGCCCAGGATGGTGTAATAGTTCCAGTCGGGAGCCCAGCTGTCAGCAGCCCGTCCCACCGTCTGGCGCACACAGCGTCCATCGTGTGTGGGGCGCTCCGCCAGTTCGTAACAGCCGATGATGTCGGCCGTGTAGTGAGGCAGGCATCCCCATTGCTCTGCCTGTCCGTAGTGTTCGAAATCATCGGCATAAGGCAACGGAAACGGCTGGCTGGCGGGCACTGCGTCGAACACGCCCTTCTGTTGTCCGCGCGTGGTAGAGAGCGAATAGACCGCTCCCGGCTGCAGCGTCAGCGTGAAGCGGCCTCCATGCGGTGTGATGTCGGCCTGGCGTGCAAACTCGTCGCCCTCGGTGCTGCGCCACACGCAGAGGCTCTGCTGGGGCAGTCCGCCCTTGAGCCGGAACGTGATGGTCTGCGGGGCCGTAGCCGCCTTGGTCTCTGCGATGATGCTGAAATCGCGCTTGTCGGGCGACAGCAGCGTCACCAGCGAGCCGCCACCGTCGAGCATCGCGCAGCCGCTGTCGAGATAGGTCCAGCCCACAGCCGTAAACTGTCCGTAGTGGGCATAGCCCCACAGATTGTCGCGCACGCTGTAGTGGCCGCTCCACGGCTCGCGCGCCAGCAGCATGGGCGGTTCCTCGCTGTAGGGTTCCAGGGGATACACACCCCCGATGTCATACCAGTTGACGACCTTCGTGGCACCGCTCTCAATGTAGTTGCGGTTGAAACACTCCACGATGCTTATCAAGCAGTCGAAGCCGCTCTTGTATATATGGTCTTCGGTGTTCCAGATGGGTTTGTTGAGCGAGTCGGCCACATGCCGCTGGCGTGCGGTGACCGGAATGGCGCCGAAGGTGTGGGCACTGACGATGTCGACGGCACGGGCCAGAGCCGTGTCGGAAGGCAGTGCCTCAAGAAAGTCGAGCTTGTTTTTTGGCCAGTTGTCGAAGGCGTGGAGCCTGACGTCGGCGAAGCCTCGCCTGTCGAGCGCCTGCCGCAGGGCTATGGCAAAGTCGCGGCTCATCCCCTTCTCATTGTGGCAGCCCACAGCATCGAGGTGCAAGCCATGGACATCGCGCAGGCCAGTGATCCAATCGACGTAGTAGTCGGCAGTGGCCGTTGTCCAGTAGCCGCCCAGCCAGGCCGGCGCGCTCCACGCGGTGGCGTCGAGTGTGAGCAGCGGGTTGCGGCGCTTGGCCTCAGCCATCACCCACCACATGTAGCCCCTAAGGTAGTTGTGGTCGCCGGCATAGTGACTATGGCTGGGCATGGAGCCCTGTGTGGAGTTGCCGTCGCCGGGTATCTCGGCCAGCAGCGCGCTCACCGAGGCACCGAAGTGGGGTTTGTAGACCATGTCGAGTATCTGCGAGCGCCAGGGCTCCGCATAGTCTTTGAGCAAGACCGAGGTGGCTCCGCCACCATTGACGACGCCTATGCCGTCGAACGTCTTGCCGCCGTGACGGCCGTCGAGGGTAAATGACTGCTGGGCAGCAGCGTGGCCGCACACCAGCGAGAGGAGCAGCACGATGCACTGTTTCATCTGCGTGTATGGTTTTTAGTGGGTGAATGGTCGGGGGACCTCATGGAAGTGGCGAGACCGAGCCCCATGCAAAGTTAGTCATTTTGCGACAATCGGCAAAAGGAATAGTAGACGAATGGCGGTGAATTTATTTCGCAAATTATTACAATGTCGTTGACTGTCGTCAAATAATGGCCGACGGAATGGGGTCAATTCGAATAATTTGACTAACTTTGCACAAAGTTTAGGATATACAGATATGATAGAACGGCTGATCAACAATTTTCACTACTCAATAGAAAGCATTTTCGACTATATGACCCCCACGCTGTGGTTACTGGGGGTGATATTGCCATTCTTTCTGGCTATGGTCTTCACAGCTCTGGTGCATCCGCTCATTGTGCGCATGGCCATAAGCCGCAACATGTTCGACTGCCCTGACAACCGCAAGCTGCAGTCGCGTCCGGTGCCTGTGATGGGCGGCCTGGCCGTCTTCTTCGGCATTGTGGTGGGCGCGGGAGCCTCCAGCATGTTCTTCGACAGCTATGCGCTTTTCACCATCATCACCGCGATGACCGTGATGATGTATATCGGCATGCTCGACGACATGGTGGGCCTCAGCCCTGTGCTGCGCCTCGTGGTGGAGCTGGGCCTCGTGGCCTTCGTGGTATATATGGACCGAGCCAGCATCAACGACCTCCACGGCGTGTTCGGCATAGGTCATCTGCCGCTCTACCTCAGTGCGCCGCTCTGTGCGGTGGCCTGCGTGGGCATCATCAACTCCATCAACCTCATCGATGGTGTCGACGGTCTCTCCAGCGGCTTCTGCATGTTTGCCTGCCTCTGCTTCGGCATCGTGTTCTGCTCGTCGCTCGACGGCACGATGTCCGTGATGGCCTCGCTGGCAGCCGGTGCGCTGGTGCCCTTCTTCTTCCACAACGTGTTTGGTGAGAAGAGCAAGATGTTTGTGGGCGACTCCGGCACGCTGATGCTTGGCATGCTGATGAGCATCTTCTGCATGCGCATGCTCGACACCAACTCGCTGGTGCAGGCCAACCACCCGAAGCTGGGTGTGGTGGCCTTCGCGCTGAGCGTGCTGTCAGTGCCGGTGTTCGACACGGTGCGCGTGATGTTTGCCCGCATCTTCAAGGGCGTGTCGCCCTTCCATCCCGACCGCAGCCATCTGCACCACCTGTTTATCGAACTGGGCTTCTCGCACATCGGCACCACCATCATGGTGCTCTCGCTCAACACCGTCAACGTGTTGTGCTGGCTGATCACCTATCTCTTTGGCGGCGGTCCCACCACCCAGTTTCTCGTGGTGTTGGTCGTGGGAGGCATCAACACCTGCGGTTTCTATTATGCCATCCGCC
Organism: Bacteroidaceae bacterium; assembly: GCA_963592505.1. Taxonomy (GTDB): domain Bacteria; phylum Bacteroidota; class Bacteroidia; order Bacteroidales; family Bacteroidaceae; genus Prevotella. The sequence continues at coordinate 12,435 of CAVAXH010000026.1, forward strand.
GCATGAACCACAACCGCTGGCCACACCGCCTGCTGGCCTGTCTGGCCAAGAAGAGCCACATGGAGGCCGGCCGTGGATATATGTTCCTGCGCCGCGTGATGGATGCCATCTGACAAAACGCAGTGTGCGACGAACCGACACCGGATGGTGTCTGTCCGTCGCACAACCAAAAAAATCTCATCCGAATGATTACTCGCGGTTTTGTCCGCCATTGAAGCTGCGTCCTCCAGGACGACGGCCCGGCCGGAAGTTCTTCTGGTCAGCCTCATACTTGGCATACTGCTCCTCGGTCAGAATCTTCTTCAGTTCGGCGTTGTAGGCAGCACGCTTTGTGTCCATCTCCTTGCGCATAGCCTCCATCTGCTCCTTCGACGGGCGCTGGTGCTGAGCACTGTCGGGAGCACCCTGGGGACCACCTTCGGGACCGCCCTGACCCGGTCTGCCGGGACGAGGACCTCTGCCGCCCGGCATGCCCATCATCTGTCCGCCATAGGTGGTGTTCAACTGCAGCAACTGCTTGGCCTGCTCGTCGTTGAGGCCATAGCGCTCCACCATACGGTTGGTGTGCTTCTGCACCATCTCGGTCTTGTTGAACTTAGGACGCTCGCCTTGCTTCTGGGCATTGTCCTGTGCACTGGCTGACACAGCGAAGGTCAGCGCGACGGCTATCATTACAAATACTTTCTTCATGATTTTTTCGTTCTGTTTAGGGTTCTACATGCTTCGGGATTGTTGGGGCTCCACACCTGCGGAGGCGGTGCCCACCACCCTTCAGTCTTTAAGTTGCAACTATCCCTTTGACGCAAAAAATGCGTGTACGTTTAAAACCGTACACGCATTTTTTGTGTGAAAGAGCGTTAATGATGTGCATGTTTTTCATGCTTGCACCTATAAGAAAGTCGGAATGCAGGTGCATAAGGCGTTAGGACTCCAGTCCTAAGGTGCAAACACTCCAGTCCTAAGGTGCTAACACTCGAGTCCTTCGATGCTAAGGACCCGAGTGTTAAGGCTTGAGGACTCGAGTGTTAAGGCTTGAGGACCCGAGTGTTAAGTGCGAAAGACCCGACCACAAAGGAGAGCACGGATGACAGGGCATGCAGCGCCCGCGGTGCCCACCATTACTCCCAGCTCTTGCTGCGAATCTCGGCCAGCGCCTTCACCCAGTCGGTGTCGAGCGAGAAGGGTGTCACGAAGTTGGCGTTGTTCACGTAGGCGTGGCACAGGTCGTAGTCGACATCGCCAAAGAGCGAGTTGTTCAGACTGGCGTTCTTGAAGCGCGTGACGGCAATCTCCTTCTTGCTGTTGCTCTTCTTGGCCTCCGACAGACGCTTGAAGAAGAGGTTCACATACTCGGTCATGGCATAGGTCTGCACACCGAGCTGCTTCTCGTTGAACGTGCTGTCGTCCTTGGCCTTGTACAACATATACTCTATGGCATCCCACTTGAACGAGGCCGTCTTGCGCTCCGTCATAGGCTTCTCCTTGTCATACTTGATGGTCTTGAACTCCTCTTGCATTCTCATCACCTCGTTGTAGATGTCCTGGGCCTGTGCTGCCATCCCGAAGGTGCAGAGCAAGGCCAATGTCAGAAATGCTTTTTTCATTCGTTATCGTCTTGTTTATATGTTTTATTCTTTACTGGGCGGTAATAGAGAGCACACACCCTTATGTCTTATTCGTTGCGCTTGAGTTGCAGCCGATGGTCAATGCAGGCCGGATATTCGTCCTCATAGTGGCTGACCATCATCAGCGTCTTGTTGGGGCGCTGGCAGAAGGTCTCGATGACGTCTTTGGCCAGGCGGCGGTTGCGGTTGTCGAGTCCGTGGAGCGGCTCGTCGAGTATCAGCAGGTCGGGGTCTTTCACGAAGGCCCTCGCCAGCAACACCAGTCGCTGCTCACCGCTCGAGAGGCTGAGAAACGTGCGGTCCTCAAGCCCTTCAAGTCCGAAGATGCCCATCCAGAATCGGCAGATGCCCAGTTCCGAGGGGTTGGGCTTCACATAGAGGCCGATGGAGTCTTTCAGTCCGCTGGCCACGATGTGCAGGGCTGGCAGGTCGCGCTGGTAGGCGCGGTGCATCTCCGGCGACACGTAGCCTATGCGCCGCTTGATGTCCCAGATGCTCTCGCCCGATCCCCTTGCCACGCCGAAGAGGCTGATGTCGCAGGCATAGCTCTGCGGATTGTCGGCACACACCAGGCTGAGCAGTGTCGACTTGCCGGAGCCGTTCTGTCCGCTGAGCACCCAGTGTTCGCCGGCTCTGACGGTCCACGACAGTCGGTCGAGGATGGTGCGCGTGCCGTAGCGTATCTGCACATCGGTCATCTTCACCACCTCGCAGCAGGGCGCGTCGTGCAGGCTGTCCTTGCAGGGCAGGTGGAGGATGGCCTGCACCTTCTCGTCGCTGAGCACGTGGGGCGGCACCGGCGGCTGGCGCATGAGATAGTCGGCCAGCGGCAGTTTGGGCTTCACGGTGAGGTGATCGACCTCCACCACGTGGCTCACAAACGGCGGGATGTCCTCACACCGTGAGAGCACCAGTATGACCTGCAGCGAGAGCTCCTCGGCAAGCGTCTGCAGCAGCGTGCGCAACTGCAGGCGCGTGTCGCTGTCGAGGCCTATGAAGGGGTTGTCCATGATGAGCACACGCGGTGCCGACAGCAGCACCTCGGTGAGCTTGAGCTTGCGCAGTTCGCCGCTCGAGAGCGATATGATATACTTGTCGAGCGACGGCTCCAGGTGGAAGAGCGTGTAGAGGCGCTGCTGCAGGGCGCGGCGCTCGGGTGTGTCGGCCCCGGTCATCGCAAACGCCTTCTCGAGGCGCTCGCCCACGGTGGGTGTCGACGGGTCGATCTCCTGCTGGTTCCAGCGCTGCTGCAAGTAGTAGGTGCGGTCGTTGTCGCCACCGTAGGCATCACGGAAGGTCATATACTTTATGTTGTCGGCCACCAACCGCCGTGTGCTGGGCGCAAAGTCGTAGTCGGGGTCGTGGTGGAGCAGCGGATGCCGTCCGATGATGATGTCGACCAACATCGACTTGCCGCCCCCGTTGGGGCCGACGATTGCCATGTTCTCGCCCTCGTCGAGCGTGAAGTTGACGGGTTCGGCCATTCGCCATGCCGGCATGCGTGTCACCCCGTCCACGATGTTTATGATGTGTCTCATGTGTGTTGTTGCTTGTTGGCTACGCGTTCCTGATGACTCCTGACGTAGTCTTTCCAGTTGTTGTAGTGGCGCGCCCCCGTGTCGGGTCTCGACAGTTGCAGGAAGTGGCAGTAGGCCGCTCCCAGGGCATCGGTGGCATCCATAAACTTGGGCAGGTCGTCCTTGGAGAAGCCCAGTATGCGCTGCAGCATGTCAGCCACCTGCTCTTTCGACGCCTGTCCCTGTCCGGTGATGGCCATCTTGATCTTCATCGGGGCATACTCGTGTATGGGCACATCGTGGCGTATGGCTGCTGCGATGGCCACACCCTGTGCCCGTCCGAGCTTCAGCATCGACTGCACGTTCTTTCCGAAGAACGGAGCCTCGATGGCCATCTCGTCGGGCAGATACTCGTCGATGATGCCCGTCACGCGCTCGAAGATCTTGCCGAGGCGCAGGTAAGGGTCGCTCATCTTGTGGAGGTCGATGACACCCATGGTCATCATCTCCGCCTTGCTGCCGCGCACGCGCAGCAGTCCGTAGCCCATGATGTTGGTTCCCGGGTCTATGCCGAGAATGATGCGTTCAGCTTTCTCCCTCATCGGCACCTGTCGTTTTAGCGGTCGAGGTAAGGGTTGGTGGCCAGTTCGAGGCCCACGGTGGTCTCCTCGCCGTGTCCGGGCAGTATGCGTGTGTCGTCGGGCAGCTGGCAGAGCATGCGCAGGCTCTGTATGAGCATAAACATGGAGCCGCCGGGCAGGTCGGCGCGTCCCACGCTCTTGCGGAACAGCGTGTCGCCCGAGAAGGCCACATGCTCGTCCTTGCACCAGAAGAACACGCTACCCTGCGAGTGTCCGGGTGTCTCGATGATGCTGAGCGTGTGGTTGCCGAAGGTGATGACGTCGGTGCCCTCGAGCCAGCGTCCCACGGGAGCCAGGTCGTCAGCGGTGAGCTCCTGCCGCATGAAGTGGGCAGCCTGCTCGGGCATGTGCTGCATGAGTTCCTCGTCGCCCTTGTGGACCTCGGCCTTGAGCTGCCAGGTGTCGAACACAAACCGGTTGCCGAAGTTGTGGTCGGCATGTCCGTGTGTGGCCAGCAGGTGCACGGGGTGCAGGCCGTTGGTCTCCACATAGTCGCGCAGCGCCTGCCGCTCGGCCTCAAACTGCACACCGCAGTCGATGATGACGGCCTCGCGGGTCTCGTCGCTCACCACGTAGCAGTTTTCTTGTATGACGTTGCATACGATACGTTTGATTTCTAACATGTGTGTGTCTTTTTTTGATCGTTGTTGTTGGCCTGCCGCCGGTGTCAGATGGGCAGGTAGAGCACATACTTCTCCTTGAACCACTCGTCGTCGAAGAAGTCGGTGACGGGGGTCTGCTGTATGAGCCGGGCATAGGGGCGCGTCTCCTCGTCGATGTTGCCACCCTTGAGCACAAAGAGGCCGTTGGGATAGGCGTTGCGCTGTGTCTTGCTGATGTTCTTCCGCACGATCTTCACAAGGTCGGGCAGCGGCATCACGGCACGCGACACCACGAAGTCGAAGCGGTCTTTCTCCTCCTCTCCCCGGCGGTGCACAGCCTCCACATTGTTCAGTCCGATGGCGTTGGCCACCTCCTGTGCCACCCTGACCTTCTTGCCCGTGCCGTCGATGAGGCGGAAGTGGCAGTCGGGAAACATGATGGCCAGCGGGATGCCGGGGAAACCGCCGCCCGTGCCGAAGTCGAGCACCCGTGTGCCCGGCTTGAAGCGGCAAGCCTTGGCGATGGCCAGCGAGTGGAGCACGTGGTGCGTGTAGAGGTTGTCGATGTCCTTGCGCGAGATGACGTTGATCTTCGCGTTCCAGTCGCGGTAGAGGCCGTCGAGCATGGCCAGCTGCTGTTGCTGCTGCTCGGTGAGGTTGGGGAAATGAGATAGAATATGTTGCATGCTTGTCGTTATTTCTGTTTGCGGAGCAGTGGCTCCAGTTGTCGGTCGGTCAGCGTGACGCTGGATGTGCCCGGCCACTCGTGGTTGTAGATGAGTGTGATGGTGTGCTTGCCGAGGATGTAGTCGGCCGGCACATAGCCGCAAGCCATCTGCGCCAGCGGGCGCTCGTAGCCCGGGCGGAGCACATCGTCGAGGCTGACGGTCTGTCCGGTGCGCATGTGGTAGTTGCGCGCCAACAGAGCGTTCAGGCAGTCGGTGCCGTTGGCATAGGTGACGCGTGCGGTGTAGCAGACGGCCGGATCGCGGCCTTGCTGCATCTGGGTCTGCACACGGTAGGTGCGCTCGTAGAAGGCGGCATGCTCTGCGTCGTCGCGGTAGAGGTCGAGGCAGTCGTCGCGGTAGGCAGCGGCATAGCGCTCGGCATAGCGGTGCACGAAGAGGCTCATGCCAGCTGCCGTGGACAGGGCGGCAGCCTCTCTCGCCTCGGCAGTGTCGGCATATTCGGGCAGCAGCATGCCGGCGAGCACACTGGCATTGATGCGGCGGGCGGCCTGGCGGGCCTCGGCCGTGGCGTGGGCCGGCTTGACGAAGGTGAGGTGGAGCGACAGGCGGGCGCAGGGATGTGCCGCGCCGGGCACAAGCGCCACTGTGGTGTCCATGCTCACCGAGTCGGTCACCACGTTGCTGTCTGAGCTCAGCCTGCCGTCATGGCAGCCTGCCAGCACAGCGGGCAGCAGTGCGCAAAGGAGTCTGTTTATCGCCGTTCTCACCATTCTTGTCTGTCTAATTTTGCAAAGTTACGACAATTATTTTGTAACTTTGCGGCAAAATATTGAAATAATGAAAAAGGCAGCATTATTTGACTTAGACGGCGTGGTGTTTGACACCGAGACGCAGTATACACAGTTCTGGGGTTCGGTCTTCCGTCATTATTATCCCGACCAGCCGGGGTTGGAGCAGCAGATCAAAGGATCTACGCTGGTGCAGATCTACGACCGCCATTTTGCCGGCCGACCGGCCGACCAGGCCGACATCACACGCCGGCTCGACGACTTTGAGCAGCACATGCGCTATGAGTATGTGGCAGGTTTCGAGGCGTTTGTCATGGAGCTGCGGCGCCTCGGCGTGAAGACGGCCGTGGTCACCAGCAGCAATGTGCCCAAGATGCTCAATGTCTATCGTGAGCACCCCGAGTTTGCCGGCATGTTCGATGCCGTGCTCACCAGCGAGGACTTCAGCCGCAGCAAGCCCGACCCCGACGGCTATCTGAAGGCTGCCGCTCGGCTGGGCGTTCAGCCTGCCGACTGTGTGGGCTTCGAGGACAGCGTCAACGGACTGAAAGCCGTGGGCGCTGCGCAGATGTTCACCGTGGGTCTCGACACCACCAATCCGCGCAGCACCGTGGCCGCCCTCTCTGACCTCGTGGTCAGCGACTATCTCGCTCCCCGGGAGCTCCTGGCCCTGTTTGCCGGCTGAGCCGCTGCGCGTCAGCGTGCAGTGGTGAGACGATGGCAGAGGGCGTCGCAGTCGGCATCGGTGAGTCCACACTCTTTGAGATACTTGCGTGCGGCTGTCTGCAGGTTGGTCCCCTGGAGGTTCACCCGGTAGAAGCCCAGTCCGGTCCAGTCGATGTTCGACACGTCGGTGTGGTCCCAGTCGATGTCCTTATAGTTCTGCAGGGCCTCCTCGTTGCACATCAGCCATATCATACGGTCGATGGAGAGCGTCTGGCGCAGCTGGTATGACTCGCCGCCGTCGGCTATCTGATAGAAGTTGAGCATGGTGACCATGTAGTCGCGGCGCAGCTCGTCTACGCTGGCTCCGGTGAGCGCCTCGAGCAGCATGGTGACAAAGCCGCAGCGGTCCTTGCCCTCGTTGCAGTGGATGAGGTAAGGGGGCTCATGGTCGATGATGAAGTGCATGGCGCGGCCGAGGCGTGTCTTGAAGTCGTCGCAGAAGCTGTTGGCCATCATGCCGCAGGCAATGGTGCGGCCCTCGCGGTAGAGCGCAGGACAGTAGGTCGAGGCGTAGCCCGCCGTGGCCATATAGCGTTCCACCTTCTCGGGGGTGTCGGCCAGATCGATCTCCGTGTTGATGCCTGCCACGCGTGCCAGGCTGTCGGCCACGGCGTAGCGCTGCGGATTGTTGACGCAGTTGAGCGGGTTGCTCGACCTGTAGAGCACACCGGGCGCAATGGCCGTGGTGGTCACCTCGCGGAAGTTGGCATACTGCTCTGCCGTCTCTCCAGCGCGGCGGTCGGCCGGATAGACCGATTTCATCAACTCATAGGTCTTCTGGTATCCGCCTTTCTTGGCCACAGTCATCGTCACCTTGTCGCCCACGTTGCCGCCGATGTAGTAGTGGAAGTCGCCGTTGAGCATAGCAAAGCCATAGTCGTCGCCGTGTGCGTTGTAGTCGACATACGACGGTCCAAGGATGGCCACCTCATTGAATGAGCTCACATAGGGCACGTTGTGCAACGTGATGTCGCCGATGGTCACGTCCATCAGGTCGGCATAGTCGAAGCCGGCTGCCGCCATCTCGGCAGGCGTGAAGCTGGGTATGGGCTGTCCGTAGCCGTTCACCTCCACGATGGTGCCGGTGATCTCGCCTGCAGGTGCCGGTGTGGGTGTGTGGTCGTCATCGTTGCACGATGTTGTCATAAGGGTCAGCGCTGCAGCCAGCGCCGTGGCCATAAGTCTTGCGGTCTTCATAATTCGTTTTTTTTACTTTTGTTCAATATTGCCTGTTCGCTACCCCACGTTTCGGAGTATGAACTGTTGTGGTTTACGGCCGCAAAGTTATTGCATATGTCAGCAGGCTCCAAACAAAAACGAAAGCTATTAGTGCAAAAGCACCAAAATAAAACCATCAAAACTATAGTGGTTTAACGGGTTTCGGCGTTCATCGGTTTTCATCTGGATGTCGCGGCCACCGAAGAGACCGGCATCATAATAAATAGGTATATTTCCACGATTATCACCGTTTGCAGCCGCATTGCAGATAAATATTTGTAATTTTGCAGTAATTTTAACGACTATTTATAGGCAGTATGAGATTATCAGAGTTGCACACGGGGCAGTCGGCCATCATCGTCAAGGTGACGGGGCACGGCGGATTCCGCAAACGCGTGGTGGAGATGGGCTTCATCAAGGGAAAGACGGTGGAGGTGCTGGTCAATGCGCCCCTGAAAGACCCCGTGAAATACCGCATCATGGGCTACGAGGTGAGCCTGCGACACTCCGAGGCCGACATGATAGAGGTGGTGACCGAGGCCGAGGCACGGCAGATGCACAGCCAGCGGGAGCCTTCGGCCGACTCGCTGCATCTGCACACCGACGGGGCCTGTGCCGACGACATACTGCTCACCCCCTCGCAACTGGCCGATGAAGCCGACAAACGCCACAAGGTCATCAATGTGGCCCTGGTGGGCAACCCCAACTGCGGCAAGACCTCGCTCTTCAACTTTGCCAGCGGTGCCCATGAGCGTGTGGGCAACTACAGCGGTGTGACCGTCGATGC
>CAVAXH010000027.1:0-20877 GCA_963592505.1 Bacteroidaceae bacterium
AGGTTCATCTGCAGAGTAGGCATCTCGAGCTGAGTAGCCTCCTCGTGAGCCTGCTGGATCTTAGCCACCTTCTGGCTCTTCTTCAGCGAAACGTTGGCACCGCTCTCCATGTCCTTGTAAGCGCGGAGAGAAGCCAGCACGACGTTGGCCACAGAACCCTTCATCTTGTTGCAGAGATCCTCAGCCTTGGCGAAGTCGTTGGCCTTCAGGGCAGCCTTGATGTTCTGCACGAACTTGGTGAGCGACTGCTTACCGAAAGCGGTTCTCAGAGCGAGGAAACGCTCCACAGCGAGGCAGAGCACAGTGAGCAGCAGAGTGTGGATGATAGGCACCACATAGCCACCCTTGAAGATAGTACCCAGGATGTTGACAGGTGCGTTGGCGTTGTCACCGCCCTGGAAGTTAGCGCCGTCACCAAGGACGAAGTTGAAGATGCAGATAGCGGCGATGAAGCATACGACGATGATCCAGAATGCGCCTCTGATACCAGTGAAGCCCTCAGACTTCTTCTTTGCAGCCGTGGGGGCTGCGGCTTTTTGTGTAGTTGCCATAATTTAAGAATTAATTTTTGAATATTAATGAATTTAAGTTGTATTCTCTTGTTTAGGTCTTCTGTTCTCGGCGGCAAATATTCCTCAGCTGGGCCTTTGCTTGCCCCAATATCCTCGGAATTCTTTCGCAAAGATAGCAAATAACAAGTGACTTTGTGCGTTTTTACTGACTTTTAACACTTTTTATTTTAACTTGGCCACTGCTTCCTTGATGCGGCGCATGGCTTCGCGGATGTTGTCGTCGCTTGTGGCGTAGCTCATGCGGAAGCAGTCGGGGTCGCCGAAGGCATCGCCGCCGACGGTTGCCACATGTGCTGTCTCGAGGATATACATGGCAAAGTCGGTGGAGTTGTTGACCACCGTGTGGCCGTCGGTCTTTCCGAAGAAGCTGCTGCACTTGGGGAAGAGGTAGAACGCGCCCTGCGGCACGTTGACCTCAAGGCCGGGTATGTCTTTGGCCAGACTGACGATGAGGTCGCGGCGGCGCTCGAAGGCCTTGCGCATCTCCTCCACACAGTCCTGGCTGGCGGCATAGGCTGCCACGGCTGCCTTCTGGCTGACATCGCACGTGCCGCTGGTGTACTGTCCCTGCAACTTGTTGAGGCCCTTCACGATCCACTGCGGTGCGGCCACCCAGCCCAGGCGCCATCCGGTCATGGCGTAGGCCTTGCTGACGCCGTTGCAGATGATGGTGCGCTCCTTCATGCCGGGGTATTTGGCTATGCTGGCAGCGGTGCCCACGTAGTTGATGTGCTCGTAGATCTCGTCAGACAAGACAAACAGGTCATCGTGCTTGAGCACCACCTCGGCCAGCGCGTCGAGTTCCTGCTGGGTGTAGACACTGCCCGTGGGGTTGCTGGGCGAGCAGAGGATGAGCATCTTGGTCTTGGGCGTGATGGCGTCCTCAAGCTGCTGGGCGGTCATCTTGAAGTCCTGCTCGAAACCGGCACGCACCACGACGGGGGTGGCACCGGCCAGCTTGGCCATTTGCGGATAGCTGACCCAGTAGGGTGCCGGGATGATCACCTCGTCGCCGGGGTTGACCAGCGCCAGGATGGTGTTGCAGACGCCTTGCTTGCCGCCTGTGCCCACGATGATCTCTGCCGGGGTGTAGCTGAGGCCGTTCTCGCGCTGCAGCTTGTCGGCGACAGCCTGCCGCAAGTCCATATAGCCGGGTACTGGCGAGTACTTGGAGAAGTTGTCGTCGATGGCCTTCTTGCCGGCCTCCTTGATGTGTTCGGGCGTATTGAAATCGGGTTCACCCACGCTCATGTTGATCACGTCGATGCCCTGCGCCTTCATCTCACTGCTCTTCTGCGACATTGCCAGCGTGGCCGACGGGGCCAGGCGGTTGAGCCGTTCTGATAATTGTGCCATAATATCCAATTAATATTTGTCTATACACCTTTTGTGCAAAAGTAGCATTTTATCCATAAAAACGGAAACATTCGGCAGTTATTTTATGCTGCCTCGCCACTTTTTATTCTTTTTGTAACCTTCGCGTGCCGTTGTCAGAGGTGCAGCGTGTGCCCCATGCGGTCGCGCTTGGTGGTGAGGTAGCGCATGTCGTAGGGGTTGGGCGACACCTCAATGGGCACGTTCTCCACGATCTCCAGGCCGTAGGCCTCCAGTCCGACACGCTTGGTGGGATTGTTGGTCATGAGCCGCATCTTGTGCACGCCGAGATGGCGCAGCATCTGTGCGCCGCACCCGTAGTCGCGCTCGTCGGGCTTGAAGCCGAGGTGCACATTGGCCTCCACGGTGTCGAGGCCCTGCTCCTGCAGCTTGTAGGCTGCTATCTTGTTCATGAGGCCGATGCCGCGCCCTTCCTGCTGCATGTAGATGATGACGCCTTTGCCCTCCTCCTCGATCATCTGCATGGCTTTGTGCAACTGCTCGCCGCAGTCGCAGCGCTGGCTGCCGAGGATGTCGCCGGTGGCACACGACGAGTGCACACGCACGAGCACGGGTTCGTCCTCGTGCCACTCGCCCTTTATGAGCGCCATGTGCTCGAGTCCGTTGCTTTGCCGGAAGGGTATCAGGTGGAAATGTCCGTAGACGGTGGGCAGGTCGACCTCGTCGCCCACCTCGATGCTGCTCTCCTTCTTCAGCCTGTAAGCTATGAGGTCCTTGATGGTGATGATGTGCATGCCCCACTCGGCAGCCTTCTCCTGCAGCTGCGGCATGCGGGCCATGGTGCCGTCGTCGTTCATGATCTCCATCAGTGCGCCGGCAGGATAGAGTCCGGCCAGCTTGCAGAGGTCCACGGCGGCCTCGGTGTGGCCTGAGCGGCGCAGCACACCATTGTCCTGCGCATAGAGCGGATTGATGTGTCCGGGGCGGCCGAAGGTCTGCGGTGTGGCCTTCGGGTCGGCCAGTGCCCGTATGGTGGCCGCGCGGTCGTGTGCCGACACGCCGGTGGAGCACCCTTCGAGCTTGTCGACGGTTATCGTGAACGGGGTGCCGAGCACGGACGTGTTGTCGGCCACCTGGTGGGGCAGGTCAAGTTCCTCGGCTCTCGACAGCGTGATGGGTGCACAGAGCACGCCTCGCGCATTCTTCAGCATGAAATTGACATCCTCCGGGGTTATCTTCTCTGCGGCGATGATAAGGTCGCCTTCATTCTCGCGGTCCTCATCGTCGACGACGATTACAAACTTCCCTTCTCTGAAATCTTTGACTGCATCCTCTATGCTACTGAGTTTAAAGTCTGTCATATTCTATACCTATATTAATAATGTCTTGTTTTATTGCAGATGCTCCACTCGCTGGATGATGGCGCGGTTGGCGGCGGCCACGGTCTGCAGGTCGCGGTAGAGGCGCAGGCGGAAGCGCCACATGCGGAAATAGAAGAACATGCCGAGGGGCACGATCACCGCCGACATCACGTTGAGCCAGCGCCGCTCGAAGGGGCGCGTGTGCGCTTTGACGGCAAGCACCGGATAGTTGTTTATCTCGTGGAGCACCTGCCGGTCGCGGGTGTTGGCCAGGTCTTCGATGATGTCCTCGAGCCACTGGCTGATGCGTTCTATCTCATGGTCGGGCTGATACTTGAAGAACACCTTCACCACGCTGGGCGGCGATTTCAGGTTGTGCTCGTGGGCATAGGTGCCGACGGCTTCGGTGATCTGGGCCAGCTGCGCTGCGTCTTCGGCATAATGGGGTTCTTCGATGATGATCTCCTTGCCGGCGATATGGCGCTTCTCGCGCAGGCCGAAAGCCTTCATGAACAGGCTGCGCCACAGGTCGGCGTTGAAGACCATCGAGTCCTTGCATGCCTTGTAGGTGATAAACACGGCCGCGGGCAGCAGCACGGCCATGGCCAGCGTCTTGCCGAACCACACGTCCCACGTGCCCTGGCGGGCCATGCGGTAGCCCACATTGTCGAGGATGTAATAGACGATGAACACAAACACCGACACGATGACCGGCACGCCCAGTCCGCCCTTGCGGATGATGGCTCCCAGCGGTGCACCGATGAAGAAGAACAGCAGGCACTGCAGGGCCAGCGTAAACTTGTTGATGGCCTCAATGTTGTGCTCGCGTATCAGACGGTCGTTGTCTTTGGTTATCATGCTCTTGAACTCAAGGTCGCTGAGCTCGTTGTGCACATGGTTCAACGCTTCGTTGTAGACCTGCCGCCGCTGGTCGCGGTCGGTCTTGGCCACGGCCTTGTCGAAGTCGAAGTCTTTCGACTGGCCGCGCTTCACGGCAGCCGCAGAGTCTCGGGCCGCGAGCTCGGGCGTGTGGTAGTACATGCGCTTGGCATCGTTGTAGAACGAACGCCCCACACTGTCGTAGGTGTGGTTGAGCGAGTCGAGGCCATGACGTATCTGTGCCAGACTCTTCGACCGGGCGTCGTTGGAGAGCAGCGAGGCATCGGTCATGTTGAAGTCGGCATCGAAATCGAGCAATATCTGCTTGGCCACAAAACTCTCACGGCGGTAGGGAACGGCGGCGCTGCCCGAGAGCTCCTGCGACTGCATGTTCTCAAACCACTCGCCGCTCCACAGCGACAGCAGCAGGTGCTTCTTGTCGGCGGTGGACTGCAGCATGCCCGAGTCGGCCAGGATGATGGCGGCATCCTCGTAGCTGCTGGTCATGCGGTAGATCATGATGCCATAGAGCTTGCCGCTCTTCAGGTCTTTCTTCTGCACATAGATGTTGCTGTTGGGGATGCCGTCGTAGAAGATGCCTTCGGGGATTTCGAGTTCGGGGCTCTTCTGCTTCATGGATATCAGCAACTGCGATATCTTGAGGTTGGCGTTGGGGCCCACCTGGTTCTGGAAATAGAAGGAGCCCAGACACACCAGCATCGACACCACGATGAGCGAGCGGAAGGTCTGCACGAGCGATATGCCGGCAGCCTTGATGGCTGTCAGCTCACTGCTCTCACCAAGATTTCCGAAGGTGATAAGGCTGCTCAGCAGTATGGCCAGCGGCAAAGCCTGGGGTACAAGCATCAGCGCCATGTACCACATAAACTGGGCCATGACCTCCAGAGAGAGTCCTTTTCCGATCAGCACATTGATGTACCTCCACAGGAACTGCATCATCAGCACAAACTGGCAGATGAAGAATGTACCTACAAAGAGGAGGCCGAACTGCCGGACAATGAATATGTCGAGTTTCTTAATGCGAAAGTTCATAAACCATCTTCTCTTGGCACCACAGGCCCTTGCGGGACTTTCACCAATTGTGTGCAAAGTTAATGGAAAATTACAAGAAACCGCTACTTTTATGTCACTTTATCGCGTGGCTTAACGATTATTGTCACCTCTGACGAGGCTTATGCGCAGGGCGCAGGGCTTATTTCTTGCGCTGCTGCGACTTGCGGTTGGCACGCTGCTCACGGTATTTGGCCTTCTGCTTGGCCGAGCCCGAGCCGTGTGCTCCGGTGATGTACTTTTTCTTCTTGGCTTTGGTCTTCACCTTGTCGTCATCCTTTTTCGGGCCGCGTGCGCCGCTGCCGAAATTGATGCCTTGCACGAGTATCTCTTCGAAATTGTCCATGGTCGTAAAGGGTGTTAAAGCCTTCCTTGTCTTGTCAGGGGCAAGGCAGGGAAGGCTGGGTAATGTGTGATGGGGCTGTTGCGGATTAGTGGTGGAACAGGCGCACATGGGTCATGGCCATGGCGATGCCATACTTGTCGCAGGTCTCGATGACATTGTCGTCGCGGATGGAACCGCCTGCCTGGGCGATGTACTTCACACCGCTCTTGTGTGCGCGCTCAATGTTGTCGCCGAAGGGGAAGAAGGCGTCGGAGCCCACACACACGTTGGTGTTCTGGGCGATCCACTCTTTCTGCTCGGCGCGGGTGAACGGGGCGGGCTGCTCGGTGAAGAACTGCTGCCAGGCACCGTCGCGCAGCACGTCGTCGCACTCTTCCGACAGATACACGTTGATGCAGTTGTCGCGGTCGGCGCGGCGTATCTTCTCCTTGAAGGGCAGGCTGAGCACCTTGGGGCTCTGGCGCATCCACCACTCGTCGGCCTTCGAACCGGCCAAGCGTGTGCAGTGGATGCGGCTCTGCTGGCCGGCACCGATGCCGATGGCCTGTCCGTCCTTGACGTAGCACACCGAGTTCGACTGGGTGTACTTCAGCGTGATGAGCGCAATCTTCAGGTCGCGCAGGGCTTCATCGGTGAAGGTCTTGTTGGCAGTGGGGATATCCTCGAAGAGCGTGGGATCGCTGAGGTCCACATTGTTGCGTCCCTGTTCGAAGGTGATGCCAAACACCTGCTTGTGCTCCAGCGGAGCAGGCACATAGTTGGGGTCTACCTTGATGACGCAGTAGGTGCCCTTGCGCTTCTCCTTCAGGATCTCGAGGGCCTCGGGGGTGTAGCCGGGGGCAATGACACCGTCGGACACCTCGCGCTTGATGAGCAGGGCCGTGGCGGCATCGCAGGTGTCGCTCAGCGCACAGAAGTCGCCGTAGGAGCACATGCGGTCAGCACCGCGTGCACGGGCATAGGCTGCAGCCAAGGGCGTGAGTTCGAAGTCGACATCATCGACGAAATAGATCTTCTTGAGTGTGTCGCTCAAAGGCAGGCCCACAGCGGCTCCCGCCGGGCTGACGTGCTTGAACGAGGCGGCTGCGGGGAGACCCGTAGCTTCGCGCAGTTCCTTCACGAGCTGCCACGAGTTGAGGGCATCGAGGAAGTTGATGTAGCCGGCACGACCGTTGATCACCTCTACAGGGAGTTCGCCGTCCTCCATGTAGATACGGGCTGGTTTCTGGTTGGGGTTGCAACCATACTTAAGTGCGTATTCTTTCATTTTCTGATAAGATGGGTATGAATGGTAGCGCAAAGTTACAAAAAACTGCAGAAGTGGGAAAGCCGCAGCGAGATTTTTGATCATTTGCTTTCCCACTTTTTCTGCTTTTCGTAACTTTGCACGCAGTATAGTTGTTATGAAAATATGAAATCCGATTTGAAAAGCCTCTTTGCCGTTGCCGGCAGAAAGATGGCGCACCCCCGCCATGAGCTGGCCGAAGACCTCGAGAGCCTCTCGGCGCTGTGCTCCAAACATCACATCAACCTGAGCGCCCACTCGCTGAAGAAGCTATGGGAGCTGGCCACTGGCAAACGCAAACTGTCGCGCGAGGCCAAAGACCGCCTGGCGCTCTTTGCGGGTTTCCAGAGCTGGGCCGACCTCGACGACGCGCTCCATGGCGATGCCGACGCCTCCATCAACTATACCGACAAGAAGCAACACTAATATTTCCAACCTGCATACCTACAACAAGAGGCAAACAATCCCGGTGGGATGTTTGCCTCTTGTATTTTTTTAACCTTGCCTGCCGGGCCATGTACGACCCGACGACATCGGAGCAAAGGATTAAGCGTTGGTGTTGACGACGCGCTTCTCCTTGATGCGGGCAGCCTTACCTGTGAGCTTGCGCAGATAGTAAAGCTTGGCGCGACGCACCTTACCGTGCTTGTTGACCTCGATAGAGTCGATGTTGGGCGACTCCAGGGGGAAGATACGCTCTACACCCACAGTGCCAGACATCTTGCGCACAGTGAAACGCTTCTTTGTACCCTCACCGTTGATCTTGATGACCACGCCGCGATACAGCTGAATACGATGCTTGTTACCCTCGACGATTTTGTAAGCGACTGTCACAGTGTCACCAGCCTTGAAAGCGGGAAACTGCTTGCCGGTTGCAAATGCTTCCTCAGCAACTTTAATTAAATCCATTGTTGTGTTTTGATTAAAAATTGTTTGTCTCACCAACCCGACGTAGCATGAGGACACGTCCCTCAACCAGCGGTCGGGCCGAAAAGCGGTGCAAAGTTACAGCTTTTCGACCAAACACGGGGCACTGCAATGCAAAAATCTTTTTATTTTAACATTTCACGCTCTATTATAGCGCGCTTCCGGAATTTCCATTGATAACAAGATATGTTCAAGACATGATTACTGTCTTGCTTCCGCTTCTTTCCAATCAATGAGCCTACACCCCATAATTTTTCGACCTGAGACACGACATTTATCCGTCTTTATCGACGACCGAAAGAAAAGAATAGTTACCTTTGCAGCATAATTATCAAAACACATTATGTTGAAGAAATATCTTATCCCCGTCATGGCCGCCCCTTTGCTGTTCACAGCCTGCAAGTCACACTACGGCCTGACAAAAGTGGAGCGCACCCGCATCCTCGTAGACAAGCGCTACGACGCGCAGCCCGATGCCGATGCCACTGCGTTCCTGGCCCCGTTCAAGCACCAGGTCGACTCCATCATGAGTCCGGTCGTGGGGCGCGCCGATCATTACATGACAGCGCGCAAGCCCGAGAGCGAGGAGAGCAACCTGCTTGCCGACATCCTGGTGTGGGGCGGCAAGGAGTTTAACGAGACGCCCGACTTCGCCGTCTACAACATGGGCGGCATCAGAGCAGCCATTGCCGAGGGCGAGGTGACCTACGGCGACATTCTCGACGTGGCGCCCTTCGAAAACCACATCTGCTTCCTCACCCTCACAGGCGAGAAGACGCTGCAGCTCTTCAGCGAGATAGCCCGCACGGGCGGCGAAGGTGTCAGCCACGGCGTGCAGCTCGTCATCAGCAAAGACCGCCAGCTGCGCTCGGCAACACTCCACGGCAAGGCCATCGACCCGAACGCCTCCTACCGTGTGGCCACGCTCGACTATCTGGCACAGGGCAACGACCACCTCGATGCCTTCAAGGCCAAGACCGACGAGGTGTCGCCGCAGGGCGAGGAGAACGATGTGCGCCACATCATCGTGAAGTATTTCAAACACATGGCCGCACAAGGCAAGGCCGTCAACGCAAAAGAGGAAGGGAGAATCACCTATGAATAAGAAGACACTGACCACACTGGCCGCCATGATGCTTTGCGCAGCCACCACCTTCGCACAGAAGACACTGACCATCCTGCACACCAACGACACCCACTCGTGCATCTTGCCGCTCAACAGGACACTGGCCGACACGGCCAAGGCCGACCGCGGAGGATTTCTGCGCCGCATAGCCATGCTCAAAGAGGAAAGGGCGAAAGACCCCAACCTGCTGCTCTTCGACAGCGGCGACTTCTCGCAGGGGTCGTCCTACTACACGCTCTTCAAGGGCGACGTGGAGGTGGGTCTGATGAACCAGATGGGGTATGCGGCAGGCACCATAGGCAACCATGAGTTCGACTTCGGACTGGAGAACATGGCGCGCGTGTTCAAGAGCCTCAACTTCCCCATCGTCTGCTCCAACTATGTCTTCAGCGAGTATGACCTGCAGAACATCGTGAAGCCTTACGTCATACTGCACCATCAGGGACTGAAGATCGGAGTCTTCGCACTGGCGCCCGAGGTCAGCGGTCTCGTGGACATGCGCAACTTCGGCAACACACGCTATCTCGATCCTGTGGCCACCGCACAGAAGATGGCCGACCTGCTGCACAAGAAGAAGTGCGACCTCGTGATCTGCCTGTCGCACCTCGGATGGATGGAACAGGGCATGGGCGACCAAAACATGATCAGCCACACGCGGGGCATAGACCTCGTGCTCGGCGGCCACAGCCACAGCCAGTTCGAGACGCTGCAATATGTCAACAACCTCGACGGCAAGCCTGTGCCCGTGGACCAGAACGGCAAGAGCGGGCTCTATATCGGCAAGATGAAGTTGTATCTCGAAAAGAAATAGAAAGACAAAGTAACACGAAGACATTGTGAAAACCATGAAAATAATGAAGACCGCCGTCGTGGCGCTATGCTGCATCGCCGCCACACTGTTCACATCGTGCCTCAGCGAAGACGAAATGGACGCAGGCCTCACCCCCGCGGAGAAGACCGCCGCGCTCAATGCCGTCAAAGGCACCTACAAGGGCATGATCATCTATCCCAAAGCCGACGACAACGGCAACGACTCGCTCGCTATCACATGGGAGATAAAGAACGACACCACGCTGACCATCCGCAACTTCCCCGTGAACCTGCTGGCCACGCGCATCACCAACACCAACATTGCCAAGGGCATCAGCGACGAGCAGCCGCGCGACATGAAGTGCCACATCGTGTTCGGGTCAGCATCGCCCGTGACGTTCTTCGTCAATCCGGAGGCACAGTCCTTCTCGCTCTACTACGGCGAGGCCTACCACCTCGTGCAGATCGCCATGATGACCAACAACATCTTTTCTTTTGCTTCCTACGACGCCACCTCGCAGTCGCTTCAGATGCAGATCGTAGAGGCAGGCATCTATGTCAACGGCATCCTGCAGGGCAATATGCTCACGTCGAGCACACCTTTCATGTTAGAAGGCAACAAACAATAAGTTGCGCTCACCGCAGCTTTTGCACGAAAGCTACAAGGCCAGCCGTCTGCACGCATACAAAGGCAGACAGCTGGCCTTGCTTTTTGGGCTATACCTTATGAAAGGTAATATAGGAGGCTAAACAGGCAAAACGCAAAAGTCCTGCGAGCAAACGCTCACAGGACTCTTGCGATGTAGCGGGGGTGGGACCCGAACCCACGACCTCCGGATTATGAATCCGACGCTCTAACCAGCTGAGCTATCCCGCCATCATTTTCAGCCCCTCTTTCCGAAAGGCGATGCAAAGGTAGCAATTATTTTCTTTTCCGCCAAACTTTTCGGGGAAAATATTTCCATTTCCTGCAAAATCATTGTTTCCGAAGGTGTAGCGCAGTGCTC
Organism: Bacteroidaceae bacterium; assembly: GCA_963592505.1. Taxonomy (GTDB): domain Bacteria; phylum Bacteroidota; class Bacteroidia; order Bacteroidales; family Bacteroidaceae; genus Prevotella. Next base: position 10,720 of record CAVAXH010000027.1, read on the forward strand.
GCCCCTCCCATTTCGCACATCCACATCTCGGGCATAGCGACACGTCTCGAGCTCACGTCCACATCTCGGGCATCACGATACATCTCTGGCATCACGACGAATGCTCGAGGCCTCGCTTGCGGTAGATCCATATCTCCACGGAGTTGATGATGTTCTGCCAAAGGATGTAACAGCCGGGCCCCACGGAGCTCAGCGGATTGAGAAATGCCGTGGACACCCAGATGGCAAAGGCCGTGTTCTTCTGACCAAGGCTCTGGCCGGCCTCAACGGTCTTGCCGAAGTAATGGCCCAGGAAACGGCCGGTGGCAAACTGCACGATGCAGAGCAGCAGGCCCATGCCGGCTATGGCAAAGAGAAACGTCAGCGACGTCTCGTGCCATGCCTCAGCAATGTTCATGGCTGTGGTGCCCGTCACAACGACAAGCGAAGCGCCCCAGAGATAATAGCTGAGGTCGGGGATGGTCACGATGCGGTGGTGCAAACGATGGAAGGCGTGCTTGGTGACAAACGCCAGCAGCATGGGCAGCAGCAACACGACGCTCACCTTCCAGAGGATGTGCAGAAAGAATGGCAGAAAGGCTATGTGCACAGCCGTCGCGCCGGTATGCGGCAGGATGGGGAAGCTGAGGGGGATGACAACCGCCGAGATGATGTTGGAGACAAAGGTGTAGGAGGTCATCTCCTCGAGGTTTCCGCCCAGCTTGGAGGTCACCACCGGGGCGGCCGACGCACAGGGCGCCACGATGCAGACCAGGATGGCCTCGAGCATGACGAGCGGTTCGCCCGTGATGCCAAAGCCCATGATCAGTCCGATCAGCGCAGCGACAAACAGCAGTTGCTGCAGGCTTATCCATAGATGCCATCTGACGGGCCTCAGCCGGCGGAAGTCCACCTTGCAGAAGGTGACATAGAGCACCATCAGCATGAACACGGGCAGCACGTCATTGTTGTGAGGTGCATACCATGCGCCGATGGGCTTCAGCCACGACACCTGACTGAAGAGCAGATACACGCACACGCCTGTGAGCATAGCCACCGGCAGCGTCCAGTTTCTCAGAAATCTCAACAATGTTTTCATAGGCGCTTATCTGTTTTTAGAGCGGTGGCTCTGCAAACCGCCACCCTTTATTTCACCGATCCGTTGCTGCCCAGGGTCAGCACATGGGCCTTCAGCGCATGGTTGGCATGGTCGAAGAAGATGTTCGGATTGAAGGCGCGGCCCTTGAAGCGCATCTCGAAATGCAGATGGGGCGTCGTGGCGCGGCCCGTCTGTCCCGTGTAGCCTATGACCTGTCCGGCCTTCACCTTGTCGCCCTTCTTCACGAGGTTCTTCGACTGGTGGCTGTAGCAGGTGGAGAAGCCATAGGCATGGCGAATGACGATGTAGTTGCCATAAGCATAGTAGGGTCCCGACTGTGTCACCTCACCGTCGAAGGCCGCCAGCACCTCGTCGTTGGCCTTCGTCTTGATGTCCACGCCAGCATGCGTCTTCTTGCCGCGGCGCCCGTAGGGGCTGATGACATGGGCACCCGGCAAAGGATATGCCCAGTGCTCCTTCTCCATCAGGCTCAGGTCGAGCTTGAACGTAGAGCTCTTCACAAACGGGTCTTCGCCGGCCTCATCGGGGTCGAGCGTCACCGAGGGGCGCTTCTCCTCCTTGGTCACGCTGACGGCCACATGGCTGCCGTTCTTGCGAAACTGCACCACCTGCCTGCGCAGCTTGTGGCTCTTCACCTCGATCAGCGTCTCCGGGTTCACCCAGCCGCCGTTCACCATGATGGCGAAATAGCACACGGCGTTGGCACCGTCATTGCCCACGATGGCCACGGTCTGTCCGGCCTTCACGCGCTGTCCGGTCTTCACCAGGTTCTGTGCGTTGTGGGCATACACCGTCTCCAGTCCGTTGTCGTGGCGCACGATGACAATGTTGCCATACTGTTCCGACCGTCGGGCCATGCGCACCGAGCCGGCAAACATGGCTTTCACCGCATCGCCCTTCGTGGTGGTGATCTCCAGCGCCTGACCGGCTTTCACCTCCGCCTTTCCCACAGGCAGGGGAAACGAGTACTCGTCGGCCTTAAGTATCGAGAAATTTATTTCGAACGCATTGCTGTGTGCGAACAGTCCCGGCGTGGGCACGCTGACCACCGCTTGTTCGGTGGGCGTAAACTGGCGTTGCGCATGCAACCGGCCGTTGGTCAGAAAGACCAACAGGCACAGAGCGATATATAAGCGTAGGTTATTCATGGATAACAGGATTTTTAGTTGATCAGGCCGTTGCTCCGCCTCGCTTGAGAAGACACACGCATTCAGCGGGAGCGCCCGCTCTTTTTTCTCAACGGAGAACGATGCCCGTGTAGATGCGTCCGGAGGCTATGCCCAGCCGGCGCGCCGAGAAATAGTCGTCCACATGGTCGTAGGTGCATACGTCCGACATGCTGATGGCTTCAGCCGGAACACCCGCTTCCTGCAGTTGCAGGCGGTTGCACAGCGGCAGGTCGATGTGCCACTTGGCCTCGCGGCGGGCTATGCGGTCCATGTCAAACCGGGCCGCGGCAAACTGGTCGTACACCTCCTGGCCTACCTCAAAGTTGGCCAGCGAGATGCCGGGGCCGATCACCGCCCGCACATCGTCGGAACAAGTGCCGTAGGTGTCGTCCATCAAGGCCAGCACCTTCTCGACAATGCGCTGCACCGTGCCACGCCATCCGGCATGCACCGCAGCAACAACCTGGTGACAGGGGTCGTAGAGCAGCACGGGGATGCAGTCGGCCGTAGACACGCCGATGCACACGCCCCGCTCTTGGGTGACGAGGGCATCGTAGCCTTCGAGGGCCTGGGCACGCGCGTCGGCGGGGAGAGCCATGAGCGCGTCGTCCACCACCAGGCAGTCGGCGCCATGCACCTGATGGGGCAGCAGCAGCCGTGCCTCATCCACGTGCAGCGCGGCAGCCAGCGCACGGCGGTTGGCTTCCACGGCCTGCGGCGTGTCACCGCAAAAGGGATTGATGTTGAGATCGGCATAGCACCCCTCTCCCACCCCACCATGGCGTGTGGTGGAGAAAGCCGTCACATGGTCGGCTATATTATAGTAGGTCAATACGGGTGCTGGCTGCATAAAGTTTGTACGAAATGGTTTGTGTGGTGGGAAGACCGGCCACGTTAGGCCGTGTCAATCGTCGTCGTCCATCTCCACGATGTCGAGGTCCTCAAGGTCTTCGTCGAGGTCGTCGATGTCGATGATCTCCACCTCGTCGGCACCCTCGTCGTGCATCTCCTGACGGAAGCGCGCCATGTCCTTGTCGCGGTGCACGAGCGTGTCCTCGGCCGTGATGTCCTGCAGTTTGTTGCTCTCGTTGTTGAGCTCGTCCCAGAGCACATCCTTCAGTTCGTCGAGGCCATATCCGCTGACCGAGGAGATGAACACCACCGGCAGGTCGGTGGGCAGCGTCTCCCGCAGCATGTCGATGAGCTCCTCGTCGAGCAGGTCGCTCTTGGTGACAGCCAGCACACGGTGCTTGTCGAGCATGTCGGGGTTGAACTGCTGCAGTTCGCCCAGCAGCACCTCATAGTCGTGCTTGATGTCGTCGGAGTCGCCGGGCACCATGAAGAGCAGCAACGAGTTGCGCTCGATGTGGCGCAGGAAGCGCAGTCCGAGTCCCTTGCCCTCGCTGGCTCCCTCGATGATGCCGGGGATGTCGGCCATCACAAACGACTTGCTGTCGCGGTACGACACGATGCCCAGCGAAGGCTCGAGCGTGGTGAAAGGATAGTTGGCTATCTTGGGCCGTGCGCTCGAGAGCGCCGAGAGCAGGGTCGACTTTCCGGCATTGGGGAAGCCCACCAGACCCACATCGGCCAGGAGCTTCAGCTCCATGATGATGGTCATCTCCTGCAGCGGTTCGCCCGGCTGGGCAAAGCGCGGCGTCTGTCGTGTGGCCGTGCGGAACTGGTAGTTGCCGAGGCCGCCACGGCCGCCTTTCAGCAACACCACCTCCTGACCGTCGTAGGTGACATCGCAGACATACTTGCCCGTCTCGGCGTCATAGACCACCGTACCGCACGGCACGTCGATATAGACGTCCTTGCCGTTGGTGCCGTGGCACTTGTCGCGCCCGCCATTGCCGCCATGCTCGGCGAAGATGTGCTTCTGGTATTTCAGGTGCAGCAGTGTCCAGTAGTTGTGGTTGCCGCGCAGTATCACGCTGCCGCCATTGCCGCCGTCACCGCCGTCGGGTCCGCCGTTGGGTTGGTATTTCACGTGGCGAAGGTGCATGGATCCTCTGCCGCCCTTTCCCGAGCGGCAGACGATACGCACATAGTCTACGAAGTTTGATTCCATATCTGATGGTTGTCGGGGGCATCAGCCCCCATGATTACAATGAGTCGATAATATTGCAGACATCGCCGAAGATGCGGTCGATGTCGCCCAGTCCGTCGACAGAGTGGAACAGGCCTTCCTGCTCATACCAGTCGCAGAGGGGCTGGGTCTGTGTGTGATACACGTTGAGGCGCTTCTTGATGGTCTCCTCGTTGTCGTCGCTGCGGCCGCTCACCTGTCCGCGCAGCACGAGGCGCTTCACCAGTTCCTCGTCGGGCACGTGCAGCTCCACCATGGCAGCCACCTTGTGGCCGCGCTCGGCCAGCATCTCCTTCAGTGCGCCGGCCTGCGGGATGGTGCGGGGGAAGCCGTCGAAGATGACGCCCTCGTGGTCCTTGCCGAAGCTGTCGTAGACATCAGCGAGGATGCCCACCATCAGCTCGTCGGGGATGAGCTTGCCGTCGTCGATATAGCCCTTGGCGGTCTTGCCCAGCTCTGTGCCGCGCTTGATCTGGTCGCGGAGCACGTCGCCGGTAGAGATATGCTTGAATCCGTACTTCTCAATGAGTTTGTCGCTCTGTGTGCCCTTGCCTGAACCCGGAGCACCGAAAATCACAATGTTCTTCATTACTTTATATTATTCTGCTAACGTATAAATGTCTCTCAGGTTGCGTCCCTGCTGGTCGTAGTCGAGGCCATAGCCCACGATGAAGTCGTTGGGGATCTCCATGGCGGCATACTCGATGTTGAGGGGCACCTGCAGCTTGCCCGGCTTCAGCAGCAGCGTGCAGATGTGCAGGCTCTCGGGCTCGCGCGTGCCCAGCTGTTCCAGCATGCGCTTCATGGTGAAGCCCGTATCAACAATGTCTTCCACGATGACTACCGTGCGGCCTTTCAGGTCCTCATTGATGCCGATGACCTCCTTGATCTTGCCCGACGACACGGTGCCCTGGTAGGACGCCAGCTTCACGAACGATATCTCGCAGGGAATGGTTATCATACGCATCAGGTCGGCGGCAAACATGAAAGATCCGTTCAGCACGGCCAGAAACAAAGGGTTCTTGTCCTTCATGTCTTCGTTCAACTTGTCTGCAACGGCTTTCACGCGCTGCAGGATCTCAGCCTCGGGGATAAACGTGCGGAACGTCTTATCCTTAACTTTTACTGTACTCATGTGGCTAATTGATGAAAATATGTGCAAATTTACGAAAAACTATCGAAACGGCAAACGGCAAACGGCAAGAAAACGCTTTTGGGCGTGTTCCTTCCGGTCTGCGGCTCATGCCAGCTCTTGCGGCAGGGCGAAAAGCATGTAAAGAGGTATGTTGAGCAGCCCAGCCTCAGCACGGTGCTCATAGGGCAGCAGACTAGTCCTTAGGCACAGCCTTGGATGATATTTCTCCATATACGACTTCAAGCTCTTGGCATTCATCGTCACGCCAGCCTTACACTCCAACGGATAGACCTCCAGCCCGTCAGACACCAGAAAATCCACTTCTGCCCGCGAAGAAGAGGTCCAGTAATAGTTTGTCTGCAAACGCCTCATCGTCTGCAGTTCCTGACACACGTATTGTTCGGTCAGGGCGCCCTTGAACTCCTCAAAGATGCGGCTCCCCTCCAAGATCACCCGAGGCGACACACCGCTCAACGACCTCAGTAGCCCTATATCCATCAGAAACACCTTGAAGTTTTTCAACTCAGCATAAGCCTTCAGCGGAACGTCGGGTTTGCTGACGTTATAGGTGCGTATCATCTCGCCAGCGTCAGAGAGCCACAACAGCGCGTCTTCATACTCACGGGCACGCGCCCCTTCGCGCACCAGCCCATAAACAAATTTTTTATTCTCTTTTGCCAACTGTGCCGGGATGCTGTCCCACACATACCTTATCTTTTCCACCAACTGGCGAGGGGCATGCTTCGAAAAATCGTTCTGATAAGCCGTGATAATCTGCTGCTGCACGTCGTCGACCTCAAAATAGTCTTGCACATCCAACCATTTCTGCACCACTGCCGGCATGCCGCCGATCACGAAATATCGCTTGAGATAATCGGTCAGCTTTGCCTCAAAAACCCGTAAGTCGCGATTGCCTTGCAAAATATAGTCGACCAACATTTCTTCGTGGTTTGCCAACAAAAACTCGCGAAACGACAACGGGTACAAATCCAGGAAATCCACTTTCCCCACAGGGAATGAAGTGCCTTCATGCAAGGCCACTCCCAACAAAGACCCTGCACAGCATATGGCATATTCCGGTGCCTCTTCTGCAAAATATTTCAACGAGGTCAGCGCCCTTGGCAGTTCCTGCACCTCATCGAAGATCAGCAACGTCTCTTCGGCGAGTATCCGTTTTCCATGAAACACAGACAACTGTTCGATGATGCGCTGCGGCGAAAGCGTTCCGGCGAATATGTCACCCAGCAAGTCTTTCTGCTCGAAGTTGACATAACAGACATCTTTGAAGCATTTTGCCCCAAATTCTTTCAGCAGCCACGTCTTCCCGACTTGCCTGGCACCTCGCAGAATCAATGGTTTTCTGCCGGATTTTGCCTTCCATCTCTTCAGGTCTTCAAGAAGCATTCTTTCCATATCGAAAAACTTTTCCGCAAAGTTAATAATTATCAGCCGATTGCGCAAACATTATCACATTTTCCGCACGACTTTTTGTCACATCCATCACATTTTCCGCACGACTTTTCGGTCCAATCATCACATTTTCCGCACGACTTTTTGCTGCATCCATCACATTTTCCGCACGACTTTGCCATTTCCCGGTCTCTTTCCCCCTACCCACACCCCGTCGTTCACTCAAACATATAGCCACCCGCCACACACCCGCTCCCCACCCTGCAGGCACCATCAGCGACAACATTTTCGCGGTGCTTTCCAAAAAACGAAGATTTCGCTTTGTCATTCCGCTCGTTTCCACTAACTTTGCAGTAATATGAAGATTTTTACCGCCGCGCAAATCCGCGAGTTAGACAACTATACCATTTCGCACGAGCCCATCAAGTCGATTGACCTGATGGAGCGGGCGGCCAGAGCCCTCACGCGCGCCATCATGGACGAGTGGACCGACCGCACGCCCGTCGTGGTCTTCGCCGGCCCCGGCAACAACGGGGGCGACGCGCTGGCCGTGGCACGCCTGCTGGCCGAAGCCAACTACCACGTCAGCGTGTATCTTTTCAACATACACGACAAGCTGTCGGACGACTGCGCCACCAACAAGCAACGCCTCGCCGACTGCAAACGGCTCACCCAGTTCACTGAGGTGACGGTCAACTTCGACCCGCCCGAGCTGACCGAAGACATGCTCGTGGTGGACGGCCTCTTCGGCTCGGGGCTCAACAAGCCGCTCGTGGGCGGGTTCGCCTCGCTGGTGAAATACATCAACCAGTGCCCCGTGAAGGTGGTGAGCATCGACATCCCGTCGGGACTGATGTGCGAAGACAACTCCTACAACATCCATTCAAACATCATCCGGGCAGACCTCACGCTGACCCTGCAACAGAAGAAGCTCGCCATGCTGCTGGCCGACTGCCAGAGATACATAGGCCGGCTGCGGGTGCTCGACATCAGGCTCAGCCAGGAGTTTGTCGACAAGACCGACACCTCCTGCCGCATCCTCGAAGAGCGCGACGTGAGGAGCCTGCTCATCGCCCGCGACGACTTCGCCCACAAAGGCAACATGGGCAATGCCCTCATCGTGGCCGGCAGCTACGGCATGGCCGGAGCGGCCGTGCTCGCCGCCAGGGCCTGCCTGCGAAGCGGTGTGGGCAAGGTGACGGTGCACACGCCACGCCTCAACTACCTCGTCATGCAGACGGCGGTGCCCGAGGCGGTGCTGCAGATGGACCACGAGGACACCTACTTCTCGGAGAGCATAGACAGCAGCGACTTCGACGCGCTGGGCATCGGGCCCGGCATCGGACAGGTGGAGGGCACCGCCATAGCGCTCATCGGACAGATACGCCGCACCAACTGCCCCATCGTCGCCGATGCGGACGCCCTCAACATCCTGGCCAACCACCAGGCATGGATGCAGCAGCTGCCCGCCGGCATCATCATGACACCCCACCCCAAGGAGTTTGACCGCATGGCCGGCAGCCCCAGCAACAACGACTATGAGCGCCTCGTCCGCGCACAGCAGATGGCCGAGCACATCAAGGGCTACATCCTTCTGAAAGGCCACCACTCGGCGCTCTGCATGCCCGACGGCCACATCGTGTTCAACAGCACAGGCAACAGCGGCATGGCCACAGCCGGCAGCGGCGACGTGCTGACAGGCATCATCACCGCGCTGCTGGCAAGAGGCTACGACAGAGGCGAGGCCTGCCTGGTGGGCATGTACCTGCACGGACTGGCCGGCGACATGGCTGCCCGCGAGGTGGGCAAGGAGAGCCTCGTGGCCAGCGACATCATCAGGTTCCTGCCCAAAGCTTTCCTCAAACTGGAAGACTGAATGCCATCCCTCCCCTCCCCCATCAAGAAACACTAATCCGCACGTTAAACAAGCATTGTAAAAAAAACGATGAACCTCAAAGGACTACTGTTATTGCTTTTGCCCCTTAGCATCAACGCGCAGTCGGTGGAAGGCACCGACTACTACCTGCCCAAGACCGCCATCCGCTTCACCGTGAAGGTGGAGAAGACACAATACACCCCCGGACGACTCGCGCCCTACGCCCACCGCTTCCTGCGGTCGGAGGTCAGTCAGGAGCCCACCACATCCTATCGGCTGCTGGGTGTGAGCATGTCTGCATTTGCCATGCCCGACACCAGCCGCCACTTCACGCTCATCACCGACAAGAAGCATACTATAAATAAGGTGTGCCGTGCCGACAACGGCCAACTGCTGGCCATCAATGCCGACGCCACCGCCGCAGAGGTCCCCAACCCCACCTTCACGCCGGGCCCCAAGCCCGCGCTGCCCAATGCGCACGACTACATGACCGAGGATATCCTCAACGCCGGAAGCAATGCCAAGATGGCCGAACTGACGGCACAGGAGATCTATGACATCCGCGACAGCCGCAACCAGCTGAACCGCGGCGAGGCCGACTTCATGCCCAAGGACGGCACGCAGATGGCCATCATGCTCAGCAACCTCAGCAAACAGGAGGCGGCGCTCTCCTCGCTCTTCACGGGCACCACCGTGAAAGACACCACATGGACCAACATCGACTTCGTGCCCACGAAGGAAGGCCAGCAGGTGCTGTTCCGCCTGTCGAAGTGGCTCGGGCTGGTGGATGCCGACGACCTGTCGGGCGAGCCCTACCTCGTGACCGTGGCCGACAAGCACACCGTGGCACAGCCGCAGCCTGCCCCCGAGGGTCAGAAGGAGGACAAGAACGATGTCGGCCTGCGCGTCAGCCAGCCCAGCAAGATCACGGTCACGGTCAGCCACGACCGCCAGGCTGTCGCTGCATGCGAGGTCTCGGCTCCACAGTTTGGCACCGTAGAGTCGCTGAGCGGCGATCTCTTCGGCAAGAAGCAGTCGGCCAGCCTCATCCTCGACCCGCTCACGGGCAGCATCAAAAAGATTGAGGCCATCAACTATTAAGCAGCTAAAGTTTTCGAATCCAGGCTACATAACACATAGGCGCACAGCCAACAATCCCAATGGGGCGACGTGACGGAGCGTGTTATCCGGACGGACAAGCCCCGTTGGGTAGGGTGTTCAAAATCGACATATTTTGGCGAGACATTTTGTGCTCGTTTTAATCCCCGTTGCACTATTCACGATGCGAGTGAACCAACGGAAGACGATGCGGGCTGAACCAATGGTCGACGACGCGGGCTGAAAGCAATGGTCGACGACGCGGGCTGAAAGCCCAGC
>CAVAXH010000028.1:0-17608 GCA_963592505.1 Bacteroidaceae bacterium
GGCGTTGCCCTGGGCTGGGGAATTGCTGGGCCTTCAGCCCGCGTCGTCGACCACTATTTTTGCCCGTTTCGTGAATAGTGAAAAGGGGATTAAACGAGCACAAAATGTCCCACTAAAAAATGTCGATTTTGAACACCCTACCCTGCAGGTTTATGAAAATTCCTAAATTCTTAAATTCTTGAAAACATAAAGGCTCAGTGGATATTCTTATTGTCAGGAATTTAGGAATTTAGGAATTGGGGCACTACGTGCCCTGTGGTCCATGAAAATTCCTAAATTCTTAAATTCTTGAAAACATAAAAAACGGCAACTATGTACTGTTAGGCACGACTGCTAATCAATTTATATGGACATATCGTCAGACGCGGGCTGAACCAATTGGCAACGACGCGGGCTGAACCAACGGTCGGCTCACGCACTAACTATTCGCTTGAAAATCATGCACTGTTATTTATGAATTTTGAACACCCTATCTTTCAGGGCGGTCGAGTGGTAAGTGTGCCTAAAAGTATATAGTTGCCTAAAAAACACTCAGCATGCTTCCTGAAACCATAAAAACACTCAGCATGCTTCCTGAAACCATAAAGATCTCTCAGCGCGATTCCTGATCGCAGAAAGGGGCGCTGACGACAGACGTGAAGGTGCCGTGTTCTACACGTGTCAGCACCACGTCGCCCGGCTGCACCTGAGCGGCGTCGCGCACGATGCGGCCGTCGGCCGTGGTGGTGATGCTGTAGCCGCGGCTGAGGAGCCGCTGAGGGTCGACACCCTGCATGCGGAGCGCCAGACGGTCGAGGCGATGATGCTCGCTGGTGAGGCGCTGGCGCACCAGCGGCGTGAGCGCCGTCTGCAGGCGGTCGAGGTGCAGGCGCCCGTCGGTGAGCTGGCGCCGCATGGCGGCGGCCAGGTCTGTGGCCAGCCGGTCGAGGCGCGCCTGCTGGCGTGTGGCCGTGAGCGCCACGAGGGCCGGCAGCCGCGCGGTGAGGCGCTCGAGCTGTGTCTGCCCCGCCGCCATCAGCAGTCGTGCCTGGCGCGCCAGCCGCTCCTGACAGCCGTCGAGAAACGCCACGACCGCCACGAGGTTGTCCACGAGGGCGGTGGCCGCTGCCGTGGGCGTCTTCACCCGCAGAAACGCCACCATGTCGAGCACACTCTCGTCGCGGTCGTGGCCTATGCCCGTGATGACCGGCAGCGGGAAGTTGGCCACGTTCTCAGCCAGTGCCAGCGTGTCGAAGCCGCTGAGGTCCGCCGTGGCGCCGCCGCCGCGGATGATGACCACCGCATCGTAGCGCGAGGCAGAGGCATAGATGGCGTCGAGCGCCGCGATGACCGACGCCTCCACCTGTTCGCCCTGCATGACGGCGGGGAAGAGCGTGGTGGAGAAGTGCAGGCCGTGGGCGTTGTGGTGGAGCTCGTTGCAGAAGTCGCCGTAGCCCGCCGCCCCCTCCGAGGAGATGACGGCTATGCGCTGCGCAAACACCGGCAGGCGCAGGGACCGCTGCAGGTCGAACACCCCCTCCTCCTTGAGCTGGCGGATGATCTCCTGGCGCTTGCGTGCCATGTCGCCCAGCGTGTAGGTGGGGTCGATGTCGGTCACCACCCACGCGAAGCCGTAGGCCTCGTGGAAGCTTGCCGTGACAAACAGCAGCACCTTCATGCCCGCATGCACGGGCTGTCCCGTGATGCGCTCAAACATAGGCTGCAGCGACGCCCAGCGCCCCCGCCAGCAGCGCGCCTCGGCACGCGCCACGGGGGTGGCCGAGAAGGGGTCCTTCTGGATGAGGTGCATGTAGCAGTGGCCCTTCACCACGCGCACCTCCGACAGTTCGGCCTCCACCCAGAAACCCTCCGGCAGCGTGGTTTCCACCACCCCGCGCACCAGCGCATTGAGCTCATAGAGCGTCAGCGGTCTGTTCTCCTTTTGCTTCATAATGTATGTGTATCTGCAGTGTGAGTGTGTGATCAGGTTGCAAAGGTAGCTACTTTTGGCGAGACGGCGCACCCCCGGCCGCGGGAAATATCTCGGTGAAAAGACGACAATGACCAGATTATTTTCGTAACTTTGCATTGGATATGAATACAGACAACAAGACAGCTACCCTCGAACTGGGTAGCAAGCCCGTAGGCACACTGCTCTTCCAGTATGCGCTGCCCGCCATCATAGCGATGACCGCCGCGTCGCTCTACAACATCATCGACCGCATCTTCATCGGACAGGTGGTGGGCGCCGAGGCCATCTCGGGTCTGGCCATCACCTTCCCCTTCATGAACCTCGCCGGCGCCTTCGGTGCCGCCGTGGGCGTGGGAGCCTCGACGGCCATCTCCGTGAAGCTCGGCCAGCGCGACTATGACACGGCCGAGAACCTGCTGGGCAACACCGTGACGCTCAACCTCATCATCGGCGTGGCCTTCACCGTGGTGTGCCTGCTGCTGCTCGACCCCATACTGCGCTTCTTCGGCGCCAGCGACGCCACGCTGCCCTACGCCCGCGACTTCATGGAGATCATCCTCGCCGGCAACGTGTTCTCGCACATGTACTTTGGCATGAACGCCGTGCTGCGCGCCACCAGCAAGCCGCGCGAGGCCATGCTGGCCACGATCTTCACCGTGGTGATGAACGTGCTGCTCGACGTGGTGTTCATCGTGTGGTGGCACTGGGGCATACGCGGAGCAGCCTTCGCCACCATCATCAGCCAGACGATGGCCCTGTGCTACCAGATGCACCTCTTCGCCGACAAGCGACAGCTGCTCCACCTCAAGCGCGGCATCTACAGGCTGAAGGCACAGCTGGTGAAAAACATCATCGCCATCGGCGTGTCGCCCTTCCTGATGAACGTGTGCTCGTGTGTGGTGGTGATCTTCGTGAACAACCAGCTGGTGCGCCTCGGCGGCGACATGGCCGTGGGAGGCTACGGCATCGCCAACGGCGTGGCCACGGTGTTCATCATGTTTGTCATAGGCCTCAACCAGGGCATGCAGCCCATCGCCGGCTACAACTACGGCGCACAGAACATGCAGCGCCTGCTGCGCGTGCTCAACCTCGCCATCATCTCCGCCACATGCATCGTCAGCGCGGGGTGGGCCGTGGGCATGTTTGCACCGCAGATGCTGGCACGCCTCTTCACCACCGACAGCCGCCTTGTGGAGATGGCCGTCACCGCCATACGCTACAACATGCTGGTGTTTCCCATCATAGGCTTCCAGATGGTGGTGTCCAACTTCTTCCAGTGCATCGGCAAGGTGCGCATCAGCATCTTCCTCAGTCTGTCGCGCCAGCTGCTCATACTGGTGCCCCTGCTGGGCCTGCTGCCCCTCTTCCTCGGCCTCGACGGCGTGTGGCTGGCGCTGCCCGGCTCAGACCTCTGCGCCTCGGTGGTGGCCTTCGTCATCATGGTGAGGTATATGCGCCGCTTCAAGGCACAGGCACGCCAACAGCAGGCGATCACACACTGAAAACCCAAAAAACCAACGGAACACAACAACAGCGCGATATGCAAGACAAAAAGATCATCATCAACGTGGGACGACAGATAGGGTCGGGCGGACGCATCGTGGCCGAGCGGCTCGCTGAAACCTTCGGCTGCAAGCTCTACGACCGCGAGATCCTCGACCTCGCCGCACAGGAGAGCGGATTCAGCGAGAAGTTTTTCGAACAGAACGACGAGCAGAAAGGCTTCGTGAAATCGCTCTTCCACATACACGTGCCCCTCATGGGATCATCCACGTTCTACAAGAACGACTTCTCGCAGGAGAGCCTCTACCAGATGCAGAGCGAGGCCATACGCAAGGCCGCCAGCCAGGGCAGCTGCGTGTTTGTGGGGCGCACGGCCGACTATGTGCTGCGCGATGTGCCCGACACCGTGTCGGTCTTCATCACCGCCGACATCGACGAGCGCATACAGCGCGTGTGCGAGCGCCAGGGCCTCGACCGCGAGCAGGCACGCAAGTTCATACGCAGCCACGAAGAGGAGCGCGCCTCCTACTACAACTACTACACCGGCAAGCAGTGGGGGCACAGCGAGAGCTACGACCTCTGCATCAGCACGTCGGTGCTCGGCATTGCCGCCACCACAAGTCTCGTGGCCGACTTCGTTCGCCAGCGGCTGGGCCTCCAGGATCCCGTGCAACCATAAGGCACACACACGACAGACACACACAGCGAGATGGACAAGTACACCCAGCAGCTCCACGACTACCTGGAGCTCATGAGCCGCTCGGCGCTGCTCGTCAAGGACGGCGACCGCCGCAACATGCGCGCCCTGCTCACCCTGCTCGGCCCCCAGGACCAGCAGATCATCGAGGCACGCTACGGCCTCTTCGGCACACAGCGGCAGACCGCCGACGAGCTGGCACGCCGCTACGCCCTGCAGCCCGAGGACCTCGAGCAGACCGTCGCCAAGGCCCTGCGCCGGCTGGCCATCACCCCCGAGTGGCAGATGCTGCTCAGGCAGATGAGCCCCCTGGTGCGCAGCAGACTGGGCCTGTAGGCAGGGCAGGGGAGAGACACGGAAACCTGTATACACATAAACCAAGAGAAATAAAAACCGGGAAAGATGAAAAAGATATTGTTGTTAGGCTCAGGCGAACTGGGCAAGGAGTTTACGATTGCCGCCAAGAGGGCCGGCCAGTATGTCATTGCCTGCGATCGCTACGACGAGGCACCGGCCATGCAGGTGGCCGACGAGCGCGAGGTGTTCCCGATGCTCGACGGCGACGCCCTCGACGCCGTGGTGGAGAAGCACCGCCCCGACATCATCGTGCCCGAGATAGAAGCCATACGCACCGAGCGCCTCTTCGACTATGAGCAGCAGGGCGTGCAGGTGGTGCCCTCGGCACGCGCCGTCAACTACACCATGAACCGCCGGGCCATACGCGACCTGGCAGCACAGCAGCTCGGCGTGCGCACGGCCAAGTACTACTATGCCAAGACCTTCGAGGAGTTTAGCCATGCCGCCGCAGAGATCGGCTACCCCTGCGTGGTGAAACCCCTGATGTCGTCGTCGGGACACGGACAGAGCTATGTGCACAACGACGACGAGCTGCGCGAGGCTTACCGCGAGGCCATGGAGGACGGACGCGGCGACGTGCACGAGGCCATCGTGGAGGAGTTTATCGACTTCGACTCGGAGTTTACGCTCCTCACCGTCACACAGAAGGACGGCCCCACGCTGTTCTGCCCGCCCATAGGCCATGTGCAGAAAGGCGGCGACTACCGCGAGAGCTGGATGCCCTATGCCATCAGCCCCGAGGCGCTGCAGCAGGCACAGCAGATCGCCGACAAGGTGACCGCCGCCCTCACCGGCTGCGGACTGTGGGGTGTGGAGTTTTTCCTCACCAAGCAGGGCGAGGTGATCTTCTCGGAGCTCAGTCCGCGCCCCCACGACACCGGCATGGTGACGCTCAGCCACTGCACCAACCTCAGCGAGTTTGAGCTCCACTTCCGCGCCGTGATGGGCCTGCCCATACCCGCCATACACCTCGAGCACAGCGGAGCCTCTGCCGTGGTGCTGTCGCCCGTGGACAGCCACGAGCCGCTGCCCTACAACCTCCTCGACGTGTGCAGCGCCGACCGCGCCCGCGTGCGCATCTTCGGCAAGAAGGAAGCACATGTGGGCCGCCGCATGGGTGTGGTGGTGTGCTACGACGAGGTGGGTGCCGACACCGACGCCCTGCGCGACAAGACCAAACGCCTGGCACAGACCGTGCTCGGCACCGACCCCTACATGAAAAAACACTGATGCCGATGAGCGACAACACAATGGGCCACATCGTGGACCTGCCGAAGATCATGGACCCCAGGGGCAACCTCACCGTGGCCGAGGAGATGGCCTCGGTGCCCTTCGAGATAAGACGTGTCTACTGGACCTACGACGTGCCGTCGGGCGAGCACCGCGGCGGACACGCACACCGCCAGTGCCGCGAGTTTATCATCGCCGTGAGCGGATCGTTCACCGTGACGCTCGACAACGGGCACGACCGCCACGCCTTCCTGCTCAACCACCCCTACCAGGGACTGCTGGTGGAGACGGGCGTCTGGCGCACGCTCGACGACTTCTCGTCGGGCGCCGTGTGCCTGGTGCTGGCCGAATATGCCTTCGACGAGGCCGACTACATACGCGACTATGACGACTATCTGCAGATTTACGCCCGATAGGACGGCGGAGTGGGACCGCTTCGTGAGCGGCAGCCGCCAAGGCACCTTCCTCTTCCAACGGGCCTACATGGACTATCACAGCGACCGCTTCACGGACCACTCGCTGATGGTCTACCGCCACAGCCGCCTCGTGGCCCTGCTGCCCGCCAACGAGGCCGACGGCACCCTCTGGAGCCACCAGGGACTGACCTACGGCGGACTGCTCACCACGCCGCAGACCACCGTGGAGGAGGTGTGCCAGGTGTTTCGCGACATCAACGGCTACCTGGCCGCCAACGGCATCCGCAGGGTGGTCTACAAGGCCATGCCCTGGATCTACCACCGTCTGCCCGCCGACGAGGACCTCTATGCGCTGACACACGTGTGCCACGCACAGCTCACCACACGCCACATCGCCTCGACCATCACGGCCGCCAACAGGCTGCGCTTTGCCGAGTCGAGACGGAGCGGACTGCGCAAGGCGCTGCGCGAGCACCTCACCGTGCGCGAGAGCGGCGACCTCGCGGCGTTCTGGCAGATCCTGAACGACAACCTGCAGCACAAGTATGGGGCGGCACCCGTGCACACGCTCGGCGAGCTGCAACTGCTCGGCGAGCGCTTCCCGCAGCAGATCAGGCTCTTCATGGCCTACCGCGACGAGCAGCCGCTGGGCGGCACACTCGTCTACGAGACACCGCAGGTGGTGCACACACAGTATATCTCTGCCTCGCCCGAGGGCAAGGCGTGCGGCGCCCTCGACCTGCTCTTCGACGAGCTGATCAACAGGGTGTACCCGCAGGTGCCCTACTTCGACTTTGGCAAGTCGAGCAATGCCGACGGCAGCGACCTCAACGAGCCGCTCATCTTCCAGAAGGAAGGCTTCGGCGGCCGCGGCGTGTGCTACGACTGGTATGCCTACACGCTCTGACCCCGGCGTTGCGATGGCCGCCACGTTCCGACAATCAAAACTATCAATGTGACCAACGATGGACATTCCTTATCTCTCCCTGCAACGGGTGAACAACCAGCATATCGAAGACATCAGCAAGGCGGTGACCGACGTCGTCGGCAGCGGCTGGTATCTCAAAGGCGAAGCCACACGCCGCTTTGAGGACGACTATGCCCGCTATCTGGGCACGCGCCACTGTGTGGCATGCGGCAACGGCCTCGACGCGCTGACGCTCATCTTCCGCGCCTACCGCGAGATGGGGCTGCTGGCCGAGGGCGACGAGGTGATCGTGCCGGCCAACACCTACATAGCCTCCATACTCTCCATCACCGAGAACGGACTGCGCCCTGTGCTCGTGGAGCCCCGCCGCGACACGCTGCAGATCGACGACACGCTCGTGGAGCAGGCCATCACCGGCCGCACACGCGCCGTGCTGCTGGTGCATCTCTATGGCCGCTGTGCCTTCACACCGCTGCTGGGCAGGCTCTGTGCCGACCACCACCTGCTGCTGGTGGAGGACAATGCGCAGGCCCACGGATGCCGATGGACCGACGGCACGCAGGTGCGCCTCACCGGGGCCCTGGGACATGCCGCCGCCCACAGCTTCTATCCCGGCAAGAACCTCGGGGCGCTGGGCGATGCCGGGGCCGTGACCACCGACGACAGCCAGTTGGCCGAGGTGGTGAGGGCCCTGGGCAACTATGGCTCCTCGCGCAAGTATGTCTTCCCCTACAAGGGGCGCAACTCGCGCATCGACGAGCTGCAGGCCGCCGTGCTCTCGGTGAAGCTGCAATGGGTCGACAGCGAGAACGAGCGCCGCCGCGAGATCGCCGACTACTACTGCCGGCACATCAGCAACCCGTGGGTGACGCTGCCCGGACGCGACGAGTGGCTGCAGGCCGACGGCGACGACGCCGTGCGGCAGGCCAACGTGTTTCACATCTTCCCGGTGTTGTCGGCGGCGAGAGATGCCCTGCAGCAGTGGCTCGCGGCCCGCGGCGTGGCCACGATGATCCACTATCCCATACCGCCTCACCGGCAGGAGTGTTACCGCGAGTGGGCCGACCTGCAGCTGCCGGTCACCGAGGCCATACACCGCGAGGAGCTGAGCCTGCCCTGCAACCAGACGATGACCGACGAGGAGGCTGCCTATGTGGCGGCATGTGTCAACGCCTTCGACCCGGCACGCAACGGCAACACCTAACACACCACACACACACAACAGAGACAAAACGACGCAACATGATAGTTTGTATTGCTGAGAAACCGAGCGTGGCACGCGACATCGCACGCATTCTGGGAGCCACCGCTCAGCGCGACGGATATATGGAGGGCAACGGGTATCAGGTGACCTGGACGTTTGGTCATCTCTGCGAACTCAAGGAGCCCAACGACTATCTGCCCAACTGGCGCTACTGGACCCTGGCGGCGCTGCCGATGGTGCCCCAGCGCTTCGGACTGAAGCTCATCCCCGACAACGGATACCAGAAGCAGTTTCGGACCATCGAAAAGCTCTATGCCGGGGCCGACGAGATCATCAACTGCGGCGATGCCGGACAGGAGGGTGAACTCATACAGCGGTGGGTGATGCAGATGGCAAAGGCCAAATGCCCCGTGAAGCGGCTCTGGATATCGTCGATGACCGACGAGGCCATACGCGAGGGCTTTGCCAACCTCAAGGAGCAGAGTCAGTATGAGAGCCTCTACCTCGCCGGACTGTGCCGCGCCGTCGGCGACTGGCTGCTGGGCATGAACTGCACACGCCTCTACACGCTGATGTACCGACAGCAGCGCGGACAGGTGCTCTCCATCGGACGTGTGCAGACGCCTACGCTGGCGCTCATCGTACAGCGGCAGAAGGAGATCGACAACTTCAAGCCCGAGCCCTACTGGGTGCTCTCCACCATCTACCGCGACACGCTCTTCACCGCCACCTCGGGCAAGTTTCTCTCCGAGGAGGAGGGCGAGAAGGCCTTCGCACTCATCGACGGACAGCCGTTTGTCATCAGCGACGTGAAGAAAAAGCAGGGCAAGGAACCGCCCAAGCAGCTCTACGACCTCACCTCGCTGCAGGTGGACCTCAACAGGAAGTATGGCTTCTCATCGCAGATGTCGCTCAACATCATACAGGGGCTCTACGAAAAGAAACTGACGACCTATCCGCGTGTCGACACGCAGTATCTCACCGACGACATCTACCCCAAGTGCCCGGGCATCCTCAACGGCGTGAGCCAGTGTGTGGTGCAGGGACAGAAACCCTATCTCGCCATCATACAGAACCTGGCGGCGATGGGCAAGACGCTGCCCAAGTCGAAACGGGTGTTCGACAATTCGAAGGTCACCGACCACCACGCCATCATCCCTACGGGCGTGGTGCCCACCGGTCTCGACGATGCGGAGCGTAAGGTCTACGACCTCGTGGCGCGCCGCTTCGTGGCCGCCTTCTATCCCGACTGCGTCTTTTCCACCACCACCGTCAGCGCCACGGCGGGCGAGGTGGACTTCAAGGCTTCGGGTAAGGAGATCCTCAGTCCCGGATGGCGGCAGGTCTACTCGGGCAAGGAACTGGTGGCCGACGACACCAAGGCCGACACGGAGGAGAAGGTGCTGCCGACGTTTGTCAAGGGCGAGACGGGACCGCACAAGCCCACGCTGACACGCAAGATGACCATACCGCCGAAACACTACACCGAGGCATCGCTGCTCAGGGCGATGGAGACGGCCGGAAAACTCGTGGACGACGAGGAGCTGTCGTCGGCGATGAAGGAGAACGGCATCGGCAGACCGTCGTCGAGGGCCGGCATCATCGAGACGCTCTTCAAGCGCAACTACATTCGCCGCGAACGCAAGAACCTGGTGGCCACGCCCACGGGCATACAGCTGATAGACACCATACACGACAAACTGCTCACGAGCGTGGAGCTCACGGGCATGTGGGAGAAAAAACTGAGAGACATTGAGCACCACAAGTACGACGCCGTACAGTTTATCGGCGAACTGAAGGAGCAGGTGTCGCGCATCGTGACCGATGTGCTGCGCGACGTGTCGGGCCGCAGCATCGAGAGTGGGGCTGCGCCGGCCAAGGACGCCGACACCAAGAAGGCTGCCGCTGACACTAAGAAGGCTGCCGCCGGCACCAAGAAGGCTGCCGCCGGCACCAAGAAGCCGAAAGACGGCGAGGCCAAGAAGCGAAGCCCGCGCAAGGCTTCGGTGAAACAGCAGGTGGAGGACAGCCGACAGCAGGCTCCGCAGGCGGCTGCCGGCGGCCAGACCGGTGTGCAGGCGGGCGACGTCTGCCCGGCATGCGGCCAGGGGCGCATCATACGCGGCAACACGGCCTACGGATGCTCGCGATGGAAGGAGGGATGTGCCTTCAGGGCACCGCTGGAGCAGGCATAAACAAGACACACGGGCGGAGCCTGTCCTGCCGCAGACACTGCTGTTTGCACGGCTGAGGCCGGCACCGCCGACTTAACAATAAAGGATGATCAACATGGGAACAGCCATTGGATGGATAAAGAAGCAGGCCACGGCGCTCCACCGCGGATGGCGCCGCCTGCAGGTGTTTGTGGAGCGAGGCACGCCCACATCGCCCATTGGGCAGGAGCCCACGGAGTGTCAGCATTGCGGACATGTGTTTCGGGGCAACTACTGTCCGCGATGTGGACAGAGCCGCACCGTCGGCAAGGGCAAACCGCAGTTTGTGAGGACCTTCCGCGACGCCTACCCGCAGCTGTCGAGCAACTTCTTCCGCACGATGATACACCTGTTTCTGCGGCCCGGATATATGGTGCGCGACTATCTGCGCGGACACCGCGTGATCTACCAGAACCCCACCAGCACCTTCGTGGTGGCGGCATCTATCGTGGCCATCTGCTCGACGCTCGGCAACGACAACGACAACACCCCGACAACGGGCGGCTCTGTGATAACCAAACTCAATGATGTGGTCATCACGCAAATGGAAAATGTGGTGGACTCGAAGGACGAGTATAACAAGGTGGTGGCCATGTGGAACCAGTTGCACAACCGCAACCAACAGGACGGACGGTGGAAGAGCTATGGGCAGGTGGTGCTCGACAAGCTGACCTCGGACATGTCGATCATGCTCGTTATGGCGTTCCCGCTGTTCGGATTTATCTCTTATCGCACATTCCGCAAACGCACGTTCGACGGCAGGCGACTGACGGTGATGGAGCACTACATCATCTATGCCTACCTCTATGCGCTCTATTGTTTCATCGACAGCATCTATCTGTTGCCGTGGTTCTATATGGCCTGGATGTACCGGGGCATATACCGACTGTCGTGGTGGCGGGCGGCGGGCTACACCGTGCTGGTCAACGTGCTCTGCCTGCTGACCTCATTCCTGCTCATCGTGCTCTACACCGTGACATTTGTCTTCGTGCTGCTGCAGATCTGTGCTTAGGCACGCTCGCGGCTGCCCTGCTGCTGCTTGGCGCTCTCGGCCTTTGCCTTCAGGCGCTGCATGTGGTCGGAGGCACGGCGGCGGGTGGTGTTGATCTGATAGCGGTACACCAGACAGGTGGCAAAGAAGTAGACCAGCACCTGCAGCCACAACGCCTCATATTCGGTCTGTATGTCCTGCAGCGTGGCTCCCATCGACGAGATGCGCAGAAAGCCGCGCACGCCAAACGTGGAGGGCAGGATGGCCGACACGCCCTGCCAGAAACCGGGGATGTTGGCTTGCGGCCAGCTCAGACCGGTCATAAACAGGAACGGCACCGAGGTGAACACCACGAGCAACATCACATTCTCGCGATAGCGCACCAGGCACGAGAGCATCAGGCCGAAGAAGATGCAGGCCAGGATGTAGGGCACCAGCAGGCCCAGCAGCGCCTGACCGCTGACAAGCGAGGTGAAATGGAACAGGTGCGGCACCACGAGCGCCAGATAGGCTCCCACCACCATGTAGATGGTGAAGTAGCACAGCGACTTGCCCAGCACGATGCGGAAGATGCCGTTGTAGTGCTTGGAGATGGGCACAAGGTCTTTATAGCGGTTGTTCTCGCGCGCCGTGCCGGCTGCCAGGCCGATGCCCAGCAGCAGCGTCTGCTGCAGAATGAGCATCAGCACACCCGGCAGGATGGCGTTGCCGTAGCCGCCGGTGGTGTTGAAGATGGGCACCTCGTCGAAATCGAGCGGGCGCGTGGTGAGCTCGTCGTCGCGCTGCGTGAAGCCCGTCGACTTGGCTATCTGTATGCCGGAGTTCATCTCCGTGGCCACCGACTGCGCCGTCTGGTAGATGGCCTTGTAGGTGAGCATCAGGCTCATGTCGCAATAGACGCTCACCGTCGACTGTTCGCCGCGATAGAGGCGGCGCTCGAAGTCCTCGGGGAAGTAGAGCGTGCCGTGCACCTGCTGCTTGGCCGTGAGGTCCCTGGCCTCGGCCAGCGACACACAGTGGTAGGCAGCCTTGGTGTCGCTGCCGGCATCAAACTTGCGGATGAACTCGCGGGAGGTGGCCGACTGCGAACGGTCGACGATGGCCACGGGGACATCGCGCACCACCTCGTTGTTGTAGATCCAAGAGTAGAGCAGCGGATAGAGCAGGGGCACCAGCACACAGAATATCAGCACACCCTCGTCGGTGACGGTGCCCCGCATCTCGCGCACGCAGATGTAGCACGTGTCGATGATGCCTTCCTTGATACGGTGTAGCAGACTCTCTCTTTCCATGTCTTAGGGGATATAGGTGTAAACGAGCATCGCCTTCTTGATGTTCCACACGGTGAACAGCGGCAGCACGATGAAGATGCACAGCGCCAGGATGTTGAACCACGAGTCGACGAGCGGATAGCCGTTGAAGATGCTCATCTGATAGATCATGTAATAGTGGCGCAGCGGAAACAGCTCGCCGATCGAACGGATGGGGGCATCCATCGCAAACAGCGGATAGGTGGCGCCGCAGACCGAGAAGCTCACCATCGACCACAGCGAACACACCGACATCGACATGCGCAGCGACGGCATCAGGCCGAAGGCAAACACGCCGAAGCCCTGGCTGGCCAGCACTGCCAGCAGGCCCAGCAGCAACATTGGCCCCACGCCGCCCGGATGCGGGAAGCCGAGACAGTAGAAGATGTAGAACTCGAAGGCATACATCATCGTGAGGAATATGAGCGTCTGCGGCAGCAGCTTGCCTATCAGCGCGATGTGGGCGTTGCCGCCCGCCATCTTGATCCACTGGCGCGAGCGCCGGAACTTCAGTTCGGTGCCGATGGAGTAGGGCGTCAGCAGGAAGATGAACACCATGATCACGCCCGGCACCATCGTGGTGCTGAGGTAGATGTTGTAGTTGGCCCACGGGTTGTGGATCATGTGCAGGTCTACGGTGATGGGCTGCAGGAAGGTGCGTATCTCGCGGCTGGTCTTGCCGAGGGCCGACAGCTTGGTCATGCCCACGCCGGCAGACCCCAGTGTGGAGATCGTCTTCAGGTCGCGGAAAAGCAGCGAACCGGCCACCAGCGAGACGTTGCTGTAGTAGAACGAGATCTTCGGCTGGCGGCTCGCCATCAGTCCGGACGTGGTGCCCTTGGGGATGAGCAGGAAGGCGTAGATCTCATTGCGCTGCACGGCCTGCCGCGCATCGTTCATGTTGGCATAATGGGCCACGATGTGGGTGGTCTGGAAGGCGTCGAGCTTGCGGATGAGCTGGCGCGAGGTGCTGGTGTTGTCCTGGTCCACCACGCCCACGGGCATGTCCACAGGCTGGCCCTCGTGCATCAGCGAGGTGAAGAAGATGATGGCCATGGCCGGGAAGACGACGGTGCAGAAACCGTATATGGGGTTTTTGCACATGATGCCGATCTCGCGGTAGGCAATGTGCAGGATGCGTCCCACCACCTCGCTCAGCGAGGAGGCGGCCCGGCGGTTCTGGTGTGGTGTGTGTGCGGCCAAGGTCTTCAGTGCTGGTTATTTCTTCATGTTGCCTTCTCTGACCACGAGCGACATGCCCGGGCGGAGGCCGTCGAACGTCTTGGTGAAGCGGGCCTTCACCTCAAAGGTCTTCAGGTCATACTGGCCGTTGCTCTTCGTGGCTTTCCACACGGCATAGGACCCTTCGTCCTTGATGTCGTAGACCTTCATCTGCACGTCTTTGTTGAAGGCTGGCGAGAAGGCGGTGAACGTGTCGCCCACCTTCAGGCCGTTGAGCAGGTCTTCGCGCACGTTGAACGTGCCCCACATGTCGCTCATGATGGAGATGCTCATGATGGGCGAACCCATGCCGACCAGCTCGCCCACCTTCGGATAGATGGTGCTCACCTCGCCCTCCACGTTTGACACCTGCACGGTCTCGCGCAGCACTGAGCTCACCACGGCCACGGTGTTCTTGGCCGCCTCGGCATTCTTGCGGGCAGCCTCTTTCTCCTGCTCGCGGGCGCCGTTGCGGGCAATGTCGTATTGGCTCTGAGCCACCTTCACCTGTGCCTCGGTGGCCTTGAAGGCGGCAAAGGCCTCGTCGCGCTTCTGCGCGCTGACCACGCCCTCGTTGTAGAGGTTCTGCATGCGGGTGTAGGTCTTGCGGGCTATCTCGGCGGCCGACTGCGCCTGCTGCAGCAGTTGGTAGGCGGCCTGCATCTGCTCCTTGCGGGCACCGGCCTCGGTGAGGCTGCTCAGGGCTTGTGTGGCGCCCTCTGCGGCTTCGGCCACCTTCTTCTGTGCGGTGGCCTCGGGCACGTCGAGGATGGCCAGCGTGTCGCCCACGTGCACATAGTCGCCTTCCTTGACGCGCAGCTCCAGCACGCGGCTGGGCAGCTTGCAACTGACGCGGAACTCGGACACTTCCACTTCGCCCTGGATGATTTCGTCGGTCTTGCCCAGGGTGAAGAAACCTATCAGGCCCACCACGACTACGGCGGTGGTGAAACCGATGACGGCAAGAAGGATATTGTTGTGTTGGGATTTTGCTGACATGAGTAAATGTGTTTTTTTAGCGGTTGCTGTATGGGGGTGGGGGTGTGTTTTGGCGGATGGCCGTGTGTGTGGGCTTATTCGAGCAGGCCCAGGGCCTTCCTCAGGTTTACCTGGCTCAGTCGCAGGTTGATGTCGGCATCGATCTTCTGGCTCTGGGCTTGTTGCCAGGCGGTCTGCGCTGCCAGCACGTCGGTCGACTCCATCACGCCTTCGCGGAAGCCTACCTGTGCACAGCGCAGGTTCTCCTCGGCGCTCTTGATGTTTTTCTCGGCCATCGACACGCGCTTGCTGGCCTCTCGCATCTTGTAGCGGCTCTGGGCTATCTGCAGCTGTATCTTCTCTTGGGTGTCCGACAGCTCCATCTGGGCCATGGCCGTGGCGGTCTTGGCTGCGCTGACCTTGTATTTGCCCTCAAGCCAGTTCCAGATGGGCACCTGCACCATCACGCCGATGTTCCATGCTCCCGAGAAGTTGCGCTGGAAGCCGTTGTAGACATTGGGGTTGGAGAGGGCGTAGCCGCCGGTGACGGCTATGTGGGGCAGATAGGCCGAACGCACCAGCTTGGTGGTCTGACGGCTCAGGTCGACGGCATCCTGCAGCAGCCTCACTTCGGGGCGTGCCGCCGTGGCGGTGTCGGCGGTGGCCGCTGCGACGGCGGTGTCGTAGCCGCTGATCTCGTCGCAGTCTTCGTCGGCCAGCACGATGTCTTGGTCCATAGGCAGGCCGCACAGCTGACAGAGCAGCATCTTGGCCAGCGACAGGCCGTCGTCGACCTGGGTGACCTGCATGTCGGCCTCGTTGACCTTCACGTCGACCTTCAGGCCGTCGGCACGTGTGGCCACGCCTTCGCGTATCATCTTGTGCACGTCGTCGTCGAGCCGTTTCACCAGGTCGCGGAAGCTCACGGCCAACTTCTGTTTCTGCTTGAGCGACACCACCATCCAGTAGGCCTGGTCGATGTTGTAGAGGGTGGCCTGACGTTTCATGTCGAGGTCGTTGCCGGCCATGCGCTCGGTGATGTCGGCCATGCGGTTGGCGGCCGTGATGGCACCGCCCATATACACGGGCTGGCGGAGCATGACGGCACCGCCGAAGACGTGGTGGGTGTTGGTCTCAAAGGCATCCACCACCTGCTGGCCGAGGCTGTTGCCCAGGGCTCCCAGGTATTGGCTGATGGGCCCGTTGCCCATGTTTTGCATCAGCGATGCCAACTCCTGGGCCTGCTGGGCCGTGATGACGCCTTGCTCCACCATGGTGGTGACGTATCCGGTGGCGCTGCTGGTGATGTCGCCGGTGATCTTGCCCACACCGGCCGTGCCCATGTTGCTGAGGGTGCTCTTCTGCGACTTGCTCAGCAGGTTGATGCTGCGCGTGCTGTACTGGTAGCCGGCCACCAGGTCCACCTTGGGCAGACGCTTGGTGCGCGCAGCCTTGCGGGCGTTGGCTGCAGCATCCTGGCTGAGCCGCGACACGCTGATCTGCTTGTTGTTGCGCAAGGCCAGCGCCCGGCAGCTGTCGAGGCTCAAGACCTGTTGGCCTTGGACCGACACGGCACAGCCCAACAGGCAGAGGGCGAAAGCGAACGTTCTCATAATATGTATATATCTCTCTCGTGTGTGTTAGTCGAGCGTGAAACTCTTGCTCCCGATCATGTTGCCGTCGGCAAAGATGCTCACGCGGTAGGTGCCGCCCTGCAGCGCCTGACTGATATTATAATATAAGGTCATGGGGGTCTCCTTGCCGGCATACTCCACGGCCTTCTTCATCGTGCATTGCAGCGAGCGGTTCTCGTAGGTGAAGGTGTCGCCGCCGCCCAGCAGCTCGCCCGTGGGCGTGTTGATCCTGACATAGACGGTCTTCATGCCGCTGGCGGCAGTGACGTTCTTGGCCAGGGCAAACGTCAGCTGAAGGGCCTTGGCCTTCTTCAGTTTCTTGGTGGCCTTCTGGTGCTTGTCCATCGGGGTCAGACTGATGTTCACGGCATCGAGCTGGGCGGCAATGGCCACCTGCTCCGACAGGCTCTGCTTCTCGGAACTCAGGCCCTCGATCTGCTTGTTGGCTTCCTCATACTGGCCTTTGATGCGTGTGTTCTCGGCCGTGAGGTTCTCGTTGAGGCGGTTGAGCGAGTCGATCTGCAGCACATAGCTGCGCAGCACCGCCCTCACCGTGGCCAGCTCCTTCTTCAGGCGCGCTATCTCGCGGGCGTCGGTGCTCTTGGTGTCCTTCAGCTCCTTCAGCAGCTGCTGGGTGCGCTCCTGCTCCTGGGTCAGCTGGGCCACGATGGAGTCGTTGTTGATCTGCGTCTTCATCTCGCTGTACTGGTTGGCAAACTGCTGGTACTCGTTCTCCATCTCCTTCTTGTCGAGGGCGGCCAACTCCTGCATAGCCTGGTTTTCTTCCTTCTGCTTGTTCAGGCTGACGAAGAGCCATGCGGCGCATCCGCCCAACAGCAGGATGACCACCACCAGCGGAATGAGTATTTTCTTGTTCATGCTGTCCTTTGGTTTTGTTTGCTTGGCCGTGGCCAAGGGGTTCACACTTTTTTTGTCGTTATGTTTTTCTTTACGTGCAAAATTAAGCCTTTTCCA
>CAVAXH010000028.1:17618-20363 GCA_963592505.1 Bacteroidaceae bacterium
CGATTCGACAAAGAAAAAGGGCTTGTCAATGTTGGATTCCCTTAAAAATTACTTTTTTTTAAGTGGGAAATGGAGGATATTAATTCTAAATTCGTAATTTTACCCGCGATAACAGATAACTCACAAAGACAACACAACAAGCTGCGTCTGCCAAGCGGCCGAAAAAGGGGGCGGCGGATGCAAAATGACAAACAGACTATGATGAAGAAATTTTTCCTGTTGATGATGTGGATGTTCGCGCTGTTGCCCACATGGGCACAGGTGGACTCGCTGGTGGTGAAGACCGACTCGTCGGAGGTGCGCCATCAGGTGCTGTTGCAGACGTCGAAGGGCGACATTGTGCTCGAGCTGTACAATGAGACGCCGCGTCACCGCGACAACTTCCTGAAGCTCGTGAGGGCCGGATACTACGACGGCATACTGTGGCACAGGGTCATTGCCGACTTCATGATACAGGCGGGCGACTCCACCACACGCCACGCCAAGCCCGGAGAAAGCGTGGGCGAGTATGACCTCGACTACAGGGTGCCGGCAGAGATCGTCTATCCCAAGTATTTCCACAAGCGCGGCGTGCTGGCTGCAGCACGCGAGGGCGATGCCGAGAACCCCGAGCGGCAGTCGTCGGCTGCACAGTTCTACATCGTCTGGGGATATGTCTACGGGTCTACGTCGCTCGACAAGGTGCAGGCACGGCTCGACGAGACCACCGGCGGCGCCGTGAAGCTGACGCCCGAGGTGCGCGACGCTTACCGCAAGTTTGGCGGCACGCCGCACCTTGACGGACAGTACACGGTGTATGGCGAGGTGGTGAAGGGTCTCAACGTGGTGCGCGACATCGACTTCGTGGAGACCGACGACTATGACCGCCCGGTGTGGGACGTGAAGATCGTGAAGGCTACGGTCATCAAGTGATGTGAGCGTTGGACTTTACCCTTACAGAACGAGCTGTGGATAAGCGTTTGTTGGCCGTTGGCAGACCATGGTCGGTCCTCGTCTGTGGACTGACGAAGTGGCTGTTTGTGGCGGTGCTGGCCTTGGTGCCGGTGTGCGCCCGGGCCACCGTGTGGTCGGCCGACGATGTGCCGATGGTGCATCTGCAGGACCGCAACCGCTATGTCTGCGACCCCGACGGCGTGCTGACACAGGCCATGCGCGACACGGCCGACATGTATCTGCAGCGCCTGCATGCCGACTGCGGCATACAGACGGTCTTCGTGGTGGCCGGCCGCGTGAAGGGCGGCGACACGTTTCGCATGGCTCAGGACCTGGGCAACCACTATGGGGTGGGCACCAAGAAAGACCGGCGCGGACTGGTGGTCGTGGTGAGCATCGACGACCACCGCTACACCATCGCGCCGGGCATGGGGCTCGAGGGGGACCTGACGGATGTGGAGTGCGACGACATTGCCCGCGCCTGCATCGTGAAGAACATGAAGGCCGGCAGTCCTGACCGCATGGTGGTGGAGACGGCGCAGACACTCTACCAGAAGTTCAAGACGGGGCGGATGCCGCAGTCTGCGGCCAGCGAGGAAGAGCTCGACGTGTCCGACTGGCTGACGGTGGTCTTCGTGTTGCTGATCTTCCTGGGGTGGCCCACATGGCTGCTCATCAGGTCGCTGCTCGTGGCGCTTGGCCTGATGAAGAAACCTGCGAAGACTCGTCAGCGCCGGCGCCGGCGCGATGACGATGACTGGATGCCTCCGTTCTTCTTTGGCGGAGGCAGCGGCTTTGGTGGCGGCGGTTTCAGAGGTGGCTCGTCGGGCGGCAGCTTTGGTGGCGGCAGTTTCGGTGGCGGCGGCTCCAGCGGCAGCTGGTAGAGGCGCCCAGCCACACAAAAAGGGGGAACTGGTCCTCTTCGGCGTGTGCGGTTTATGGCCACACCTTATTATATCTATACTGAACAGAAATTCTACACAACAAAGATTATACAGACATGAAGAAAACCAACAAGATTCTTTTGGCCGTCGTCGTGCTCGTGGTGCTGGCATGTATGGGCGGCTGCAATGCCTACAATGGATTGGTGGACCAGCAGGAGGCGGCCACGACGGCACTGGCTAATGTGGAGGCTACCTATCAGCGACGTGCCGACCTCATACCTAACCTGGCTAAGACCGTGCAGGCCTATGCCAAACATGAGAAAGAGACGCTCGAGGGGGTGGTCAGCGCCCGCGCTGCCGCCAGCCAGGTGAAGTTGGATGCCGACAACCTGACTCCCGAGAAGCTCAAGGCCTACCAGGATGCACAGAGCCAGCTCACGCAGGCACTGGGCAAACTGATGATGGTGGTGGAGCAATATCCCGACCTCAAGGCGAGCGAGAATTTCCACAGCTTGCAGGTGCAGCTGGAGGGCACGGAGAACCGCATCAATGAGGCCCGCCAGAAATACAACGATGCTGTGCAGACTTACAACAAGGAAGTGCGCACCTTCCCCAACGTCATCTTCGCCGGCATCTTCGGCTTTGAGCGAATGGCAAAGTTTGAGGCTTCGGCTGGAGCAGAAAAGGCTCCCGAGCTCAACTTCGAGTAATGGCTCGGACAAGCACGGGGCTATTGGCCTGCATCCTGTGAAACATGCTGGGGGACGACATTCCGCATTTAACGGAAGCCCCCACATAGGGTGTTCAAAATCGACATATTATAGTGAGACATTTTGTGCTCGTTTTACCCTCTTTTACCCTGCCCACGACGCAGGCTGAACCAATGGTCGACGACGCGGGCTGAACCAACGGTCGACGACGCGGGCTG
>CAVAXH010000029.1:0-20307 GCA_963592505.1 Bacteroidaceae bacterium
GCGAGACACGCACCGACTCGGTGGTCATGGACACGCTCGACGCGTCGTGGGCCATCACCACCGCCAACCGTCTGTCGATCACCGATGTGCCCATGACCAAACTGCTCGTGGGTGTCGACAATGCCGAGCTGACGGCCGCAGCGGCAGCGCTGGCCACACAGACCATCACGGCCGACATCGCCGTGACCCACCTGTCGCCCATCGTGTTCACCGTGACGCCCCAGCCGCTCACCGCCAGCGTGCGCTATGCCGGCGCCGACCACACGCTGCGCATCACCTTCGCCTACAGCGCCAGCCAGTCGTGGGGTTCCTACAGCACCAACGACAACGCCATGGTCATCAACATCATTGAGACCGGCGTCTACCTCGACGGCAACAACCAGAACCTGCTGCCCGCCAGCAAGCCCCTGCTCTGGTCCACCCAGCAGAAGGTGACCCCGATGACCTGACCCAACAGGCCGTTTGCCCATCGGCACACCCACACACGCTCCTCCGTGAGAGCCATCATCACAAAGGCGCACCGCAAGCATCATGCGGTGCGCCTTTTTGCCTCCATGCATGTTGCTTGTTCACGTGAAAACTCCGGGGAATATGACCTATGCGCCGGAAACTCGAGTCCAAGCGCCCTAACACTCGGGTCCTAAAGCCCTAACACTCGGGTCCCAAGGCCCTTAGGACTCGAGTGTTAGGGCTTTAGGACCCGAGTACAAAGGCCTTAGGACCCGAGTACAAAGGGCCGAAGGACCGAGTAGAAAGGGCAAATTCAACAACTTTAACCAAGCACGTTTGGCGGTTATCGCTATTCTTTATAATTTTGCAACATTAAGCGATATCACCCAATGAAAAAGACACTGCTCACCGCCGTCCTCTCGCTGACAGCGGTTATCACCATGGCTGTGCCCGCCAAGCGCGGACAGTGGAAGACCATCACGCTCACCGACGGCACCACCGTGCGGGTGGAACTGCGCGGCGACGAGTTTGAACACTTCTGGCAAGACACCAACGGCACACGCTACACCGAGACGGCCGACGGCTGGCAGACAGCCGACGCCCAGGCCGTGCTCGCCGCCAAGAAGCATGCGGCGGCATGCCACACACAGGCCGACCGGCGACGCGCTGCCCGCCGGCGCAACGCTGCAGCGCTCACCGGAAGCAAGAAAGGACTCATCATCCTCGTGGACTTCTCCAACAAACAGTTCAGAAGCGGACACACCCAGGCGCTGTTCAGCGACATCGCCAACACCAAGGGCTACTCCGACAACGGCTTCAAGGGTTCGGTGCACGACTACTTCACCTCGCAGAGCAACGGCCAGTTTGACCTGACGTTCGACGTGGTGGGGCCCGTGCGCATGTCGCAGCGGTCCACCTACTACGGCGGCTCTGACGCCTACGGCAACGACGAGCCGGTGGACGAGCTGGTGAAGGAAGCCTGTCAGAAAATCGACTCGCTGGTCGACTTCACCGACTACGACTGGGACGGCGACGGCGAGGTGGACCAGGTGTTCATCCTCTACGCCGGAAAGGGACAGGCCGACGGCGGTGCCAACAACACCATCTGGCCACACGAATACTATCTCTCGGCCTACGAGGGCGGTTCTGCCATCACCCTCGACGGCGTGATCATCGACACCTATGCCTGCACCTCTGAGCTCAACGGGACAAACGGGCTGGCCGGCATCGGCACCATCTGCCACGAGTTCTCCCACTGCCTCGGACTGCCCGACCTCTACGACACGCTCTATGGCGACAACTTCGGCATGAACGACTTCAGCCTCATGGACTCGGGCAACTACCTGGGCGACGGCATGACACCGCCCAACTTCACGGCCTGGGAGCGCTGGTACTGCGGCTGGGTGGAGCCCATCGAGCTCACCGACGACGACATCACCATCGACGGCATGCCCTCGTCCACCGACTACGGCACACCCTACGTCATCTACAATGCCGGCAACCGCAACGAATACTACCTGCTGGAGAACCGCCAGCAGACCGGATGGGACCAGAACCTGCCCAGCCACGGACTCATGATCAGCCATGTCGACTACGACGAGGAGCTGTGGGACGAAAACGTCGTGAACGGATGCACCAAGGAGGGTGACACCTACGAGACGAAATACGGGATCGTGAACCGGCACCAGCGCCTCACCATCTTCCATGCCGATGGCGAAGAGGGCACCAGCTACTACGACTATACCGGCGACTACAACACCACCTCCGAGGCCCACGACCTCTACCCCTACAACGGGCTCGACTCGCTGACCGCCCTGTCCGTTCCCACCGCCACGGTCTACAACGCCAACAGCGACGGCTCCCTCCTCATGAACTACGGCATCTACAACATCACCGAAGCCGCCGACAGCACCGTCAGCTTCACCTGCCGTGCCACCGCGACCTCCTCCGACCAGCAGGGCACCAGCCTGCTCCACGAGACCTTCGACGAGTGTGCAGGCACCGGCGGCAACAGCGGCGGCTTCAGCGGCACCGTAGCCTCCGCCGCCTTCAAGCCCGACATGACCGGCTGGAAATACACCAAGGCATACGGCGGCGACCGCTGCGCACGCTTCGGCAACAGCAGCACGGCAGGCTTCGCCCAGACACCGGTGTTCAGCGCCGCCACCGACACGATGACGATCACCTTCCGCGCTGCAGGATGGCAGAGCGACACCGCTAACCTGCTGCTGCAGATCGACGGCGAAGGCACCTTCACCGACAACCAGACCAACGAGATGAACCTCTCCATGCAGCAGGGGGCCTGGACCACCTACACGCTGCGCTTCACCGGCAAGGGAGCGCTCAGCTTCATCTTCCAGCCCAGCAAGCGCTTCTTCCTCGACGATGTCGACGTCACACGGCCCGTAAGCACCGGCATACACACCGCCGCCACACCCCACGACGCAGTGCGCACAGGCATCTACAACCTCGCCGGACAGTACGTGGGCACCAGCATGAGCGGGCTGCCTCACGGCATCTACATCAACGGCGGAAAGAAAGTGGTGAAATAACAGGCATTTTGCCCAAGCACCATTTGCCCAAACGGCAAAAAGTCAGTAACTTTGCATACACAAGACAATAAAAACATTACTTCTATGGCAAAAAAAGCAATTCTGATGATCCTCGACGGATGGGGCATCGGACAGCACGACAAAGGCGATGCTATCTACAATACGCCGACTCCTTACCTCGACTACCTCAACGCCACCTGCGCACACTCGCAGCTCCATGCCTGCGGTGAAGACGTAGGTCTGCCCGACGGACAGATGGGCAACTCGGAGGTGGGACACCTCAACATCGGTGCCGGACGCGTGG
Source organism: Bacteroidaceae bacterium (assembly GCA_963592505.1). Classification (GTDB taxonomy): domain Bacteria; phylum Bacteroidota; class Bacteroidia; order Bacteroidales; family Bacteroidaceae; genus Prevotella. The sequence goes on from CAVAXH010000029.1 coordinate 3,307, forward strand.
TGTACCAGGACCTCGTGAAGATCAACAAGGCCTGCCAGAGCGGCGACATCCTCAAGAACCCCGAGGTGGTCAGCGCCTACTCCTACGCGCAGAAGAACGGCAAGCGCCTGCACCTCATGGGCCTGACCTCTACGGGCGGCGTGCACTCGAGCCTCAACCACCTGTTCAAGCTCATCGAGATCTCGAAGGAGTACGGACTGAAGGACACCTACGTACACTGCTTCATGGACGGTCGCGACTGTGACCCGAAGAGCGGACGCGGCTTCATCAGCGACGTGCTGGACTGCTGCGAGAAGAACGATGCTCACATCGCCAGCATCGTGGGCCGCTTCTACGCCATGGACCGCGACAACCGCTGGAACCGCGTGAAGGAAGCCTATGACCTGCTCGTAGAGGGCAAGGGCAAACAGGCCGACGACCTGCTGAAGGCCATGGACGAGAGCTACGCCGAGGGCGTCACCGACGAGTTTATCAAGCCCATCCACAACGCCAACGTCGACGGCACCATCCAGGAGGGCGACGTGGTGATCTTCATCAACTTCCGCAACGACCGTGCCCGCGAGCTGACCTATGTGCTCACACAGCAGGACATGACCGACGAGGGCATGCACACCATCAAGGACCTGCAGTACTACTGCATGACTCCCTACGACGCCAACTTCAAGGGCGTGCACATCCTCTATCCCAAGGAGGACGTGCGCAACACACTGGCCGAGCACCTCTCCAACAACGGCAAGCGCCAGCTGCACACCGCCGAGACCGAGAAGTATGCCCACGTGACATTCTTCCTCAACGGCGGACGCGAGCAGGCCTTCCCGGGCGAAGACCGCATACTGGTGCACTCACCGAAGGTGGCCACCTACGACCTGAAGCCGGAGATGAGCGCCTATGAGGTGAAGGACAAGCTGGTGGGCGCCATCAACACCCAGGCCTACGACTTCATCGTGGTCAACTTCGCCAACGGCGACATGGTGGGCCACACCGGCATCTACAACGCTGTGGCCAAGGCCGTGTGGGCCGTAGACCACTGCGTGAAGGAGGTCATCGAGACGGCCAAGGCCAACGGCTACGAGGCTGTGATCATTGCCGACCACGGCAACGCCGACTACACCATGAACCCCGACGGCACACCCAACACGGCACACTCGCTCAACCCCGTGCCCTTCATCTACGTCACCGACAACAACTCGGCCACGGTGAAGGACGGCCGCCTGGCCGACGTGGCTCCCTCTATCCTCCACATCATGGGGCTGGAGCAGCCTGCCGACATGACCGGCGAGTGCCTCATCAGCGACAACAAGTAAAATAAAGACACTGGCATAAGCACACTGCACGGTGCACCGGCAACCCCTTGCGGGCACCGCGCAGGCTTCAAGCCACAACCGCACACACAAGGAGAGAATTAGGAGGACCGACGAACCACTATCCGCAACGGTCGCTCGCTAGTTCTCTCTTTCGTTTGTAGGAACACCCAAAATCTCCCTCACAGCCATGAACGTCAAGATAGAAGACAGTTGGAAACAGCACCTTGAGAGCGAGTTCGACAAGCCTTATTTCGCACAGCTCACACAGCAGGTCCGACGCGAATACGAGAGCGGGCCGTGCTACCCGCCGGGCAACCTCATCTTCAACGCCTTCAACCTCTGTCCTTTCGACCAGACCAAGGTGGTCATCATCGGGCAGGACCCCTACCACGAGCCGGGACAGGCCATGGGACTGAGCTTCTCGGTGCCACAGGGCGTGGCCATGCCGCCCTCGCTGCAAAACATCTTCAAGGAGATAGCGGCCGACCTGGGCACCGCCATGCCCACCGACGGCGACCTGACACGCTGGGCACGCCAGGGCGTGCTGCTGCTCAACGCCACGCTGACCGTGCGCGCCCATGCCGCCAACAGCCATCAGCCGCTGGGCTGGAGCACCTTCACCGACGCTGCCATCAAGGCTCTGTCGGCCCACCGCGAGGGCCTGGTCTACATGCTGTGGGGCGGCTATGCGCGCTCCAAGCGCACGCTCATCGACGCACAGCGCAACCTCGTGCTCGAGTCGGTGCACCCGTCACCGCTGTCGGCCAACCGCGGCGGATGGTTCGGCCAGCACCAGTTCTCGCGCTGCAACGCCTATCTCACCGGCCTCGGCAAGGAGCCGATAGCATGGTAGACGCCGCGGCCTTTTCCCTCACACCGACACACTACAAAAAGACATACCATCCACACAAACCCCAACTCCCCACATCATGCAAGACAACAAACGAGGTGCCGACCTCCACATCATACAAGTAGGCGACGTACTGGTGTCGCCCGACATCTTCACCGAAGAGTTCTGCTGCGACCTCGACAAGTGCAAGGGCGTGTGCTGCGTGGAGGGCGATGCCGGTGCGCCGGTGACGCTCGAGGAGATAGGGCTCATCGAGGATGCCCTCGACGCCGTGTGGCCCGACCTGGCTGCCACGGCGCAGAGCGTGGTGGACCGGCAGGGCGTGGCCTACACCGATGCCGACGGCGACCTCGTGACGAGCATCGTGGGCGGCAAGGACTGTGCCTTCACCTGCCACCAGGACCTGGTGGACCGCACCGACGGCCACATCATCAGCGACTGCTGTCTCTGCGCCCTGGAGTGTGCCTGCAATGCCGGAAAGACCGGGTGGCCCAAGCCCATCTCGTGTGCCCTCTACCCCATCCGCGAGCGGCAGTTTGGCGGCGGGCTGGTGGGCCTCAACTATCACCGCTGGGACGTCTGCAAGGATGCCGTGCGCAAAGGCCGCGAACTGCACCTGCCGCTCTATGTGTTTCTGAAAGATCCGCTTGTCCGCCGTTTTGGACAAGCATGGTATGACGAGCTCTACGCCATAGCCGAAGAATTGAAGCAACAAGGATTGCTCTAAAGGATTGGTCTGTCAACGTCCGACTGGATAACATGGACCGGGTCACCACGGCAACAGGGCCGCGTCGGGCTCATAGGCCGTCTGCAGGGCCTCTACGCTTGTGATCTGCCCCACCCGGAACCGGCGGTCGCCACAGACATGCACGCGCCGGTAGTCGGCCATGCGGAAGACGGGCATCATCTGCTCGTCGAGTTCGCCATTGCACACATATTCCAAGCCATCATAAACAATGTGTTCGCCACGCCGTGCCTCGCGCAGCGTGAGGCGCAGCGCGCCGTGGAAACCCGTGCCAAACTCATAGGCCACACCGCCGTCGTCGCGGTCGCGGTCGAAATAGCGGTAACCGGCCGTGTGCACATGGCGCAGCACCGGGCTCGCCGCCGACACGCTCTCCACCTGTCGGCCCGCATCTGCCGTGCGCTCCTCGGCACCTGTCCATAAGGCTGCATCGAAGGCTGCCTGCTTCCACGAGGCATGGTGGTGCCTGCCGTCGACCCACTCGCCGCCCTCGGCGGTCCATCGCGAGTTGGCAGGCCGGCACAGCCAGTTGCGGTCGCTGACCCGACAGAAGGGCCTGCCGTCGGCCTCCTCGCCAAAGAACGCCACGCTGACCTGACAGCTGTCCACATGCGGAAAGACGGGCGCATAGCAAAGGGCTATGACATTGGTGTCGGGGCGGAGATAAGGCGTCACGTCGAACGTCATGGCCAGCAGGCTGTCGCCGCCCTGCGGGCGCGGCGGATAGCAGAGCGCCGTGCCCACGTTGCAGGCGTTGACGTAGAGCTTGTAATAGCCCGGCGACACCACGGTGACCTGCCCCGTCTGCGGCAGGCCCTGCTCCACATAGGTCTGCCGGAACCACACATGCGAAAGACTGTCGGGCCGCGACATGCCTATCCAGTGACCGGCAACCGTCTGCGCAGAGAGGTTTGCCAGCCACATCAAGGCCATCATGGTCATCGTCAGTCGTTTCATCATGAGCAACGGGTAATGGAATGGAAAACACAGCCCCACCCTGTCAGGAAGGATGGCAAACTGCATGAAAGCGCCCTAAAAAGAGAAAGGCATGCCACACACGCATCTTGATGTGGTGTGGCATGCCTGAATGATGTATCTAAGAGCACTACTTAACGAAAACTGGTCGGCAGCGGGGCTTGAGAGGGGTGCCGCCGTCATGTGCGGCGCCCACCCGCTGTCGCTTACGCATCGATGTTGGCGTAGGCAGCATTCTCCTCGATGAACACACGGCGCGGCTCCACATCGTCGCCCATGAGCATGGAGAAGATCTCGTCGGCCTCGGCCGCATTCTCGATGGTGACCTGCTTCAGCAGGCGCGTCTTCGGATCCATGGTGGTCTCCCACAGCTGCTCGGGGTTCATCTCGCCGAGACCTTTATAGCGCTGCGTGTGTATGCGCTTGCCGTCTTCCACACCGGCCCCATACTTGTCGAGGAACACCTGGCGCTGCTGCTCGTTGTAGCAGTATTCGCTGATGCGCTTGTTGCCCTGGTGGAACTCACACTTGTAGAGCGGCGGCGTGGCAATGTAGAGGTGTCCGTCCTCGATGACCTTCGGCATGAAGCGGTAGAAGAGAGTCATGATGAGCGTGTCGATGTGTGAGCCATCGACGTCGGCGTCGGTCATGATGATGATCTTGTCGTAACGCAGCTTGTCGACATTGGCCTCGCGGTCGTCTTCGCCCTCCACGCCAAAGCGCACGCCGATAGACTGGATGATGTTCATCACCGACTCGGCCTCGAACACGCGGTGCCACTGCACCTTCTCCACGTTCAGGATCTTACCGCGCAGCGGCAGGATGGCCTGCGTGTAACGGTCGCGGCCCTGCTTGGCCGAACCGCCTGCGGAGTCACCCTCCACAAGGAATATCTCGCACTGCTTGGGGTCTTTGTTGGAGCAGTCGGCCAGCTTACCGGGCAGACCGCCACCGCTCATCACGTTCTTGCGCTGCACGCTCTCACGGGCCTTGCGGGCGGCGATACGTGCCGTGGCGGCCAGGATGACCTTCTCGCAGATGCGCTTGGCCTCGTCGGGATGTTCCTCGAGATAGTCGGCCAGGGCCTCGCCCACAGCCTGCTGCACGGCACCCACAACCTCGCTGTTGCCAAGCTTGGTCTTCGTCTGTCCCTCAAACTGGGGCTCGGCCACCTTGATGGAGATGACAGCCGTCAGACCCTCGCGGAAGTCCTCGCCGGCAATCTCGATCTTGGCCTTCTCGATCTGCTTGGAGATCTGCTGGTCGTTGTCGGCATAGGTCTTCAGCGTGCGTGTCAGCGCCATGCGGAAACCGGTGACGTGTGTGCCGCCCTCGATGGTGTTGATGTTGTTGACGTATGAATGGAGGTTCTCCGAGTAGTCGGTGTTGTACATGATGGCCACCTCGATGGGCAGGCCCTGCTTCTCCGTCTTCAGGTAGATGACATCGTCGAAGAGGTGTGTGCGGTGACGGTCGATGTAGCGCACAAACTCTTTCAGGCCGTCCTTGGCGTGGAAGACCTGCGTGCGTGTCTTGCCCTCCTCGTCGGGGTGCTGGTCGTTGAGGGTGATGCGTATGCCGGCATTCAGATAGGCCAGCTCGCGCATGCGGCGTGCCACCACGTCCCACTGGAACACTGTGGTGGTGAAGATGGTGGGATCGGGCCAGAACTGCTGGCGTGTGCCACGCTTGTCGGTGTCGCCCACGACCTTCACGGCATAGAGCGGCTTGCCCTTCTCATACTCCTGCTGGTAGATGTGTCCGTCGCGATAGACCTGCGACAGCATGTGGGTGGACAGGGCGTTCACACAGCTGACACCCACACCGTGCAGACCGCCGGAGACCTTGTAGGAGTTCTTGTCGAACTTACCGCCGGCATGCAGCACGGTCATCACCACCTCAAGGGCGCTCTTGTGGAGCTTCTTGTGTTCGTCCACGGGGATACCGCGTCCGTTGTCCTCCACGGTCACGCTGCCGTCGAGGTTAAGCGTCACCTCTATGTCGGTGCAATAGCCGGCCATAGCCTCGTCGATACAGTTGTCAACCGTCTCGTTGATGAGGTGATGAAGTCCTTTCTCCGACACATCGCCGATATACATGGCCGGGCGCTTGCGAACGGCCTCCAGGCCTTCAAGCACTTGTATGTTTGAGGCTGAATAGTTATCTTCAGGATTTTGAATATCTGCCATTTTTGTCCAAATAGTTTATTGTTGCAAAGATACTAAAAAATGGCCGAACAATGAAATATTTGGACGGAATAAATACCTTTCAGCCGAAAGGATTTTCATGAAAAAGCAAAGGCCGCGCTTCCTGCTGGAAACACGGCCTATGTATGGCTAATTAAGCTAATAATATCTTGGCTTAGGCAAGCTTGGCAACATGCAGAGCAAGGCTCGACTTGAGGTTTGCAGCCTTGTTCTTGTGGATGATGTTTGTCTTTGCCAACTTGTCGAGCATCTTCTGCACGACGGGGAACAACTTCACAGCCTCTTCCTTGTCGGTAGTGGCACGAAGCTTGCGCACTGCGTTGCGCATGGTCTTAGCGTAATATTTGTTGTGAAGCGTGCGGACCTTAGTCTGACGGATTCTCTTGATTGATGATTTGTGGTTTGCCATCTTTATCTTTTCTTTTTTATTTTTGTAGTCCCTAGCAGAATCGAACTGCTCTTTAGAGAATGAAAATCTCTCGTCCTAACCGATAGACGAAGGGACCAACGCTTTTATTTTTGCGGGTGCAAAGTTACTGCTTTTTCTTTTCCCTTCCAAATTTTACACGAATTATTTTCGCTAAACAACTGATTTTTCGTATTTTTGCCCTTGTATGGAAATCAAGACAGCCGCCATTGTGCTTCATTCGCTGAAATACGGCGAGTCGCAGCTGATTGTCGACGTGTTCACCCGTGCCTTGGGACGGGTGTGCTTCATCTGTCATCTGTCGAAAAGCGGCAGGGGCAAGGTGAAGAAACAGCTGTTTCAGCCGCTGACGCTGCTCGACATTGTCTTCGACTATCGTCCCCAGTCGTCGATGCAGCGTTTTCGCGACCTGCGCCTTGCCAGGCCTTATGTGTCGGTGCCCTTCGATGCCGTGAAACTGTCGGTCTCGCTCTTCGTGGCCGAGTTTCTGCTCTATGCCACACGGGGCGAACAACAGAACGAGCCGCTCTACGACTACATTGAGGGCAGCATGCAGTGGCTCGACGGTGCGCCGGACCACTATGCCAACTTCCATCTGGTGTTCATGATGCGCCTGTCGCGCTTCATCGGCTTCTACCCCAACCTGACGGAACAGGGCGACCGCATGTGGTTTGACCTGCGCAACAGCACGTTCGCGGCCATACGCCCCTCTCATCCCGACTATCTGGAGCCGGCCGAGGCCTCGCGCATCGCCCTGCTGATGCGCATGGACTACCAGAACATGCATCTCTTCCGCATGACACAGGCCGAGCGCAACCGCTGCACGGAGATCATCGTCGGCTACTATCGTCTGCACGTCCCCGGCTTCGCGGAGATGAAGTCGCTGCCCGTGCTGCAGACGCTGTTCAGGTGATGAGCGGCGGGGGCGCAAGCCATTCAAGCTAATGGACGGCGGGCGCAAGCCGTTCTGCTGAAGCGGCGGGCGCAGACCTTGCCTACACTGCGCTCCATCGGGTCGTCATCCGAAGGGTTTGTAGCACGTCATCCTTTTGTTGAGAAACTCCTTCAGGCCGTTGTCTTCGAGCACCTCCACATGTTCGAAGAGGCCAAGGATGAACCGGCCGATGCCGACATAGCTCACCAGGTCGGTCTCAAAGATCCAGTGATCGCTGCCGTCCTCGGTGATCATCGATACCGAATGGGGATATTCCTCGATCATGAGGTTGCGGGCCAGCAGGTCGAAGCGCAACCGCACCCGATGCTTGTCTTCGCCGGAAAACATAAACATGTCGGTAAACACCTGCTTGTGGAACACCTCGTGAAACCACGGCGTCTCGATGATCTCCACATGGTCGATGCGCGATATCTTGAATGTCTTGTTGACACCCGACTTCAGTTCGTAGGCACGCACGTCGCGCTTGTCGTCGAGAAAGGCAAACGGCTCCACCACACGGTCGCTGACGCTCTGGCTGTGGGGCGACGAATAGCCGTGGAGGATGGCCACATGCTTGTCGTGCATGGCATGTTCGAGCTGCACCACATTATTATATACGTGCCGCAGGACATGCACGTCGGTGTACTGCTTGAGGTCATAGTAGCGTTCCAGCTTGCGTTTGAGCATCGACGCCATGGCATTGTCTTTCTCCATGGTGGTGAGCAGGCCGTGGAGATAGACAGCCTCGTTCTCCGTGAAGTCGATGGCCGAAGCAATGGACGTGAAGAAGGGCGACCGCGGATGGAGGTAGTAATACTGCCGGTCGTGGATGACGACGAAGCCAGTCTCGCGCAGCGCGTCGAGCGTGTAGTAGAAGTTGCGCACCGTGGTGCCCATCACCTCAGCCAGTTCGATGGCGGTGTGTTTCTGGCCGTCGGTCATGACACGGATGAGGTCGAGCCACTTGTTGAGTACGGAAGGGGTGGACATAAGGTTATGGGGTATGGTTATAGTTATGAGATATGGTTATGGGATGTGGCTATGGGATGTGGCTATGGGAATGTGGCTATGTGATATGGTTATGGGTTCTGTGGATTAGCTGTGTCGGCTGGCGGGAGCGCATCCCAGTCGATGGTGGTCTGCCGGTGTCCTTCGAGGTTGAACGACCGCCGGTGATAGGGCGTGATGCCGTGAGCCTCGATGCCGGCATAGTGCTTGGCCGTGGGATACCCCTTGTTGTGTTCCCAGTCGTAGAAGGGATATTGCGTGGCGAGCGCATCCATATAGTCGTCGCGGTAGGTCTTGGCGAGGATGCTCGCTGCCGCAATGGCCTGATACTTGCCGTCGCCCTTGATGATGCACGTATGGGGCAGTCCGGCATAGGGGTCGAAGCGGTTGCCGTCGATGATGAGGGCCTCGGGGGCCACCGCCAGCTGGGCAATGGCGCGGTGCATGGCCAGAAACGAGGCATGGAGGATGTTGACCTTGTCGATCTCTTCGGGCGTCACCTGTCCGACAGCCCATGCCACGGCGTCGCGTTCTATCTGCTGCCGCAAGGCATAGCGCTTCTTGGGTGTGAGCTTCTTGGAGTCGTTGAGGTCGGGGTTGGCATAGTCGCGCGGCAGTATGACGGCGGCAGCAAAGACGCTTCCGGCCAGACAGCCGCGTCCGGCCTCGTCGCATCCGGCTTCTATCAAGTCTTTGTAGTAATAAGGTTCCAACATACGGTGAATGGTGTTGCGATGAATGAAAAGGATGTCTTTCGGGGCGCGTTTCAGCGTGCGCCTCTGCATATTTAACGTTTTTAACAACCGGATATTGCGTTGTGAAATGACATTTCTTTCGATACTTGTAACTTTGCAGCAGAAAACAAAAACCAATACACAAAGCCCCATGGAAAAGAACGTCACCCTATCAGCACAGAGCCAGGCCGCCCTCGGCCTTCAGTCAGCAGCAAAAGATCTGCAGTCGGCAGCAAGAAACCTGCAGTCGGCAGCAAGAGGCATACAGTCGGCAGCAAGAAGCACGGTGTCAGCAGCAAGAGGGCTGGCGTCGGCAGCAAGAGGGCTGGCGTCGGCAGCAAGAGGTCTGCAGCCCGTCGCTGCGCACATAGCCCTGAAGCCCCTCATGTGGTTGCGCGGTTACTACTCGGACGTGTGCGAGAAGCAGCTGACGCTGAAGCAGACCCTGGTGCTCGTCGGCACCCAGCTGGCGTTTCTTGCTGCGGTCATCCCCAACGACGCCCCGATGGTCTTCCGCATGGTCTGCGGAGCATGGGCCGTGGCCTTGGCCCTGCGCTGCAAGCGTTTCCTGTCGCGCGACTGACCCTTGCCGACGGCGCATCTCTATCACTGCGCATCACTATCACTGGCGCATCACTGACGCATCTCTATTACTGGCACATCACTGACATACACTGACAAAGCCATTCCTGTGCAAGACGCGGTCCGCTTGGCGGACGGCGCACACGGGAATGGCTTTGTTGTTTTTTGTGAGTGGCATGAGCCGGCCGGTCAGAACATCATGCTGACGCGGCGTATGCCTGCCACGAGCGCATCGACCTCGCTCTGTGTGTTGTAGAGTGCAAACGACGCCCTGACTGTGCCGAGCACCCCCATGCGGTCCATCAGCGGCTGGGCACAGTGGTGACCGGTGCGCACGGCGATGCCCAGTTGGTCGAGCAGGGTGCCCATGTCCATGTGGTGGATGTTGCCCACATTGAAACTGATGACTGCATCGCTTGTTGCTGCGGAAGCTGTTGCTGCGGAAGCTGTTGCGGTGACTGCAGCATCAGTAGCTGCGGCATGTCCGTAGATATGGATGTCGGGAATCTCCCTCAGCTGCTCGAGGGCATAGTCGGTGAGCTGGCGCTCATGGCGCTCGATGTTCTCGAGGCCGAGGCGCTCCATATACTCTATGGCCACGGCGAGGCCGTGTGTGGCCACATAGTCGGGTGTGCCCGCCTCAAACTTGAGGGGCGGCCGTTCAAAGGTGGTCTTCTCGAAGCTCACATGGTCGATCATCTCGCCGCCACCCTGGTAGGGCGGCAGCCTGTCGAGCCACTGCTCCTTGCCGTAGAGCACGCCGATGCCGGTAGGTCCATACATCTTGTGGCCGCTGAAGACGAGGAAGTCGCAGTCGAGCGCTTGCACGTCGACAGCAAAATGGGGCACGCTCTGCGCTCCGTCGACCACCACGGGCACGTCGTGGCCGTGGGCGATGTCGATGAGCTGCTTCACGGGGTTCACAGTGCCGAGCACATTGCTCACCTGTGCCACGCTCACGAGCCGTGTCTTCTCGTTGAAGAGCGCGCGGTAGGCCTCCACATCGAGCACGCCGCCGTCCGACATGGGTATGACGCGCAGGCGGACGCCCCGCCTGTTGGCCATCAACTGCCAGGGCACGATGTTGCTGTGGTGCTCCATGACCGACACGATGACCTCGTCGCCGGGCTGCAGCACGCCGTCGCCGAAGGTGGTGGCCAGGAGGTTCAGTCCCTCGGTGGTGCCCCGGGTGAACACGATCTCTGCGGTGCTGCGTGCGTTGACAAAGCGTCTGACGGTCTCGCGTGCCTGCTCATGCAGGTCGGTGGCCTTCTGGCTGAGGTAGTGCACGCCGCGGTGCACGTTGGCGTTGACGTTGAGATACTCGTCGCGCATGGCGTCGAGCACACAGAGCGGTTTCTGCGTGGTGGCCGCATTGTCGAGGTAGACCAGCGGTTTGCCGTGCACCTGCCGCCCCAGTATGGGGAAGTCGGCGCGTATCTCGTCTATGTTGTATACTGTATCCATTGTTTTCAGAAGTAAGGCGTGATCTTTAGGGGGGGGCGAGGCTATCAGTGGCGGCAGCCTCCCTCAGCAGCCGTGCGTGTCAGCCGGCACCCCTGGCACTTGCCCAGTTCGCCGCGGAAACGCTTCTCCACCAGCTGGTGCAGGCGGTCGCGCAGCGGCTCGAGCTTGATGTTGTCGATGACCTCGCCGACGAAGGCAAACTCGAGCAGCAACTTGGCCTCGCGCTGGTCGATGCCACGCTGCTGCATGTAGAAGAGGGCCGCGTCGTTGAGCTGTCCCACGGTGGAGCCGTGCGAGCACTTCACGTCGTCGGCATAGATCTCGAGCATGGGCTGCGTGTACATCCGCGCCGTCTTGGTCATGCAGAGGTTCTGGTTGGTCTCCTGCGATGTGGTCTTCTGCGCACCCTGCCGCACCAGCACGCGTCCGGCGAAGGCACCCTTGGCGTGTCCGTCGAGCACATACTTGTAGAGCTCGTGCGAGTCGCAGTGGCTGGCCTGATGGTCTATGAGCGTGTTGTTGTCGACATGCTGCTCCTTGTCGGCAATGACACATCCGTTGCACCAACACTCGGCGCCCTCGCCCTTGAGCGATAGGTTGAGCATGTTGCGTGTGACGCCGTTGTGCAGCGTGATGACGTTGTGGCTCATGCGGCTATGCGCCTGCTGCTCCACATAGACATTGCTCACGCGGACGTTCTTCTCATGCGTCTCCTCCAGGCAGTAGAGGTCGAGGCTGGCATTCTCGGCCACATAAGCCTCGATGACCTGTGTGGAGAGGAAGCGGCGGTCGTCGGCCGAGTCGTCGCAGAAGAGGAGCTGTGCCTCGGCGCCCTCGTCCATGACGATGAGCACACGGCGGTTGACCATCATGTCGACATCGGCCCGGAGGATGTTGACCACCTGTATGGCCCGGTCGACCTTCACGCCCTTGGGCACATGGATGAACAGTCCGTCCTGTGCCAGCATGGTGTTGAGCGCCGTCACGCCGTCGTCGGCCGTCAGCGCCAGCCGTGCATAGCGGCTTGCCACCAGGTCGGGGTGCAGGGCAGCCGCCTCGCAGAGGCTCATCACCTCGACGCCGTCGGGGAGCGATGCCTTGGGGAGCGCCTTCCTGCAGAAGATGTCGTTGACCACGAAATAGAGCGACGTGGAGAGGTTGGGCACATCGCAGCTGAACACCGAATAGGGGTCGACGGGTATGTCGAGCCTGCTGAGGTTCAAGCCATAGTCGGGAGCGAAGAGCGCCCCGATGTCCGTGTACTTGTAGCGCTCCACCTTGCGTGAGGGGAATCCCAGCCGCTTGAAGTCGTCGAACGCCGCGTCGCGCACGGCATTGAGCGCATCGGCGGAGTGGCTGCATATCAGGTGTTTCTGCTCAGCGTATAAGTCTATATATTGTTTTTCGCTACTCATTTTGTATCCAAAGGGTTTCCTTAATGGGCGGTTCTGTAAAAAACACCACCGTACAGTGTCATTGAATCTTTTGCATCTTACGTTTTTATAGAATCGCCCTCAACTTCATGGTGTGTGAGGGAAGGCTCACTTTCCAAACTCCTTGTCGGCCTCTTCCTTGATCCAGTCGTAGCCGCGCTGTTCGATCTCCTTGGCGAGGCTGGGGCCTTCGGTGCGCACGATGCGTCCGTTGTAGAGCACATGCACCACCTGCGGCTTGATCATGTCGAGCAGTCGCTCGTAGTGGGTGATGACGATGATGGCCTTCTCGGGAGTGAAGAGCTTGTTGACACCCTCGGCCACGATGCGCATGGCGTCGACGTCGAGGCCCGAGTCGGTCTCGTCGAGGATGCTGAGCTTGGGTTCGAGCATAGCCATCTGGAAGATCTCGTTGCGCTTCTTCTCTCCGCCCGAGAAGCCTTCGTTGACGGATCGGTGTGCGAGTTTGCTGTCGAGTTCGACGAGCGATCGCTTCTCGCGCATGAGCTTCATGAAGTCGCCGGCCTTGAGGGCTTCGAGGCCCTGGTATTTGCGCTTGGCGTTGACAGCCGCCTTCATGAAGTTGACCATCGACACGCCGGGGATCTCCACCGGATACTGGAACGACAGGAACAGGCCTTCGCGTGCGCGGTCCTCGGGCTTCATGGCCAGCAGGTCCTTGCCGTTGAAGAGCACGGTGCCCTCGGTGACCGTGTAGAGCGGGTTGCCGGTGAGCACGGCCGAGAGTGTCGACTTTCCGGATCCGTTAGGTCCCATGATGGCATGTATCTCCCCATCGTTGATGGTCAGGTTGATGCCCTTCAATATCTCTTTGCCAGCAATCGTGGCATGCAGGTTTCTAACCTCTAACATAATCTATCTGTAAATTATGGTGTGTTCTGTATATAAGTCTACGTCTGTGTGTGTGGTGTGTGTGCGGACGGGCCGTTATCCCACCGTACCCTCGAGCGACACGCTGAGGAGCTTCTGTGCCTCGACGGCAAACTCCATCGGCAGTTTGTTGATCACGTCCTTGGCATATCCGTTGACGATGAGTCCGACGGCCTCCTCGGTGGGTATGCCGCGCTGGTTGCAGTAGAAGAGCTGGTCCTCGGAGATCTTCGACGTGGTGGCCTCGTGCTCCACGATGGCCGTGTCGTTGTGGATGTCCATATAAGGGAAGGTGTGTGCTCCGCAGTCGGATCCCAGCAGCAGCGAGTCGCATGAGCTGTAGTTGCGTGCGTTGTCGGCATTCGACGTGGCGCGCACCAGTCCGCGGTAGCTGTTCTGCGAGTGTCCGGCGGAGATGCCCTTGGAGATGATGGTCGACTTGGTGTTCTTTCCCATGTGTATCATCTTGGTGCCGGTGTCGGCCTCCTGATAGTGGTTGGTGACGGCCACCGAGTAGAACTCGGCCTGCGAGTAGTCGCCGCGCAGTATGCATGAGGGATACTTCCATGTGATGGCCGATCCCGTCTCCACCTGTGTCCACGACAGTTTGGAGTTGGTGCCCCGGCAGTCGCCTCGCTTGGTGACGAGGTTGAGCACGCCACCCTTGCCGTTCTCATCGCCGGGATACCAGTTTTGCACGGTGGAATACTTCACCTCGGCATTGTTCATCACCACGATCTCCACGACGGCGGCATGCAGCTGGTTTTCGTCGCGCATGGGCGCTGTGCATCCCTCGAGGTAGGAGACATAGCTGTCGTCGTCGGCAATGATGAGCGTGCGCTCAAACTGTCCGGTGTTGCGCGCGTTGATGCGGAAGTAGCTGCTGAGCTCCATGGGGCAGCGCACGCCTTTGGGTATATAGACAAAACTGCCGTCGCTGAACACAGCCGAGTTGAGTGCAGCCGAGTAGTTGTCGCGGTAGGGCACCACCGACCCGAGATACTGGCGCACCAGTTCGGGATGGTCTTTCACCGCCTCGCCGATGCTCGAGAAGATCACGCCCTTCTCTGCGAGGTGCTTCTTGAAGGTGGTCTTCACCGACACGGAGTCCATGATGGCATCGACGGCCGTTCCGCTGAGGGCGAGCCGCTCCTCGAGGGGTATGCCGAGCTTGTCGAAGGTCTTCTCCAGCTCGGGGTCGATCTCCTTGTTGGCGGGTTTCTTTGCCAGTGGGTCGGCATAGTAGGATATCTCCTGATAGTCGATAGGCGGCACATGCACGTGTCCCCATTTGGGTTCTTCGAGTGTTGTCCAGTATCGGTAAGCCTTCAGCCGGAAGTCGAGCAGCCACTGGGGCTCCCCCTTCTTGCGCGAGATGAGCCTAACGATGTCTTCGTTGAGACCTTTGGGTATGACCTCGGTCTCCACGTCGGTGGTGAATCCGAACTCATACTTCTGGTTGGCAACCTCCTTTACAAACTCATTGTTTGGCTTTGTCTTCATATAATGATGAACAGCCTCCCCAAGATCTTCCACAGGCGGTGCACACGCATCAGCGCGCCACCAACGCCATTGTGGAAAGGCTTGGAGAGGCCTTGTGTAGTATGTGTGTTGGTCTTACAGTTTCTGTTCCACCTCAATCTCGGTGAAGGTCTCCAGGATGTCGCCAGCCTGTATGTCGTTGTAGTTGACGAGCGAGATGCCGCACTCCAGACCGGTCACCACCTCCTTGACGTCGTCCTTGTAGCGCTTCAGGGCGGCGATGGGAGCCGTGTGTACGACGATGCCGTCGCGCACGACACGTGCCTTGTCCTTGTTGTGCACCTTGCCCTCGGTCACCAGACCACCGGCCACGGCACCCACCTTGGAAATCTTGTAGACCTGTCGCACCTCCACCTGGGCGGTGACGATCTCCTTCTTCACCTTGTCGAGCATGCCCACCATGGCGGCCTTGATGTCGTCGATGGCATCGTAGATGACCGAGTAAGTGTTGATCTCCACGCCCTCGCGGTCGGCGAGCTTGCGTGCGTCCGACGAGGGTCGCACCTGGAAGCCGACGATGACGGCGTCGGAGGCGCTTGCCAGCATCACGTCGTTCTCGGAGATCTGTCCGACGGCCTTGCTGATGACATTGACCTGCACCTTCTCGGTAGACAGCTTGATGAACGAGTCGGACAGAGCCTCCACCGAACCGTCGACATCACCCTTGACGATGATGTTGAGCTCGTGGAACTCTCCGCGTGCGATGCGGTGCGAGATGTCGCCCAGCGTGAGGCGCTTCTGCGTGCGCAGACCCTGCTCGCGCTGCAGCTGTTCGCGCTTGTTGGCAATCTCGCGGGCCTCCTGGTCGGTGTCGATGACGTGGAAGGCGTCGCCAGCCGTCGGTGCGCCGTTGAGACCGAGCACGATGGCAGGTTCAGCAGGCTTGACGTTGTCGATGCGCTGGTTGCGCTCGTTGAACATGGCCTTCACGCGGCCCCAGCTGGTGCCGGCGAGCACCACGTCGCCCACCTTCAGTGTGCCGTTGCTGATGAGCACGGTGGAGACGTATCCGCGTCCCTTGTCGAGCGACGACTCGATGACCGTTCCGGAAGCCTTGCGGTTGGGGTTGGCCTTGAGGTCGAGCATGTCGGCCTCGAGGAGCACCTTCTCCATGAGGTCGTCGACGCCGATGCCCTTCTTGGCGCTGATCTCCTGACACTGGTACTTGCCGCCCCACTCCTCTACGAGCAGGTTCATGTTGGCCAGGTCCTCGCGTATGCGGTCGGGGTTGGCTCCGGGCTTGTCGATCTTGTTGATGGCAAACACCATGGGCACGCCCGCTGCCTGACAGTGGGAGATGGCCTCCTTGGTGGTGGGCATCACCGAGTCGTCGGCAGCGACGATGATGATGGCGATGTCGGTGACCTGGGCACCGCGGGCACGCATGGCCGTGAAGGCCTCGTGACCCGGCGTGTCGAGGAATGTCACCTTGCGTCCGTCCTTCAGCGTGACGCTGTAGGCACCGATGTGCTGCGTGATGCCGCCAGCCTCACCGGCGATGACGTTGGTGTTGCGGATGTGGTCGAGGAGCGATGTCTTACCATGGTCGACATGTCCCATCACGGTGACGATGGGTGCACGTGAGACGAGATCGCTCTCGTCGTCCTCCTCCTCGCTGACAGCCTCCTGCACCTCAGCGCTGACATATTCTGTCTGGAAGCCGAACTCGTCGGCCACAAGGTTGATGGTCTCTGCGTCGAGGCGCTGGTTGATGGAGGCCATCACGCCGATGCTCATCAGTGTGCCGATGAGCTGGTTGACGGTGACGTCCATCATGGTGGCCAGCTCCGACACGGTGACAAACTCGGTGAGCTTGAGCACCTTGCTCTCCTTGCGCTCCTTGCGTGCCTCGGCATCGAGCTTCTCCTGCACAGCCTCGCGCTTCTCCTTGCGGTACTTGGC
>CAVAXH010000030.1:0-19840 GCA_963592505.1 Bacteroidaceae bacterium
GTCAAGAGAAATGGCGCCGCTACACGGGTTTGTATGGGAGCGGTGAGGACTAAAAACGGAATACTCCGGTCCTAAGGCCTTAACACTGCGGTCCTAAGGCCCTAACACTGCGGTCCTAAAGCCTTAACACTGCGGTCCTAAGGCCCTAAGGACTGCAGTGTTAAGGCTTTAGGACAGGAGTACTAAGGGCAAAGGACCGGAATGCACGGACAAAACCCGCATAACTTCATGGGCATGCGATTGCACGTCCGCGAAATTATGCGGGTAAAATAATGTATAACAGCTAATTAGCCTGCTCTATAATCCTATTGGCACACGCACAGCTCCACATCGCGGTTGCCGTTGAGAAAAGCGTCGGCGGCCATGCGCTTCTTGCCGGCCATCTGCACCTCGGTCAAGGCGAGCCACTCGTCGGCAGTGGCCACGAGCAAGCGATGTCCGTCCACGGTGATGGTGCCGGGCGCTTCGCTACAGGCCTGCCCGGTCTTTGCAGCCGCATAGACCTTCAGCACGGCATTCTTGGGCGACATCATGGTCCACGCACCGGGATAGGGCGACAGGCCGCGCACAAAGTCGTAGACCCGCTTGGCAGGTTGGTTCCAGCTGATGCGGCAGGTGTCCTTAAAGATCTTGGGGGCACCGTGAAGCAGGGTGCCAGCGGCCAGCGGCGCCTGGTCTTGTGAGGCCACCTGTCCGTCACCGGCCAGTATGGCATCGATGGTCTCCACGGCGGCATCGGCACCAAGCGCCATCAGTCCGTCGTAGACATACTCCACATTGGCCTCATCGGGTATGGCAAAGCGCTTGCTGAGGATGATGCGGCCGGTGTCGATGTCCTTGTCGAGAAAGAAAGTGGTGACACCCGTCTCCGTCTCGCCGTTGATGACGGCCCAGTTGATGGGTGCTGCTCCGCGATACTGCGGCAGCAAGGCCGCATGCACATTGAAGGTGCCGAAGCGCGGCATGGCCCACACCACCTCGGGCAGCATGCGGAAGGCCACCACCACCTGCAGGTCGGCATGATAGGCCTGCAACTGGGCCACAAAGTCGGGGTCTTTCATCTTCACCGGCTGCAGCACGGGCAGTCCGTGGGCCTCGGCATACTGTTTCACCTCGCTGGGCTGCAGGTGGTCCTGGTGCCGGCCCACGGGTTTGTCGGGCTGCGTCACCACGGCCACCACATTGTATCCGCCTTCCACGAGGCGGCTCAGGGTACCCACCGCAAACTCGGGGGTTCCCATAAAGATGATTCTCAAGTCTTTCTTGTCCATTACGGCATTCTTGTTATCGGCGCAAACCTATGAATGTTCACGCCGGGGTTATTTTCTCTGGTGCAAATTTCGTGTATTTTTTGCGTTCATGCAAGTTTTACAGCGCTGATTTCGCTATTTGGCGCAAAAAGACACGGCAAGAGACCGCCGTTTTGTCATTTTCTTTATAACTTTGCACCAAATTGAATGCCGGCAGCCGCTGCGCCTCCATCGGCAGCCCACGGCCCCGGCTCATCACCAACACACATAACAACAGGCTCATGGAACAGCAGTTTAAGCGCCACATCATCGTCACCGGCGGT
Organism: Bacteroidaceae bacterium; assembly: GCA_963592505.1. Classification (GTDB taxonomy): domain Bacteria; phylum Bacteroidota; class Bacteroidia; order Bacteroidales; family Bacteroidaceae; genus Prevotella. The sequence continues at coordinate 1,574 of CAVAXH010000030.1, forward strand.
GCCGGCTTCATCGGTTCGCACGTGGTGCGCCTCCTCGTAAACAAATATCCCGACTACCACATCATCAATGTCGACAAGTTGACCTATGCCGGCAACCTTGCCAACCTCACGGACATCGAGCAGCAGCCCAACTACACCTTCGTGAAGGCTGACATCTGCGACTTCGAGGCCATGCTCGGGCTCATGCAGACGCATCACGTGGACGGCATCATACATCTGGCTGCAGAGAGTCATGTGGACCGTTCGATACGCGATCCGTTCACCTTTGCACAGACCAACGTCATGGGCACGCTGTCGCTGCTCCAGGCAGCCAAGCTGACATGGGAGGCCACCCCTGAGGGCTATGAGGGCAAGCGCTTCTACCACATCTCCACTGACGAGGTGTATGGCGCACTGCAGCTCACCGACCCCGAGGGCATCGAGAGTCCGTTTACCACCAAGGCGTCGTCGGCACACCATCATGCCTACGGCAGCGAGTTCTTCACCGAGGACCGCAAGTATCAGCCCCACAGTCCCTACTCGGCATCGAAGGCGTCGAGCGACCATTTCGTGCGTGCCTTCCACGACACCTACGGCATGCCCACCATCGTCACCAACTGTTCGAACAACTATGGGCCTTACCAGTTCCCGGAGAAGCTCATACCGCTGTTTATCAACAACATACGCCACCGCAAGCCGTTGCCCGTCTACGGCGAGGGCCTCAACGTGCGCGACTGGCTCTACGTGGAAGACCACGCACGCGCCATCGACCTCATCTTCCATGAGGGCAAGGTGGCCGACACCTACAACATCGGCGGCTTCAACGAGTGGAAAAACATCGACATCGTGAAGGTGCTCATCGCCACCACCGACCGCCTCCTGGGGCGCAAGGAGAACGAGGACCTGGGGCTCATCACCCATGTCACCGACCGCATGGGCCACGACCTGCGCTATGCCATCGACAGCCGCAAGCTGCAGCGCGAACTGGGATGGGAGCCGAGCCTGCAGTTTGAGGAGGGCATCGAGAAGACCGTGCGCTGGTATCTCGACAACCAGCAGTGGCTCGACAATGTCACCTCAGGCAACTATCAGCGCTACTACGACGAGATGTACAGCCAGCGATAAACGTCAGAAACCAACAACATGATGAAAAAAGCACTGCTCCTGCTCATAGCCCTTTGGGCAGGCTTCCACACGGCATCGGCCAACGACGGTGTCTACTTCACCAGCGGCAACTTTCTCGTGCCTGTCCACGAGACCGACATACGTGCAGCACGCGAGGTGCTCACCATCACCATCGGCAACGACGGCTTCGCCACGGTCGACGTGCACTATGAGTTCATGAACAACGGTGACGCCAAGACCGTAAAAATGGCCTTCGAAGCCTGCTCCAGCTACAACAGCGGCGAGGCGCTGCAGCGCAACGGCGTGCACCCCGACATCAAGGACTTCACGGTGCAGATGAACGGCACGTCCCTACCCTACCGCAACGGGGTGGTGGCACAGATCTTTGCCGACGGCAGCCGCAGCACCGACTTCACCCCGCTCGACATGACGCAGTGGAAGGGCATCGGCGAGGTACCCGACTCGCTGCTGCCGGCCGAAGACGTCATCTACAATGCGGCGCTCGACAGCACCACGGCCTATGCCTATGCCTACTACTTCGATGCGCCGTTCGAGAAGGGTCTCAACACCGTGCACCACACCTATCGCTACCGCATGAGCTTCAACGTGGCGCAGCGGTTCACCATCCCCTATTGGCTCACGCCCGTCACACGTTGGGCCAACGGTCAGGCCGACGACTTCACGCTGCGCATCACTGCCGATGATGCCACCGACTTCTGCATGGTCGACACGCTGTTTGCCGCCGCACCATTCACCTCGGCCAAGGGCAACAGCAGTCTCTATAGCCTCAACGACGACTACAACCGCTCGCTGCTCTTCGCCTGCATGGCTCCCGGCGACACCATCATGTGGCACACCACCGCCTTCCGTCCGACCAGCGACATGTGCATCATGTCGCCCGAATGGGATCCGGCAGGAGCCATGCGAAAATACCGCACATCAGCCAAGGTGGTCATCGACGCGCAAGGCAACAAGAGCCGTTACATCGGCCGCTGTGGCGACAGCTATCTCGTTGATGTTCAAGACTATGGACTGGTGAAACAGGCCGGCAGCCGCGTGGTGGAGTACAGCGCCGCCAACGCACAGGGCATACTGACGCAGAACAGCGAGGAGGCACCGCGCGTCAACGTGCGCCGCCGCCCCACCACCAAGAGTGCTGTCATCGCCACCATCAGCGACGCAGAGGGCGAGCTGCCCGCCGTCTACCCCTGCCTGGGCTACACCGACGGGCAAGACGACGGCATGTGGTACAAGACGCGGGTCAACGGCCGCATCGGCTACATCCGACAGGATCTCATGCTCTGGGACGCCATCGACACCTTTTGACGCGTGTGTAAAGACAAAGGAAGAAACTGACAGATATCAACGTACGGAGTAAGTTTTCGGCCGAAATATTTGGTTAAAGGAAAATAAATCCATACATTTGCATACGATTTACAGTCAACAAACAGTTCATCACCATAAATTCGATAGCCTATCGACACACATCTACTTCATAACCAAACACTTTAATAGAAATGAAGAATCTTGCAGCAATGACCGACGAGCAGTTGGCATTATGCTATATGGATGGTAACAACGAGGCTTTCGATGAACTGCTGACGCGCAACCAGTCGAAAATCTTTGCATATATCATGTTCGTCGTGCGCGACGAAGATATGGCCAACGACATCTTTCAGGAGACGTTCGTCAAGGTGATCGTGAAACTGCAGCACGGCAAATATGCACCGACCGGAAAGTTCGGCGCATGGTGCATGCGCATAGCCCACAACGTCATCATGGACCAATACCGCGACATGCGCACATGCCGCATCGTGGAACCTACGGCCGACAACAACCTCTCAAACCTCGGACAGGAGAGCGTCATGGTGGCCAACATCGAAGACCACATGCTCAACGACCAGGTGTTCTGCGATGTGCGCCGCATGATGGAACATCTGCCTGCCTGCCAGCGCGAGGTGGTCTACATGCGCTACTACCAGCAACTGTCGTTCCGGGAGATTGCCGACACCACCAACGTCAGCATCAACACCGCCCTGGGACGCATGCGCTATGCGCTCATCAACATGCGCCGCATGGCACGCGAATACGACCTGCAACTGCAACTGCTGGCTTAACCCATCCACCCTCCTTATATCACACCCCACACATGCGCTCCGCCTGGCGCAAAGATCCCCGCCTGCAACCCAACGGTGCAGACGGGGATCTTTGTTTCTAACCGCATCAGGCTTAACGCAATGCAGCACATCAGCCGCCCATGGCACGCCCCCACACTCATGCCACCGGGCAACGCATGCGCTGTCTTGATGTGCAAAAGAAATATTTTTTCAGGTCTCAATAATAAAAGCGGCAATCGCTGCGTTAAGAAGATAGAAAGGGGAAGCATGACGAGTCACACCCCCTAAAAGCAACCATATCTCTAACACCAGTCGCCTATGAAAAAGATTACTCCTGAAGAACTGAAACCGTCAGCCATGTCGCTCATGCTGATACGACAGATCGCCTATACCTACCGAGTGTCGAAACAGACGGGCCTACCTGTCAACTATTGCATGAACTGATATGAGTGTCATCGTTTCTCCATCGCTCCTGGCAGCCGACTTTGCTGACCTGAAGAGCGAAATCGACATGATCAACCGCAGCGAGGCCGACTGGCTCCACTGCGACGTGATGGATGGCGTGTTCGTGCCCAACATATCTTTCGGATTCCCCGTGCTCGAGGCTGTTGCAAAGATTTGCAAGAAGCCGCTCGACGTTCACTTTATGATCACCCACCCCGAAAACTACATTGCCCAGACGGCACGTCTCGGTGCCATGATGATGAACGTGCACGTGGAGGCTGTCACACACCTCGACCGCACCGTCCATGAAATCCATGAGGCAGGCATGAAGGCGGGCGTCACCCTCAACCCCGCCACACCCGTATCGGTGCTCGAAGACATCATCCGCGAGGTCGACATGGTGTTGCTCATGAGCGTCAACCCGGGCTTCGGCGGCCAGCACTTCATCGAGAACACCTATGCCAAGATTGCACGTCTGCGCCGCCTCATCAGCGAGAGCGGATCGAAGGCTCTCATCGAGATCGACGGCGGTGTCAACGGGGCCACAGCACCCCAACTGGCACAGGCCGGTGCCGACGTGCTGGTCAGCGGCAGTTATGTGTTTGGTGCCGACGACCCCATCGGCCGCATCCACCAACTGAAGGCTCTCTAACCTTCAGCCGATCAACCATCGCGGGGCTGGCCGCCAGGACATCATCCGGCAGCCAGTTCCGCTATGGTGTCAGCACAGCAAACGACCATCGTAAAGGTTAGTTTCATAAATCACCATCGTAAAACATTCTCACCATGAAGAAAACCATACTGTCGCTCCTTGTGGCAATCATGGCCCTGACGGCCAGTGCGCAGACTGCGCTCAAGAAAGTTTACAACGAAAACGGCAACCCCATGGCCCAGATAGACAGCGCTCTGGCTGCCGTGCGCGCTGAGGGTGCCGGCCGACTGGTGCTCTGCCAGGTGGGCGGCAACTGGTGCCCCTGGTGCCTGCGCTTTGCCGACTTTGCCGAGCGCGACACCGCCGTGGCCCGTGTGCTGGCCAGCAACTTTGCCTACATCCACGTCAACTACGATCCGCGCAAGGGCGGTCCGCAGGCCGCAGCACTCATGCAGCGACTGGGCAACCCGCAGCGCTTCGGCTTCCCGGTGTTCGTCGTGCTCGACCAGGCCGGCAACGTGCTCCACATCCAAGACTCCAGTTTCCTTGAGGAGGGCAAGGGCTATAGCCGCGACAAGACCTTGCGTTTCCTGAATGCGTGGACGCCGGCTGTCGTCAGTCGGCACAACAGTGTGGTTGCCTCCATCGAGGCGCGTCGTTCTGTGCGCCAGTATCTCGACCGTCCCGTGGAGCACGACCGTCTGGCAGAGATTGCCCGTTGCGGACTGCTGGCTCCGAGCGGCATGAACAGCCAGCAGTGGCAGGTGCGTGTGGTGGAGGACAAGGCGTGGATCGATGGCGTGACGGAGCTCTTCCGCAAGGCCAACCCCGACCAGGTGAAGCGTGATGCACATTTCAAAAACATGTTTCGCAATGCACCCAACATCATCTGCATCGCCACACCCGACGGCCAGCCGTCGCTCGATGCCGGCATGATGGGCGAAAACATGATGCTGGCTGCCCAGTCGATGGGACTTGCCACGTGTTGTCTGGGCGGTCCCGTGCGTTTCCTCAACACCACCGACGACTGCAAGCCTTACATAGACCGTCTGCAACTGCCTGAGGGCTACGACATCTGTTTCATCCTTGCCGTGGGCTATGCCGACGAGAGTCCGGCCGCCAAGCCGCGCGATGAGGGCAAACTGCAGTTCATCAAGTAACGCGCATGCCTCTCCACATAGCCATCATCGGCGGGGGCGCAGCAGGCTTCTTTGCCGCCATCGAGGCCAAGCGCCAGCAGCCGTCGGCCGACATCACCATCTACGAGAAAAACAGCCACATGCTGGCCAAGGTGGCCATCACCGGCGGCGGACGTTGCAACCTCACCAATTCGTTTCGCCTCATCAGCGATCCCAAGCAGGCTTACCCGCGTGGCCACCGGCTCATGAAGCGCCTCTTCAAGCGCTTCAGCCACCGCGATGCCTACGAGTGGTTTGAGCGCGAGGGGGTGCCGCTGACCACCCAGACCGACGAGTGCGTGTTCCCCGTGTCGCAAGATGCCCACTCCGTCACCGGCTGCCTCACCGGGCTTGCCAGCAGGCTGGGCATACACATGAAGACCGGTGCCTGCCTCACCGACCTCCACGCCGAACCTTCCGGCACGTTCCGCCTGTCGTTTGCCGGTGGCACCACGGCACATGCCGACCGGGTGGCCATCACCACCGGTGGCAGCCCGAAGGGCGAGGGGCTGGCCATGCTCGCCGCCCTGGGCCACGCGGTGGAGGCACCCGTACCTTCGCTTTTCACGTTCAACATCACCGACCGCCAACTGCTCAGTCTGATGGGCACCGTGGTGGAGCCTGTCATTGCCTCGCTTCCCGGCACGTCGTTCCGGGCTGAGGGGCCGCTGCTCATCACCCATTGGGGCATGAGCGGTCCGGCAGCGCTCAAGCTGTCATCGCATGCGGCACGCCACCTCAGCGAGCACCATTATCAGGTGCCCGTGGCTATCAACTGGACAGGACAGTCGAGTCGCACGGTCGCCGAGCAGGAGGTGGCCGCCATCGCTGCCAGTCATCCCGGCCGCCATCTGGTCTCGGTGCGTCCGTTCAACTTGCCGGCACGCCTGTGGGAGTATCTGTTGCTCCGCAGCGGCCACGCCACCGACAGTCGTTGGGGCGAGCTCGGCCGCAAGGGGGCCAACCGCCTCATCGAGATGCTCACCAACGACATCTACACCATTGCGGGCAAAGGGCGCGCACGCGACGAGTTTGTCACCTGCGGTGGCGTGTCGCTCGCCTCCATCGACATGCACACGCTCGAGAGCAAGGCCGTCAAGGGTCTGTTCTTCGCCGGTGAGGTGCTCGATGTCGACGCCATCACCGGTGGATTCAACCTTCAGGCGGCATGGACCATGGGCTACGTCGTGGGGCAGCACATCGCCACACCATGATTTCTGCTGAGTTGCAGCCCTCTGTGCCTACCTATTAGTAGGTAATTTCTCCTTAAAAGTCGCGCGCGAGTTGCAGGACAACGGATAAAATATTAATTTTGCATCCGCTAATTCTGCTCTATGATTCGTATTCATAAGATAACAACTCGCCAATGCCGTCTTGCAGTCCGCCTTCTCGGACTCATCCTTCTGTTTGTTATGACGGCAAACGACACACTGGCGGCCACTGGCCACCAGATCACCGGACGTATCATAGACGACAAGACCAACAAGCCGCTGGCCTATGCCACCGTGAAACTGCGCGACATGGAGCTATGGGCTGTGGCCGATGCCGAAGGCCGCTTCGACATTGCCAATGCCCCCGACGGCACAGTCACCATCGTGGTCTCCTCACTGGGTTATGTCACCCGCACCTACCAGATCACCCTCACCCACGATGTCAACCTGAAAAACATCCGGCTGAAAGAAGACAACCTCAGTCTGCCCGGCGTGGAAGTGACTGCCCGGCGGCGCGATGCCAGCGGCACCACGGCCTACACCATGGACCGCACCACCCTCGACCACTCGCAGGTGCTCTCGCTCAGCGACATCACGGCCCTGCTGCCCGGTGGCCAGACCGTCAACTCTTCGCTCATCAACGACAACCGTCTGGCCCTTCGCGCCGGCAGCGGCGAGCGCGGCAATGCCGCTTTCGCGACAGCCATCGAGGTAGACGGCCTGCGCCTCGACAACAATGCCAACATGAGCGAGACGCTCTCGCCCTCCACCCGCAACATCGCTGCATCCAACATCGAGAGCGTGGAGGTGGTCAGCGGCATTGCCGGCGTGGAATATGGCGATGTGGCTGCCGGCGTGGTGAAAGTCAACACCCGGCGGGGACACACCCCATGGATCGTGGAGGCGTCCGTCAACCCCTACACCCGTCAGACTGCTCTCAGCAAAGGCCTGACGCTGGGCACTCATGCCGGCGTGCTCAACCTGTCGCTGGAGCATGCACGCTCATTCAGCGCCATTGCCTCACCCCACACCGCCTATAGCCGCAACAACATCTCCGTGGCCTACAACAACACCTTCCACACCGCCCACTCCACGCTGCAACTCACGGCATCGCTGGCCGGCAACATCGGCGGCTACAACTCCAAGGCTGACCCCGATGCCTTCACCGACACCTACCAACGTCAGCGCGACAACATGCTGCGCGCCAACCTGCTCCTGCAGTGGCTTCGCAGCACCACACGCTCGGGCGTGTTCAACGTGTCACTGCAGGCTGCCTTCTCGTTCAGCGACAAGCGCACAGAGAACTACACCAATGCCTCATCATCATCTGCACAGCCCTATCTGCACACCACCACCGACGGCTACCACATAGCCCACGACTACACCGACGGCTTGGGCACCGGCGACATCATCCTCGGGCCGACAGGCTACTGGTATGTTCTGTCCTACAACGACCAGAAGCCCCTGTCGCTGCAGCTCAAGCTCAAGGGGGCATGGACGCGCCGCCTCGCCCGTGGCACAACCAACAAGGTGACGCTCGGCGCACAGTGGACCGCCACGCGCAACGACGGCCATGGCACCTCCTATGCCGACATGCGCTACGCCCCCACGTGGCGCCCCTACGACTACTCATCGCTGCCCACCATGCACAATGCGGCTGTGTTTCTCGAAGACCGGCTCACGCTGCGCCGCCTCCTGCTCGTGGCCGGCCTGCGCAGCGACATCACCGCCATCGGCCGCTCGGCCTATGGCACGGTGGCCAGCCTGTCGCCGCGCCTCACCGCCCGCTACGACATCGTGCGGCAGGAGAACCTTGCGCTGACTGCCCACGCCGGCTACGGCAAGAGCGTCAAACTGCCGTCGTTCCAGGTGCTCTACCCTGCCGATGCCTATGCCGACCGCCTCACCTTCACCCCTGGCTCCACCGTCGACAACAAGGCCTATTACGCCTACTACACCCATGTGCAGAATGCCCTCTACAACGGTCAGCTGAAGTGGCAGCACTCCCATCAGGTGGACCTCGGCCTCGATCTCACTGCCGGCCATGCTCGTCTCAGCGTCTCGGCCTTCTGGAGCCAGACGCGCAACCCCTATCAGATGACGGCCGTCTACACGCCGCTGGCCTACAACGTCACCACACAGTCGGCCCTTGAGGGCATCGGCATTCCCAGCGCAGACCGCTTGTATGCGGTGGATGCGCAGACCGGTGTCGTCACGGTGTCATCGACCGCCACGGGCGCCAGCGTCACCCTGCCCTGTTCCACCTACCACACCTACGTCAGTCAGCGACAATACGTCAACGGTTCGCCCGTGACACGCTACGGCCTGGAGTGGATTGCCGAAGCACCACTGGTGAGCAACCGCCACACCGTGGGCCTCACGCTGCGCTTCGACGGCAAGTACTACCACTACCGGGGTGTCGACCACACGCTTATAGCCGGCAGCCCAAACGGCGTGGGCGATCTGCCGGCCACCGCTGCCGTGTCACCGCTCATCGGCTACTATGCCGGCAGCAATGTCACCAGCGCCTCCTCCGTCAGCAGCCCGTCTGTCAGCAACGGCTCCCTCACCAAGGGCTGCAACCTCAACACCACGCTGACGGCACGCATCCCCCGTCTGCGCCTCATCATGACGGCACGTCTCGAGGCAACGTTTCTCAACTACAAGCGCAACCTCTCCGAGGACCGCAGCGCCGTGTTGCTCGAGGCCGCCGGCAATGTCAGCGGCACGGCCTATCACGGCGAGACCGACCACTACGTGGCGCTCTACCCCGAATACTATACCACCTGGGACAACCCCACCGAGCGCATTCCCTTCGCCGAGGCGCTGGCCGATGCGCGCGACAACGACCCTGAGCTCTATCAGCGTCTGTGCAACCTCATCGTGCGCAGCAACACGTCCTATTACTTCAACCCACAGCGCATCTCGGCATACTACGCCCTCAACTTCTCCGTCACCAAGGAGATCGGCCGTTGGGTGAGCATCTCGTTCTATGCCAACAACTGCCTGAACAACATGGGCACCGTCACCAACTCGCAGACGGGTCTCGAGTCGTCGCTCTTCGCATCGGGCTACATTCCCAAGTTCTACTATGGAGCATCGCTCCGACTAAAACTGTAATCATCTTCACATGCATACCTCATACCTCCGCACCCTGCTGGCAGCCATGTCGCTGCTGCTGACGCTCACCGCATGCAACTACGATGAGACAGTGGCCCTGCACGTCGTGCAGGTCTCCTTGCAGCAACCCGTTGCCGATGCCGATGTCTGCCTCACCAGCAACATTGGCACTGCCTTCACGGCCAAGACCGACAGCACGGGCACAGCCGTCTTCGCCCTGCCTGCCGGCATCTACAGCGCCAGCGTCTCGAAGGTCAGCGAAGACGACTACTACCGCCGCGTCTGCAACGGCTCGCTCAGCGACCTTGCCATAACCGCAGCCACTGCCACCATCAACATGCCGGTCACCGTGACGCTCATCGAGAAGGCGCAGCCACTCGTCATCAAGGAGCTCTACAACGGAGGATGCGCCAAGGACGACGGCTCCGGCACTTTCCATTTCGACAAGTGCATCATCATCTACAACCAGTCGTCCGAACCCGTGTCGCTCGACCGCGTGGGCTTCGCCATCATCGACCCCTACAATGCCGAGTCGTCGCAGCACTTCTTCCTGCAGGACGGCGTCCTCTCCTACGAGGCCGACGGCTGGTTGCCAGCCATCAACGGCATCTGGTATTTCCAGGACGGCAACACGCTGGCACCCTATACCGAACTGGTGGTCAACGTGCATGGGGCCATCGACAACACCCTGACCTACAAGAACTCCATCAACTATGCCCACCCGGAATACTACTGCATGTACGACGTGGAGGCAGCCAGTCCCAACGGCGAAAAATACAGCAACACCAACTATTACCCGTCGCCGTCGGAGGTCATCCCCACCAGCCACTACCTGAAGGCGGCCCGCTACGGCAAGGGCAACGCCTGGCCGCTGAGCGTCGTCTCGCCAGCCCTGGTGCTCTTCCGCACCGACAGCACCACCACACCGGCTGCCTATGCCGCACAGACCGAGAACATCGTCTACTCGCCGGGCAAGGAGGGCAACATCATCTATGCCAACCTGAAACTGCCGCGCCAGTGGGTGCTCGACGGCATGGAGGTCTACAACAAAAACAAACTGGCTGACAGCAAGAAGCGCCTCACGCCCGACATCGACAACGGACACGTCGACCTGCTCAACGGACTTGGCCATGCGCTCCGCCGCCACATAGAGCGCTACACCACCGACGGACATCCCATATATCAGGACACCAACAACTCCACAAACGATTTCTATGAAGCCGACCGTTGTTCTCTTCGCTAGCCTGCTCTGCCTGCCCGCCCTGGCGCAACGCGACTTCCGCCTGACGGCCAGCCGCAACGCTTGGCTCACCTCGGGCAACAGTGCAGCACTCACCACCTTTGCCGACAGCACCCTGTCGCAGGCCGAGATACACTATGCACACCGCGGCGGCAGCCTGCGCTCAGCCAGCGAGCCGCGCCGCGAGCATGCCTTTGGCGGCAGCGTAGAGTCGTACTACCGCGTCGGTCCGTCACTGGTGGCCCACGGCAGCATGACCTATGCCAACCGGCAGGGCTCACTGATGTCGGGCAGCATGATGTGGCCCACCAGCGAGCTGATGCCCTTCGACCTCGTGGACGACTCCACGGCCAATGCGGGCGACAAGCGCATGGAGACCTTTCATCTCACGGGAGCCGTGGGATGGCAGGCTACACGCCATGTGGCCTTCGGTGCCGAGGTCGACTTCACGGCTGGCACCTACGCCAAGCACCGCGACCTGCGCCACACCAACACGCTGATGCGGTTGCACACGGCCTTGAGTGCCTTCTGGTCGCCCGACGGGTCTGCCAACGGCCTGGGAGCCAGTCTGCTCTACCGCCGCACCACCGAGACGTTGCTCTTCGATGTCTACGGCACCACCGACCGTGTGTTCAAGACACTCGTCGACTATGCCAACCATCATGGTGAGGTGGAGACCTTCGGTGTGGAAGGCTTCACCGACGACAGCCGCGAGATGCCGTTGCTCTCCCAGTATGTAGGCGCCGGCCTGCAGGGGGCATGGCATGGTCTGTTTGCCGAAGCCACCTATCTGCATCGCACAGGCCGCTACGGCAAACACTCGCAATACACCGCCGCCCACGAGCAGCACCGTGGCGATCTCTTCAGTCTCCACCTACGTGCCGACGTCGCCCACACGGCGCAGCATCTCTGGTGGACTGAGGCCACGCTGCACACCGAGCGTCTGCAGGCCTTGCGCGAAAACTACCGGCGTGTGGCTTCATCGGCCACCGGCAGTTCGCTGACGTTCTACGACTACTACGAGCCGACCAAGATGTCCGACAAGGCGCAGACCTACGGCTCGCTCACGGCCACAGGCTACTGGTTGCCCTCAGGCGCCATCTACCTCTGGCACGTCCATGGCGGTGCCGTCTGCCACTGGCGCAAGCAGACGGCCTATCTCTATCCCGAGACCTACACCACAAGCCGCCTTGTCGTCGTGCCCTTCGCAGAGGCTTCCCGCTCGCTACACATGGGGCACAATGGCCTGCTGTCCATAGCGTTGGGTGGCGCTGTAGGCACCACCGACCTGCACGAAACTGCCGCTCACGCCAAGGTCAGCTACGAGTGGCCACTCGGCCACAGCCGTGTGCGGCCGAGCATCGCCCTGCGCTACGACTTCCGCACTGCCACCGGCGGCCAGCAACAAGGGCTCACGCGCAATGCCCTCTGCGCCACCGTTGCCGCCACCTTCTGACAGAAAGATGGCCCTGCATCAGGCAGGAACAATCTCCAAGCAGAGTACCATAAGAAAACACATAACGTAAACAGATAACATTAAATATTTAAGCATTCAAAAACAAGTTATGAAAAAGATCTTTACGCTTATCGCAGCGTGCGCACTGTCGGCCTCGACGGCCTTCGCCCAGCAGCATGGTGCAATGAACTTTATCGGCCAGGCCGACTTCTATGTGACCATAATGAAGGACATGACATTCACCAAGGTGAGCAAGGACACCGTGAAGGTAACCCTCGGCTCCGACAACAAGGCTTCGATCACCACGCCGGCCATGGTCTACACGGCCATGGGTGTCACCGTCAACCCGTTCACCCTCAGCGACCTGCCCTACACCATGACAGGCTCTCCCGCCACGGGCAACGCGGTGTTCACCTGGGAGGCCACCAACGTGACCTCGACAACTACCGATGCCACTGGCGCCGAGAAAGAAGTGACCGTCAGCAGTCTCTCTGCCACCTACACCCACGCCACAGGCAAGCTGACGTTCGCCATGGAGTTCAAGTATGGCTCTATGCCCTTTGCGCTGACCTATGAGAACGAGGGCTTCTACACCACCGACAACGCCTGGCACCTCGTGGGCCGCGGCACCGAGGCCAACCCCTATAAGATCTACGATGCTGCCGACTTCAGCGCCATGGCAGCCAACATCTCCAGCGACAACACCGGTGAGGGCGAGTACTTCACGATGATGAACAACATCAACTTCGGTGGCACCGAGGCTGCTCCCGTGCAGTTGCCGGCCATCGGCAAGGCCGCCATCACCAACATCACCACCATAGGTTATGGTTTCCAGGGCACCTTCGATGCACAGAACGACACCATCACCGGCATCTACCACACCAACTGCGGAAACAATGCCGAAGGCAAGTTCAACGGCCTCTTCTCATCGGTAGGCAGCAAGGGTGTCATCAAGAACCTCGTCTTCGGCAAGGACAACTACGTCAAGTCATACAACTACGTGGCTCCCATCGTCTGCGTGCTCGCCGGCACGGTGGACGGCTGCACCAACCTCGCCGACATCGAGGCCACCAACTTTGCCGCCAGCGGCATCGCAGGCTGCATGGCCGGCGGACAGGAGCAGGCTACTGTCAAGAACTGCAAGAACTACGGCAACATGTATGCCATGACCTATGCTGCAGGCATCGTCGGCGGCATCGTGAGCACCACCGCCACCGCTCCCTACAACTATCTCATCACCGACTGTGAGAACTATGGCAACATGTCGACAATCAACGGCGTCGGCGCTGCCGGCATCGCCGGTTCCTACTGCGGCACGGTGAAGAACTGCACCAACAACGGCAACATCGACGACACTGAGGGCACAGCCAAGTCGCGCCAGTACAACGGCGGCATCGTGGCCACCTGCTCACGTGTCTGCGTCATCGACAGCTGCACCAACAACGGCACCGTGAAGGGTGTGAAGAATGTGGGCGGCATCGTCGGACAGATCATGGGCGAGCAGTACAACGGCCAGAAGGCCACCATCACCCACTGCGTCAACAACGGCGAGGTGTCTGCGCTCGAGAACGGCGTGTCGGGCATTGCTGCCAACGTGGTGGAGAAGTGGGGCCAGGACCAGGTCGTCGTCTCCGACTGCACCAACAATGCTGAGGTGACCACCGAGCAGGCCGACAAGAGCACCATCGGCAACATCCGCGGCAACGCACTCATCTGCTACGGTGACGGCAACGTCATCAAGGAAGGCCTCACCACATACGTCCTCGACAACAAAGACGTGACCGCCGGCATCAGCGACCTGCAGGCCGACGAGACCGCCGACAGCGCCAAGGCTGTGAAGACGGTGCAGAACGGCCGCATTGTCATCATCAAGAACGGCAAGACCTACAGCGTGAGCGGCATCGAGCTGTAAGCGCAACCACTGCAAAGCAACCACTGCAAAGCAACCACTGCAAAGCAACAATAACTTACCCCGTGTGCCACACTCCCACACGGGTAAGTTATTTTGCATTTCTCCGGTTCGCGCCACACTGGCACGCACCACCCCACCGGCAGACAAGCCGACACGACAAGAACACATCGTTTATAGAAACACCCTGTAATCAACACATTTATGACCAGACGAACCTCCACGTTCCTGCTCTCGCTGCTCACGCTCGGCAGCAGCCTCACGGCCAGCGCCCAGATGTTGCCCCTCGACAGTTGCATACGCAAGGGAACGCTTGCCAACGGCCTCACCTACTTCATCAGGCACAACGACCAGACGCCCGGACAGGCCGACTTCTACATCGCCCAGCGCGTGGGCTCCATACTGGAGCAGCCCCAGCAGCGCGGACTGGCCCATTTCCTGGAACACATGGCCTTCAACGGGTCCAAGAATTTCCCCGACGGCAACGGCGGACAGCGCTCCGTGCGCAACTGGTGTGAGAGCCACGGCATCAAGTTTGGCGCCGACCTCAACGCCTACACGTCCATCGACCAGACGGTCTACAACATTTCGAATGCACCCGTGAACAAGACGGGAGTGGCCGACACCTGTCTGATGATTCTGCACGACTGGGCGGGCTCTTTGCTCCTTCGCGACCAGGAGATCGACCAGGAACGCGGTGTCATACGCGAGGAGTGGCGCACCCGTCGGTCGCGCTTTGCCACCACGCGCATGATGGAACAGGCCATGCCCGTGATGTATGCCGGATCCAAGTATGCCGACTGTCTGCCCATAGGCCACATCGAGGTCGTCGACACGTTCCACTACGACGCCCTGCGCCAATACTACGCCACATGGTACCGTCCCGACCTGCAGGGCATCATCGTGGTGGGCGACGTGGATGTCGACGAGGTGGAACAGAAGATCAAGGCGTTCTTCGCTGCCGACGTCAGGGCAGAGGGAAAGCCCGAGCGCATCTACTACACCGTGCCCGACAATGACAGTATGATCGTCTACACGCAGGCCGATGCCGAACAGCCCACCGTCAACTTCTCGCTCTACATGAAGCGTGACCCTGAGCCACGGGCCACCCGTGCCTCACGCGAGGCTTTCGCCGGCGGCTACCGCTCACGTCTGGCCATGTTTATCCTGCGCCAGCGCCTGGCTCAGCTCTCCAAGGAGGCACAGCCGCGCGTCATGTCGTGCTCATGCCGCGACAACATGTTCTATGTCACTGCCGAGAAAGACGCCTTCGCGCTCACCATTGGTCTGCTGCCCAACGATCCGCAGGCAGGCATCGATGCCGCCATCGAGGTGGTGGAGAAGGCACGCCGCTATGGCTTCACCGAGGCCGAACTGGAACATGCCAAGGTGCAGTATGCCGTCAACATCGAGCACAGACTCGACAACAAACACAAGACGCGCAACGCCGAGTATGCCAAGCGCATCGTGCAGAACTTCTGCGCGGCAGAGCCATGCATGAACATCGAATACGAGGCTGCCCTCGAAGCCGAGCTCTCTGCCGCCACCACGCTCCAGGAGGTCAACGAGGCCATGAAGGAGATCGTCACCGACAAGAACCAGGTGTGCGTGGTGTTTGGTCCCACAGCCTACGACGGCAAGCCCTATACGCTGCCCTCGGCCGAGCAGTTCCGCCAGTGGGTGGAGAGCGCCCAGCAGCGCGAGTATGCCGCCGACAAACAGACAGAGGACGCTCCCACCACCTCGTTTATGGACAAGCTGCCCAAGAAAGGCAAGATCACAGCCAAGCGACAGGTGGCCAACGGCTACACGGAATACACCCTGTCCAACGGCATCCGGGTGAGCGCCCGCAAGAGCGACATCGAGCCCAACCGTCTCACCCTGAACATGTTCAGACTGGGTGGCCGTTCGCTCTATCCCGATGCCGACGCCGCCACGCTGCAGTATCTCGAGACCACCGTGCGCCAGAGCGGAGCCGCCGACTTCGACTATCTCACCCTCGAGAAGAAGCGCCGAGGCAAGGCCCTGCGTGTCACCCCTTACATAAGCGCCGAGGAAGAGGGTGTCAACGGCGTGTGCACGGCGTCCGACTTCAAGACATGGCTCGAGGTGGCTTATCTCTACCTCACCAAGCCGCGTCGCGACGAGGCCGTCTTCAGCAACCTCATCGAGAAGCAGCGGTCGATGCTGCGCAACCGCAACGCCAGTCCCAACGTGGAGTACAACGACTCGCTGCGCTACGCCATCTACGGCCACAGCAAGCGCACCATGCCGATGACCACCGACCGCCTCGACGAGGTCGACTATGACCGCATGTACCAGATCTACCACGAGCGCTTCGACAACCTCGCTGGCATGCACCTCATCGTCACCGGCGACATACGCGACGACGAGTTTGAGGATCTCATCTGCCAGTATGTGGCTTCGCTGCCCACCAAGAAGCACACCCACACGGCCGACATGCCGGGCAGCCACGTGCTCGACGTGCAGCGCGGACAGCGCACCGTAGTGTTCCACCGCGACCGCAAGACGCCGTCGGCACAAAACAACGTGCTCTACACCGCCGACCTGCCCTACACCGCCGACAACGACCTGCGCCTCGACGTGCTCTGCCAGATCATGCGCGCCGTCTACACCGAGACCGTGCGCGAGGAGAAGGGCGGCACCTATGGCGTGAGCGTCAAGGGACAGTTCTGGAAATATCCCACAGAGGCTTGTTCGATGACCGTCGACTTCCGCTGCGACCCCGACAAGTATGAGGAGCTGATGCCCATCATCGACGAGCAGCTGCGCCTCATGGCCCACAACGGCCCCACACAGCAGCAGCTCGACAAGGTGAAGGAGTATGAACTGAAAAACTACGACCGTGCGGTGCTCACCAATGGCTGGTGGGAGTATGTGCGCTACCACGAGCTGCGCGACGGCATCGACTTCAACCACGACTACCGCAGCATGGTGAACCGCCTGACCACCGACGACATACGCCAGTTGTGCCAAGCCCTGCTGGCCGGCAACAACCGCATACAAGTTACCATGAAATAAAAGGTGAACAAAAACACAACAGAATAATGAAAAAGACACTTTTCGCTATCGCGCTCTCGGCCATGGCCCTCACCGCCAGCGCCGACGACGTCATGAAGACCTCTGCCGACGGCACCTGCGTGGTGCGCACCACCACCATCTGCCAGACACGCGGTTTTCGCAAGACCACACCCGTGGAGGTGACCATCAAGAAGGGAAAGGTCATCAAGGTGACAGCCCTCAAGAATGAGGAGTCGGCCAACTACTTTGCCAAGGTGAAGAAGTATCTGCTGCCCCTCTACAACAACCTCAAACTGAGCAAGGCCAAGAAACTGGCCGAGAAGACACAGGTGGACGGTTGCACGGGTGCCACCTTCAGCACCAAGGCGGTGCAGGCCAACATCAAGGCTGCCCTGAAATACTACGAGCAACACAAGTAGGCTGCTTCACAGGCTTACCAAGCCACACACACCACACGGAGGATGTGTCGGGACGACGGTCCCGGTGCATCCTCCGCGCTTTTTTGCCACATCATTGACTTTTTGTTACAATCGTGTGAACAGATAGGCAAAAAGAAACGATGTTTCGAGGAAAATGGTTAACTTTGCAAACCAAAATGGCAGTTATGCGGCATGACTGCGCACCAGCTGCCAAGCAACAACACACTCGAAATGAACGAAAACATACTGCAGATAGAACACGTCAGCAAGGCCTTCGGACGCAAGGTGGTGCTCAAGGACGTGTCGCTCAGCATCAAGCGGGGCGACTTTGTGACCATTCTGGGGCCCTCGGGCTGCGGCAAGACCACCCTGCTG
>CAVAXH010000031.1:0-19550 GCA_963592505.1 Bacteroidaceae bacterium
GCTGACATGGGCACCGGGCAGATGCTGGTGTATCCATTCGGTGGCGCGGATAAACTCCACGGCGTAGTTGTCGTGTTCTTCCATGCCGGTGGCAATGGCGAGCACGTTGGGGTCGAAGATGATGTCGAGCGGATTCATGCCCACCCGGTCTACAAGCAGCCGGTAGGCCCGGCTGGCGATCTCTATGCGCCGCTCATAGGTGGTGGCCTGTCCCTGTTCGTCGAAGCACATCACCACGACGGCGGCACCGAAGCGCTTCACGTCGCGTGCATGACTGAGAAACACCTCCTCGCCCTCCTTGAGCGAGATGGAGTTGACGATGCACTTGCCCTGCACACACTTCAGACCGGCGAGCACCACCTGCCAGTCGGACGAGTCGATCATCACAGGCACGCGGGCAATGTCGGGCTCCGAACCGATGAGGTTCAGGAAGTTGGGCATCTCCACGCGGGCATCGAGCAGCGCGTCGTCCATGTTGACATCCACCACCAGGGCGCCGCTCTCCACCTGCTTGCGTGCGATGAGGAGCGCCTCGTCGTAGGCCTTCTCCTTGATCAGCCGCAGAAACTTGCGCGATCCGGCCACGTTGCACCGCTCGCCCACATTCACAAAGCGCACGGCGGGAGTCACGTCGAGGCGCTCCAGGCCCGAGAGCCACATCGTGGTGGGCTTGGGTTGCGGCCGGTGCGGCTGCTTGCCGCGCACCATCAGGGCATAGCGGCGGATAAACTCGTCGTCGGTGCCGCAGCATCCGCCGATGATGTTGACCAGCTGCTCGTCGATGAGCTCCTGTATCTGCGGAGCCATCGATTCGGCCGTCTCGTCGTATTCGCCCATCGAGTTGGGCAGTCCGGCATTGGGGTATGCCGATATGTAATGGGGTGCTTCGGCAGCCAGCTGCTGCAGGAAAGGCTTCATCTGCCGCGCTCCAAACGAACAGTTGAGGCCTACGGAGAAGATGTCGTAGGCACTGATGCTGGCCAGGAAGGCGCTGAGCGTCTGGCCGCTGAGGGTGCGCCCGGCAAGGTCGCTGACGGTCACGCTGAGCATGATGGGCAGACGGCGGCCGCTGCGCTCCATCACGGCGCAGGCAGCATCGATGGCACACTTGGCGTTGAGCGTGTCGAAAATGGTCTCGATGAGCAGCAGGTCGACGCCGCCTTCCACGAGGGCGCTGATCTGTTCGCAGTAGGCGCTGTGGAGCGTGTCGTAGGTCAGTTCGCGGGCGGCAGGGTCGCTGACGTCGGGACTGAGCGAGAGGGTCTTGTTGGTGGGTCCCACGGAGCCGGCCACAAAGCGCGGACGCTCCGGTGTGCTGAAGCGGTCGGCCTCAGCGCGGGCCAGGCGAGCGCCGGCGAGCGCCATCTCCGCGCTGTCGTCGGCAAGATGATAGTCGGCCTGCGAGATGCGCTGGGCCGAGAAGGTGTTGGTCTCAATGATGTCGGCACCGGCTTCGAGATACCGGCGGTGTATGTCGGCAATGACATCGGGGCGCGTGAGGTTGAGCATGTCGTTGTTGCCCTTCATCTGACCGGGCAGCTGGGCATAGCGTGTGCCGCGGAAGTCGTCCTCGGTGAGATGTGCCTGCTGCAGCATGGTGCCCATTGCCCCGTCGAGCACCAGTATGCGCTCTCCTATGATATCCTGAATGGTGTTGGTCATTGTGCGTGTGGTGTATGCATGTGTGCGTGTGCGCAGGTGCTTATGCGCGCGTGCGGATAAGCGCGGCGCACACATGTGGTATTGCAAAGATTTAGAAATGCTTGATGGCGCGGTCCATCTCGCGGCGGTCCTCCTTGGCCTTCAGCGTCTGCCGCTTGTCAAACTCGCGCTTGCCTTTCGCCAGGGCAATGTCGAGTTTGGCCCTTCCGTTCTCATCGATGAAGAGCAGTGTGGGCACGATGGTGAAGCCGGGCGTCTTGCTGTCCTCGGCCAGCCGTCGTATCTCGCGCTTGTTGAGCAGCAGCTTGCGGTCGCGGCGGGCTTCGTGGTTGGCATACGAGCCGTAGAAATACGGACTGATGTTCATGCCCTTCACCCACATCTCGCCGCCTGTGATGAAGCAGAAGGTGTCGACGAGCGATGCCTTGCCGGCCCGTATCGACTTGATCTCGGTGCCGGTAAGCACGATGCCTGCCGTGTAGGTGTCTACAAAGAAATACTCGAAGGAGGCTTTCTTGTTCTTTATCTGTACGGGACTTTTCTTTCTCAGGTCCTGCTGGTGTTTGTTCATTGTTCTATGCGTGCAAATTGTGTGATGTGCTCGTCGACGTAGTGGGCCACGTCGCTGGTAAACTGCTCTTCGTTCTCGACGAAGGCGTCGTCGAAGTCGTCGAAGCAGGGGAAGCGCTCGTAGAGCGCGTCAAACTCCTCCTGTGTGCAGTCGGCCTCTATCTCCTCGTGATAGAGGTTGTAGTAGCGGTGACACTTGTTGATGAGCTTGTAGACATCGTGGAGTCCCCACTGGCGCATCGCTTTGTCGAAGGGGTTCTTGAAGAAGAAGGGGCCGTAGCCGTTGTGGATGAGCTGCACGAATCCGCCCTCCATCACTTCGTCGCGCAGAGCCAGATAGGCCAACAGCGTAATCTGGTCGGCGTTGAGGTGTTGCATATTGTCGGCATTGAGCGTGCCGCCGATGGCCTGGTGTATGGCATCGGCAAAGACCTTTAAAAACTCGTCCATACCCTGTGCGGCAGCCTGCTGCAGGTCGGTGTCTCTGACTACTACGTCGTTCATGTGCGTAAGTGAGGTTATTGGTTTAGAATGCAAAGATACACTAAAAATGTGGAACGGGGAGCAATTTTCATTGTAAAATGTTAGGGCCGATGCGCGTGAGGCAGGCGTGAGGCCTGCAATGGGGCCTTGCCGCCCCCCCAAAAAAAAGCGACAACCGCCGCACACGCGGTTCCGGGGAAACGCATGTGCGGCGGCAGGCGGTGTGAGGGTCGTGCCTTTTTTACTTGTCTTTCTTCTGCCAGATGTGCAGGTCGGAGAAGCTCACGCCGGCCTTGTTTTCCGAGTAGGTGGTCTGGTAGAGGCCCACATCGAGCGTGCGTCCCTCGAGGAACGAGATGTCCAGGGGCGAGTTGGGCATGTTCTCCCATGTCTTGCCGTCGGCGCTGGTGCGTGCATAGAGCAGGTTGCCCTGGCGGATGAGCTGCAGGTAGGGATCAAAGCCCCATCCCTTGCCATTCTGATACTGCGGGCGGCCTTCGTGGAGCACGGTGAGCATGTTGCCGCAGTTGTAGTTGGGGAACACGCCGAGATGCACCGCGTCCTGCCATTGTCCGTGCTTGCTGCGCACGATGATGCCACCCTCGTTGTAGCCGGGTGTGTTGTGGCGGTCGGCACCTGTGAGGTCGGCCACCTTCACGGTCATCACGAAGTCGCCCGTGAGCGGCACGGTGCGCAGGGGCACCCGGTCGTCGACCTGCTGGTTGAGGTTCGTACCCTCCGACTCGAGCGTCAGCACGCCCTCGGCGTTGGCCTCGGCCATGATGGTGCTGGCCTTGTCGGCGAAGGCCTTGGGCGCCAGCTTGACCTTCACGCTGTAGGGCTCGGCCTTCTTGCCAAACACATCTTCGGTCACCAGGCCAAAGACGGTCTTGCTGAGGTCGGCCGGCGTAGAGATGAAGAACCGGCTCGACGTCTCGCCGGTGTCCATGTGCAGCAGGCTCTTGTCCACCTCATAGAAGGCGTTGTATTTGTAGAGGCCCTCGGGCATGTCGCCGCCGTTCTGGTCGTAGACCTCGGCACTGACCAGTCCGGGTGCCATCTGTTTCAGTCTGAAGGCAGGGCTCTTTCCCGTGAGCGGACTCTGGTGGGCGATGGCATCGCGCTGAGCGTCGCTGAGGTCTGACGGCTCGCCATATTCGGCACGCACCTCGTCAGTGGTGAAGGCGCGGTCGTAGAGGCGCAGCGAGTGCAGATAGCCGCTGAAGGGCAGGTTGCCGCGTGCGCTGCCGCCCACGGTGATGGGCCCGCCGGGACGGAGCATCAGGAAGATGTTCTTCTCCGACACCAGCTGCTTGTCGCAGTAGACGCGCTCATAGAAGCCGTCGAACGTCACCACCCAGTGCTGCCACTGGCCAGCCTTCACGGCTCCGGCGGCTCCGGCGTTCTCCATCGAGGCGTTGTGGGCGATGATGCCCTCGCTGCGGCTCTGTCCGCTGCGCAGTTCGATGGTGGCGAGGTCGTTGCCAGCCGGCATAAACTGGGCCACGGTCTCCATGTCGCCCACCTCGGGGTTGAGCACCCATGCCGACACGGTGTAGGGCGCGTTGTAGGTCAGCGACTTCAGGTTGACGCTGTCGATGGTGAGCGTCTGTGTGCCGCCGAAGAAGAAGGCAGCCTTGTTGTCCTTGGGCACCACGGGCACAGCGCCCACCATCGTGCCGAGCTGGTAGTTGTCGGCATTGAGGTCGAGCAGTTTGTGGTGGCGCACCTCGCCATATTGGCGGTCTTCGGGCTGCAGGTCCTTTTGGTGTATCCACGGGTAACCCTTGACGACAGCCGCCTCGTCGGTAGGCACGTCGGGCAAGAGCTTCATCGGGTCGAGCTTCTTGGTAGCCTCAAAGACCTTGACGTTCCAGATGGCGGGGAAGTGTCCGTTCTTCTGGCGGTCGGTGACGGTGATGCGCAGATAGCGTGCCTCGGTGCTGCCCGTGTCGATCATCGGCGAGCCCTGCTGCGTATTCTGCGTGCGGTCGGCATAGAGCGTCCAGTGCTCTGCATCGTCGGAGGTCTCGATCTTATACTGGTAGAAGAATGTGGCATATTCAAACTGTGTGAACACCTCGTTGAAGCGCGTCTTCTTGCCCAGGTCGATCTGCAGCCACGCCTCGCCCAGACAGTTGGCTGCCCGCCACAGGGTGCCGTTGTTGTCGTCGGTGGCATAATCGGGTTTGAACCACTCGCTGTAGTAGCTGCTGGCGGTGGCCTTTGCCCCGAATGCCAGGTTCTTGGCAGTCACGCTCTTGGCCTTCTTCTGCAGGGAGGCAGGGATGAGTCCGTCGTGTGTGGGCTTGATGGGCAGGATGTTGCCGTCGGCGTCAAACTCCATCTTGTCGATGCACACCTGGCGGTGGAAGCCGTGTATGGAGTGCGGGTTGTTGTGGCGGTGATAGACCACATAGTACTGGTCGCCGTCCTGCAGCACCGAATGGTGGCCGGGGCCGTGCACGGTGCCGTCGGCATTGGTCTTCAGGATGCAGCCCTTGTAGGTGTAGGGGCCCATCGGCTTGTCGCTCACGGCATACTGCAACCGGTAGGTGTCGTCGTGGCAGCTGCCCGAAGAGTAGATGAAATAGTAGGTGCCGTTGCGCTTTATCACGAAGGGAGCCTCAAAGAAGTCGGTGACCTCGGTGTTGGGTATGAGGCGCTTGTCGGTGAACGTCTTGCCGTCGGCGCTGAGCTTGGCCACGCCGCATCCGAACCCTTTGTAGATGCCCCATGTGCCGAAATAGAGATACTCGCTGCCGTCGTCGTCGCGGAAGATGGCGGGGTCGAGGGTGATGGCGTTGTGCACAAAGCGGTCGTGCACCAGCACGGCATCGCTCTCGCCCAGGCGGTTGGTCCACGGTCCGAGCGGCGACCGCGATTCGCCCACGCGCACCACACACTCATTGGTGCAATAGTAGTAGCGGTAGGTGCTGTCGGGCTGCATGATGACATCGGGTGCCCACACCACCTCGGTGGTGGGCCAGTTCATCACGATGTTCTTCCAGTTGACGAAGTCGCGCGACACCCATGCCTGTGCCGGTCCGTAGCCGTTGCCCGTGCCGTCGGTGGTGGCATAGATGTAGTACATGTCGCCAAACTTGCGGATGGTGGGGTCGGCAAAATAGCCGGGCAGCATGGGGTTGCCGGCGCCGGGCGTGTTCCACTGTGCCGGTTGGGCAGGCTGTTGCGGCTTTGCCGTCTGCTGTGCGGCCGCTGTCTGCGCTCCGCCCGCGAGGGTGGCGAGTGTCAGCAGCCGGATGAGGTTTTTCTTGTTGTTGCTCATATATGGTCGGTTGTTTTCTTTGTCATCGTGCTTTCCTGTGCATGTGCGTGTCAGGTCCAACGTCTTGGCAGGGGCGGTTTGCGGTTGTCGCCGCCCATTGTGCAAGGCAAATATACAAACTATTTTGCAAGCCGCGGGTCGATGCGGCCTGTTTTTATACGCTTATGCGACATTTTGTACGTTTTTGCAACCGGGTTGCAGACAAAACCCCGTAACTTTGCAGTCAGAATCAAGAAACGACAGTGAAGAGGCAGACATACATAGCCATGCTGGCGCTGGCAGCCCTCATGCTGCTTGCCGGACCGCTTGTGGCACATCACCATCACGGTAATGTGCTGTGCGCTGTCGTGGAACACTGTGCCGCCGACGACACCGACAACGACGAGCACACCAGCCATCACGACGACGGCACCCCGTGCATCGAGAAGCAGGGCGCCATCGTCTCCAAGTCGGCCACAGGCCATGTCGGTGTCACCGTGAAATGGTTGCCCCACTTCGCAGCAGCCACATCCGCAACCACTGTCCCGCAGCCCACCGTTAGCCGTGTGCTGCACAGCCATCATCATATTGTCCTCTCCGCGACAGGCGCCCATGTGTCCGCCGCAGCCCTGCGTGGTCCGCCTTGTGCCCACGCTTAGCGCCTCTCTTTCATCCACAGGCCGCAGGCCGTCCCAATAGTTTCCGGGCGACATGCGCACCATGCGCCTGCCGGCATGTTGTGGATGAAAGCAGTACACCTTATTATATTTATAGAGAATTTGCGTGTCAAGGGCAGCTGTTCGCACAGCGGCCCTTGGCAGAAGCGCGCATGTAATGGGACAATTATGTTTCAACGACTAATAAAACTTTCAATAGACCACAAAGTGACTGTCGGCCTGCTGACCCTGCTGCTGGCCGTGTGGGGAGCCTGGTCGCTGTCGCGGCTGCCCTTCGACTCCACCCCCGACATCACCAACAACCAGGTGCAGGTCATCGCGCAGGCCCCTTCGCTGGGAGCCCAGGAGGTGGAGCAGTTCATCACCGCCCCCATCGAGATGGCGCTGGCCAACATACCCCGTGTGACCGAGCGGCGCAGCATCAGCCGCAGCGGCCTGGCGGTCATCACGCTCGTCTTCGACGACGATGCCGACACCTATTGGGCCCGCGAGCAGGTGAACCAGCAGCTCAAGGAGGCCGAAGAACAACTGCCGCAGGGCAAGGGCTCGGTGACGCTCGCCCCCGTGGCCACAGGTCTTGGCGAGATCTACCACTACACGCTGCGTGCCCGCAAGGGCTATGAAGACCGCTACACGCTGGCCGACCTGCGCACCATGCAAGACTGGATAGTGCGGCGCCAGCTGGCCGGCACCCCGGGTGTGGCCGAGGTGAGCGGCTGGGGTGGCTACGTCAAACAGTATGAGGTGGCCATCGATGCCGACCGCCTCAACGCTGCCGGTCTCACCGTTACCGATGTCTACCAGGCCCTCGAGAGCGGCAACGAGAACACCGGCGGCAGCTACATTGAGAAAGACAACAACCAGTATTTCATCCGGGGCATCGGCCGCACCACGTCGCTCGACGACATCGGCCGCACAGCCGTCAAGACCACCGCCGAGGGCATCACCCTGCGCGTGAGCGATGTGGCCAACGTGCAGCTCGGACACGCCACACGCTACGGCGCCGTCACCCGCAACGGCGAGGGCGAGGTGGTGGCCGGCATAGCCATCATGCTCAAGGGTGAGAACTTCCAGCAGGTCATCAAAAACGTCAAGCAGCGCATCGGCCAGATACAGAAGAGCCTGCCCGAAGGCGTGGTCATCGAACCGTTCATCGACCGCACACAACTCGTGGACCGCGTCACCACGACCATCGCACGCAACCTCGCCGAGGGCGGCCTCATCGTGGTCTTCATCCTGGTGCTCTTCCTCGGCAACTACCGGGCCGGCCTCATCGTGGCCTCCGTCATCCCGCTGTCGATGCTCTTTGCCTTCGGCATGATGCAGCTCACGGGCATCAGCGGCAACCTGATGAGTCTGGGAGCCATCGACTTCGGACTCATCGTCGACGGAGCCGTCATCATCGTGGAAGCCGTGTGCCAGCACATCACAGCCGGCACAGACCGCTACGGAGCACCCGTGCTCACGCGGGCCGAGATGGACCGTGAGGTCTACCACTCTGCCTCAAAGATCAGGCAGAGCGCAGCCTTCGGCGAGATTATCATCATGACCGTCTACCTGCCGCTGCTCACCCTCGGCGGCATCGAGGGCAAGATGTTCCGGCCCATGGCCATGACCATCTTCTTCGCCATTCTCGGCGCCTTCATCCTGTCGCTGACCTATGTGCCGATGGCCAGCGCCCTCTTCCTCAGCCGCCAGACGTCGCACAAGCCCAACATCTCCGACCGCCTCATCGGCCGGCTGAAACGCTGCTACCGCCCGGTCATCGACCACAGCCTCGACCACAGCCGTGCCATCATCGTCTCGATGGCGGTGCTGCTGGCCGTCACGCTGCTGCTGTTCGGCCGCATGGGCGGCGAGTTTATCCCCACCCTTGAGGAAGGCGACTTTGCCGCAGAGATCAGCATGGCCCAGGGCACCTCGCTCTCGCAGATGGTCGCCACCACCACGCAGGCCGAGAAGATCCTCAAGGAGCGGTTCCCCGAGGTGCGGCAGGCCGTCTCGCGCATCGGCAGTTCGGAGATCCCCACCGACCCCATGCCTGTGGAGCGTGCCGACCTGCTCATCGCCCTCAAGCCCAAGGCTCAGTGGACGTCGGCCCAGACCACCGCCGAGCTCATGGAGAAGATGGAGGAGGCGCTCGCCGACATCCCCGGCATGGAAGCCGAGATGACGCAGCCCATCCAGATGCGCAACAACGAGCTCATCACCGGCATCAAGCAAGATGTGGCCATCAAGATCTACGGCAACGACCTCTCCACCCTTGAGGCAGCCGCCCGCCGCGCAGCGAGCCTGATCGAGGACATCGAGGGCGTCAGCGACCCCACGGTGGAGAAGGTGCAGGGCCTGCCGCAGCTGCAGGTGGTCTACGACCGCGACCGGCTGGCCCAGTATGGCCTCTCCGTAGCCACGGCCAACGAGGTGCTTGAGGCAGCCTTTGCCGGGCGCCACACGGGCAGCGTCTTCGAAGACGACCGCCGCTTCGACCTTGTGGTGCGCATGGACGGCAACCTGCGCAACGATCCCGAGGCCCTCCGCAACCTCTATCTGCCGTTGCCTGCCGGTGGCAGCGTGCCGCTGAGCCAGGTGGCCGACATCACCTTTGCCGCCGCCCCCGCACAGATCACCCACGAGGACGGGCAGCGGCGCATCTATGTAGGCTTCAACGTGCGTGGCCGCGATGTGCAGAGCACTGTGCGCGACATACAGGCCGTGCTCGACCGCGACCTCCGTCTGCCCTCGGGCTACTATTTCACCTACGGCGGCCAGTTTCAGAACCTGCAGGAGGCCACGAGCCGTCTGCTCCTTGCCGTGCCGCTGGCCCTGCTGGTCATCGTGGCCCTGCTGTTTGCCACCCTGCACAACCTCCGCGAGACGCTCTTCGTCTTCTCGGCCATTCCCCTCTCCGCCATTGGCGGCGTGTGGGCGCTGTGGCTGCGCGGCATGCCCTTCAGCATCTCGGCCGGCGTGGGCTTCATCGCCCTGTTTGGCGTGGCCGTGCTCAACGGCATCGTGCTCATCGGACAGTTCAACACGTTTGAGAAAGAAGGCGTAGCCGACGTCCGCCGCCGCATCGTCGACGGTTGCATGCTGCGCCTGCGCCCCGTGCTGATGACCGCCCTCGTGGCCTCACTGGGCTTCATGCCGATGGCCCTCTCCACCGGCGACGGAGCGGAGGTGCAGCGGCCGCTGGCCACCGTCGTCATCGGTGGCCTGCTCACGGCCACCGTGCTCACGCTCGTGGTGCTGCCCGCCATCTACAAGACTTTCACAAAACAGAAAACCCAAGAATCATGCAAACCACCCATCGCCTCATTATAACCGCCCTGGCTGCCCTCACCGGCGCTCTGCCGCTGGCAGCCACACAGCCGACGAAACAGGCCCAGCCGTCCCAGCAGACCGGCGACACGCCGTCCCTGCGCCTGACGCTAAGCCAGTGTCTGGAGCAAGCCGCAACAGGCAACCTGCAGGTGAAGGCCGGCGAGATAGCCGTCAGCAAGGCACGCGCCCTGCAGGGCACAGCCGTCGACCTCGAGAAGACCAGCGTCGCGCTCAGTCAGGACGCCACCGCCGGCGGAGGTCCCGACAACGGCATCACCGTCAGCCAGACCATCGCCTTCCCCACCGTCTATGCCGCCCGGCGCCGATACCTCAAGGCCGAGACAGAGATGGCGCAGAAGCAGTTGGCCCTGACCCGGTGTGACCTCGAGCGCGAGGTCAGCGCCGCCTACTACACCCTGCTCTACACCACACGCGCCGTGCAGATCCTGCAGAGGCAAGACAGCACCTGCCGCCGCTTCGTGCAGTTGGCCACGGCCAAATGGCAGGCTGGCGAATCGTCGCAACTCGAACAGATGAATGCGCAGCGGCTCTGCAACGAAAACCTCATGCGGCTGCAGAAAGCCCAGAGCGACTGCGCGCAGGCCAGCATGTCGCTGCAGACGCTCATCGGCACCGACGCGCGCATCGTTCCGGCCGACACGCTCGCACCCGCCACAGCACCCGCCGGCGCTCCGCTGGCGTTCGGACAGACGGCTGCGGGCCAGCTGCAGACAGCCTCGGTCACAGCGGCCGAGCAGGCGCTGCGGGTGGCACGGCAGGGCTACATGCCCGACATCAGCGTGGGGCTCACCGGCCAGCTGGTCATCGGCGGCTTCAACCCCTACGACGTAGACCGCTCGCGGTTTGAGAAAGGCAACCTGATGGCTTTCGAGGTGGGCGTGGCCGTGCCGATCTTCTACGGCGCACAGCGTGCCCGCGTGAAGGCAGCCCGCCACGATGTGGAGCTGGCCGCCACCCAGCGGCAGCAGGCCGAGCGGCAGGCGCAAGGCCGCTATGAACGCGCACGCAGCGAGTATGCGCGGGCACAGCAGGCGCTGGCCTACTATGACCAGGAGGGCCGCCGGCAGGCCCTGCACATGGCCCGCCTGGCGCAGATAAGCTATGAGAACGGCGAGATAGGGTATGTGGAGTATATGCAGAACCTGCAGACGGCACTCGACGTGCAACTGCAGTATGCCAATGCCGTCAACGAGTATAACCAAGCCGTCGTGGAACTGAACTATATAACTGCAAACAAATGAAAACACATTATTATATGATCCTTATGGCGTGTGCCCTCATCGGCTTCGCCTCATGCTCTGACAACAAGAAGGTGGAGACCGCCGAAGACGAGCACCACCAGCACACCGAAGACGTGGTGCTGACGAAGAGACAGATGCAGACCGTGGGCATCACGCTGGGCCAGCCCGAGACGCGGTCGATGGGCAGCGCGGTGAGAGCCAGCGGCCAGCTGTGCCTCAACCCGCAGGACAAGGCCGAGGTCACCTCGCTCATCGGCGGCATCGTCAGCAAGATCTGCGTGGTGGAGGGCCAGCAGGTCAAGGCCGGCCAGACCGTGGCCTATGTGGAGAACACCGACATCGTGGAACTGCAGAAAGACTATCTCATCGCGGTCAACGAGGCGCGTGTGGCCGCCCAGGAGCTCGCCCGCCAGAAGACCCTGGCCCGCCAGGGAGCCGGCGTGGGCAAGACGCTGCAGCAGGCCGAGGCCGCCAGCGAGATCGCCAAGGCCCGCCAGACGGGGCTCAGCCACCAGTTGCGCCAGCTCGGCATCAGCACGGCGCGTGCTGCGGCAGGGCAGATCGTGGCGGCCGTGCCCATCACCACCCCCATCGGCGGCACGGTGAGCCGCATCAGCGTCAGCACAGGCAGCAACGTGGCAGCGGCCGGAGCGCTCATGCAGGTGGCCGACAACAGTGCGGTCTATGCCAGTGTCAGCGTCTTCGAGCGCGACATCCGGCAGGTCAGCATCGGCCAGGAGGTAGACCTCTCGCTGACCAACAGTCCCGGCACCCGTCTCAAGGGCACCGTGAAGCACATCAACCGCACCCTCGACAGTCAGACGAAGGCCATCGCCGTGCATGTGGCCCTCGCCGGCCGGCCGGCCACGACGCTCATAGCCGGCATGTCGCTGACCGCCTACCTGCACACCAGCCGACAGAAGGTCAGCGCCCTGCCCGACGACGCCATCGTCAGCGCCGACGGCAAGAAGTATGTGTTTGTGCTCACCGACAACGCCAAGGGCTCATCGAAAGCCGCAGACACGCTCCACTTCCGCCGCGCCGAGGTTGCCACGGGTGTCAGCGAACAGGGCTACACGCAGACCACCTTTGTCGGCACCGTGCCGGCCACGGCCACGGTGGTGACCAAAGGCGCCTTCTACCTCGCGTCGATGACGGCCGACCACGGCGAGCACTGACGATTATCTATAAAAAATCAAAAAAACACCGGCATTTAACGCCACTCTCTCCTATTTTTGTTAATTTTGCAGATTAGGATTGACAAAACCAAAATACTCACACGTATATAAATGAAGCAGTACAAACTTGTGAACAACGTGATGGGATGGCTGACATTCCTTGTGGCAGCCTTCGTCTATTGTTCCACCATCGAGCCGACAGCATCCTTCTGGGACTGTCCTGAGTTTATCACTACTGGCTACAAACTGGAAGTGGGTCACCCCCCAGGGGCCCCGTTCTTCATGCTGACAGCCAACCTGTTCAGCCAGCTTGTCAGCAACCCCGCAGACGTAGCACGTATGGTCAACACCATGAGCGCCCTGCTCTCGGCCACCACCATCCTGTTCCTCTTCTGGACCATCACCCACCTCACACGCAAGCTCGTGCTGAAGGACTGGAGCGAGCTCACCCTCGCCAAGCTCATAGCCATTGAGGCCAGCGGCTTGGTGGGAGCCCTCATCTACACGTTCTCCGACACGTTCTGGTTCTCGGCTGTCGAGGGTGAGGTCTATGCCTACTCGTCTGCCTTCACCGCCGTGGTGTTCTGGCTTATCCTGAAGTGGGAAGACCATGCCGACGAGCCGCATGCCGACCGTTGGCTGGTGCTGATCTTCTACATGACCGGTCTCTCCATCGGTGTGCACCTGCTCAACCTGCTGTGCCTGCCGGCCATCGTGCTGGTCTACTGCTACCGTCGCTTCCCCGATGTGGAGGTCAAAGGCTCGCTGCTGGCCCTGCTGGTGTCGTTTGTCATCGTGGCTGCCGTGCTCTATGGCGTGGTGCCCGGCATCGTCACCGTGGGCGGATGGTTTGAGCTGCTCTTTGTCAATGTGCTCCACATGCCGTTCAACACGGGTCTCATCATCTACATCGCCCTGCTCGTGGCTGCCACCATCTGGGCCATCTACGAGAGCTTCATGGGCGCCTGCAAGAAGCGCGAGAACATCTCGTTCCTGCTGGCCTTCGGCCTCATCGGCATACCGTTCTACGGATACGGCATGAGCGCCGTGGCCATCGGCATCATCGTGCTGGCTGTGGTGGCTTTCCTGCTCAACCGCAAGAAGATCGTCGACAAGAAGCCCGTCTATCTGGTGTCTTCACGCCTGAAGAACACGGCGCTGCTCTGCATGCTCATGCTCATGATCGGCTACTCCACCTATGCCGTGATCGTCATCCGCTCGGTGGCCAACCCGCCGATGGACCAGAACTCGCCCGAGGACATCTTCACCCTTGGCTCTTACCTCAGCCGTGACCAGTATGGCGACCGCCCGCTGTTCTACGGACAGGCCTACACCTCGCAGGTGAAGCTCGAGCGCGAGGGCAACTACTGCAGGCCCGCGATGAAGTCGGGTGCACCCGTCTACAGCCGTAAGGAGAAGGAGACGGCCGACGAGAAAGACTCCTACTTCGTGGTGACCCACAAGGACAAGTATGTCTACGCACAAAACATGCTCTTCCCCCGCATGCACGATGCTGCACATGCCAGCGACTACGAGTCGTGGATGGGCGGCGTGAAGGGCAACATGGTGTCCTATGACCGCTGCGGCGAGCACATGGAGGTGAAAGTGCCCTCGCAGCTCGACAACATCCAGTTCTTCCTCTCCTACCAGTGCAACTTCATGTACTGGCGCTACTTCATGTGGAACTTCGCCGGCCGCCAGAACGGCATCCAGGGCCATGGCGAGCTCGAGCACGGCAACTGGATCACCGGCATCTCCTTCATCGACGATGCCCGCCTGGGCGACCAGAGCAAGCTGCCCGATGAGCTCAAGAACGACAAGGGCCACAACGCGTTCTACTGCATGCCCCTGCTGCTCGGCCTCATCGGCCTCTTCTGGCAGGCATTCCGCGGCCGCCGCGGCATCCGCCAGTTCTGGGTGGTGTTCTTCCTGTTCTTCATGACCGGTCTGGCCATCGTGATCTACCTCAACCAGACCCCCGTGCAGCCCCGCGAGCGCGACTATGCCTATGCCGGCTCGTTCTATGCCTACGCCATCTGGTGCGGCATGGGTGTGGCCGCCATCATCGACCTGCTGAAGCGCTACATCAAGGCGGACGTCGTCGTGGCCAGCCTCGTCGGTGTGGTGTGTCTGCTGGTGCCTGTGCAGATGGCCAGCCAGACGTGGGACGACCACGACCGCTCGGGCCGTTACACCTGCCGCGACTTCGGCAGCAACTACCTCATGACGCTGCAGGATGAGGGCAACCCCATCATCTTCACCAACGGCGACAACGACACCTTCCCCCTGTGGTACAACCAGGAGACCGAGGGCGTGCGCACCGATGCACGCGTGTGCAACCTGTCGTATCTGCAGACCGACTGGTATATCGACCAGATGCGCCGTCCGGCCTACGACTCTCCGGCCGTGCCCATCAAGTGGCCGCGCCTCGACTACTGCTCGGGCACCAACGAGGTGGTGTCGGTGCAGCCTGGCCTGAAGGAGCAGATCCTCGAGTTCTACAAGCAGGACCCCGACGGTGCCAAGGCACAGCTTGGCGACAACCCGTTTGAGGTGGCCAACATCATGAAGTACTGGGTGCGCTCCAAGGTGGAAGACATGCACGTCATCCCGACCGACACGCTCTACATCACCATCGACAAGGAGGCCGTGCGCAAGAGCGGCATGATGATGGCTGCCGACAGCATCCCCGACCGCATGGTCATCTCGCTCGAAGGCAAGAGTGCGCTCTACAAGAGCGACCTGATGATGCTCGAGATGATAGCCAACTGCAACTGGACGCGCCCCATCTACATCGCCACCACCGTGGGCCAGGGCTCCTACATGAACCTCGGCAACAACTTTGTGCTTGAGGGCCTTGCCAACCGCGTCACGCCCTTCGAGACCAACAAGCCCGGCGTGAAGAAGGTCGACACCGAGAAGATGTACAACAACATGATGAACCGCTTCCGCTACGGCGGTCTGAGCACACCGGGCCTCTACATCGACGAGACGCTCATGCGCATGTGCTACACCCACCGCCGCCTCTTCGGCCAGCTGGCCCTGAACCTCGTGGCTGAGGGCAAGAACGACAAGGCGCTCAAGGTGCTGCAGAAGGCCGAGAAGGAGATCCCTGCCTACAACATCCCGCTCAACTACATGAGCGGTGCGCTCGACATGGCTCAGGCCTATGGCGCACTGGGCAAGAAGCAGAAGGCGCTGGAGCTCATCCGCGCGGTGTGGACCGATGCCAACCAGTATGCCACCTACTATCTCACGCTCAACGGCACACGGTTCCAGCAGGCCAACCGCGACATCATGATCCAGCTGACCATCCTCAACCATGTCAGCGAGGTCACCGACGGCATCGACACCACGCTTGCCAAGAAGCAGGCTGACGAGGTGCAGGCCAAGTACACGCAGTTTATCTCCAAGGGCGGCCAGACCATGTAGAGAGACGAGCATCTCTGTAGGCGGCGCTGCCGCGGCCCTATCAGCCACGTGCAGCGCCAGCCAGATACATACTTAAACAACCAATAAAATCATCACACAGAGAGAACGCCTGACGGCGAAGGTCACAGCCCGCATCCGTGCTGCCGGCCCTTTGTCCGTCGGGCGTTGTTCGTTTGCCCGGCTCCACACCCATCCCCGCAAGTCCGTTCCACCCAGCAACCCACCCTCCATCATGATCATCGAACAGCCTGCCGTATGGCTCCGTTGGCTCTATCCCAATGCCCTCTGGCGCATGGACAAGAGCGAGCACGCCGTCTACCTCACCTTCGACGACGGGCCCATCCCCGAGTCGACACCCTTCATCCTCGACACCCTGCGGCGCTACAACGCCAAGGCCACCTTCTTCATGGTGGGCGAGAACGTGCTGCGCCACCACGACCTCTACAACCGCATCGTGGCCGAGGGCCATCAGGTGGGCAACCACACGTTCAACCACCTCGGCTCCTTCCGCCACTGGACGCTCACCTACGCCCTCAACACCGAGCAGGCCAACGACGTCATACACGCCCACCTCTTCCGTCCGCCCCACGGCTGGATGCGCCACTCCGTCTACTGGTGGCTGCAGCGCAAGTACAAGATCGTGATGTGGGACCTCGTCACGCGCGACTACTCCAAGTGGCTCTCTGCCGACGATGTGGTGCGCAACGTCAGGCGCTACGCCCGCAACGGCTCCATCATCACCTTCCACGACTCGCTGAAGAGCATCGGCAAGTTGCAGACAGCCCTGCCTGCGGCCCTCGAGTGGCTGCAGCAGGAGGGCTACACGTTCAAGACCTTCGAATAGTTTTCCACCCCACCCTCACGCTCTCGCCTCTCACCGCCCGTATGTCAGACATCACCGCCAGCAGCCCCGCCGGGCACCCTGCCGCCGAGGCGCTCACCGCCAGCATCAAGGCCGAAGCCCGCCGCCTGGGCTTTGCCGCCTGTGGTGTGGCCCGCGCCGACCGCGTCAGCGCCGACGAGGAGGCTTACCTGCGGCGCTGGCTCAGCGAGGGGCGCCATGCCGACATGCACTACATGACCAACTATCTCGACAAGCGCCTCGACCCGCGCCTGCTGATGCCCGGTCTGAAGAGCATCGTGTCGGTAGCCATCAACTATGCCCCTCACCGCCGGCTGGCCCCGGGCGAGCCGCAGATAGCCGCCTATGCCCTCGGCAAGGACTATCACGATGTCGTCAGGCAGCGCCTCCACCAGCTGGCCGCCTTTGTGGCCGCGGCCACCGGTCGCCCCGACCTTGCCTACCGCGCCTTCGTCGACAGCGCTCCCGTGCTCGAGCGCTACTGGGCCGTGCAGGCCGGCCTGGGCTGGGTGGGCCGCAACCGGCTGCTCATCATCCCGCAGGCCGGCAGCGAGTTTTTCCTGGGCGAGCTGTTTCTCGACATCCCCCTCGTCTACGACCGGCCGCTCGCCAACCACTGCGGCCACTGCCACCGCTGCACCGACCGCTGCCCCACGCATGCGCTGACGGCCGACGGCCTGTTCGACGCCCGCCGCTGCCTGTCCTATCAGACCATCGAGAACCGCGGTGCGCTCAGCGCCCTGGCACAGGCGGAGATGGGCGAGTTCATCTATGGCTGCGACCGCTGCCAGCAGGCCTGTCCCTGGAACCGCTTTGCCCAGCCCACCGACGTGGCCGACTTCCATGCCTCCGACGAGCTGCTGGCCATGACGCGCGAGCAGTGGGAGCACCTCAGCGAGGACGACTACCGCCGCCTCTTCAAGGGGTCGGCCGTGAAGCGTGCCAAGTATGCCGGTCTGATGCGCAACATCCGCAACTACTCCGAGCACGCCGCCGATGCCGGGCCCGACAGTCCTCCCGCCGACGATGCCCACTTTTTGCCGCCGGCACAAAAAAAATGAGGCCGAGGGGCACTACTTACTAAACTTTTTTGTAATTTTACGCCCATGAACCACACCATGCACGAAGACATCAGCACCTTCTTCCGCCAGTTTGCCCTGCAGCACCTCGCTGCCGCCGACGGCGCGAAGCCCTCGCCACAGGCCGTGAAGATGATGATGGTCAGCCACAGCGAGGACATCTACCCCGCCTTCGCGGAGACAGCCGTGTTCAAGCGCTGCTTCCAGCAGGAGGGCCACCAGCAGATGGTCGACGAGTACAAGCGCTGTTTCACGCTGCTGCTGTGCGGACGCCTGCCGTAGGCATCGCCCCTCCCCCGCAGCAGCAACACCATTGCGAAAACCTAACAACACATTTTTTTTATAACGTATGTCAAACAACAAAACATTCTACGTCCCCTTGGCATTTGTGGGATTGTTCTTCTTCTCCATCGGCTTTGCGCTGGGCATCAACTCGTTTCTAATGCCTGTGCTCAAGGGCGCCATGCACATGTCGGCCGGAGCCTCGAGCCTGCTGCTCGCCGCCACCTTCGTGCCGTTCATCGTCTTCGGCATACCCGCCACAAAGTGCATCGAGGCCATCGGCTACAAGCGCACCATGGCGCTGTCGTTCGGCATCTTCGCCGTGGCCTTCGCCCTGTTCATCCTGGCAGCCAAGGAGCTGTCGCTCACGTGGTTTCTCATCGCCAGCGCAGTGAGCGGCGCCGCCAACTGCGTGCTGCAGGCCTCCGTCAACCCCTACGTCACCATCTGTGGCCCGCTGGAGAGCGCCGCCAAGCGCATCTCGTGCATGGGCATCTGCAACAAGCTGGCATGGCCCGCCACCACGCTCTTCATCACCGTGGTCATCGGCAAGGGCATTGCCGACATCCAGATGACCGACCTCTACATGCCCTTCGGCATCATCATCGGCATCTTCGTGGCGCTGGGCATCATCGCCCTGCTAGCCCCGCTGCCCGAGGTGAAGGCAGCCGGTGAAGACGACGGCGAGGGCGATGCACCCGCCTGCCCCTACGCCGAGGGCAAGACGAGCATCCTGCAGTTCCCCCATCTGCTGCTGGGCTGCCTGGCCCTGTTCCTCTATGTGGGCGTAGAGACCATCTCGCTCGCCACCGCCAACGACTATGCCAAGGCTGTCGGCCTGGCCGGCGACAACTGGGGCTTCATCCCCTCCATCGGCATGGTGGTGGGCTATCTGGCCGGCATCATCTTCATCCCCAAGTATCTCAAGCAAGACACCGCCATGCGCCTCTGCGCTGTCATCGCCGTGGTGGGCTCCGTGCTCGTGGCCGTCATCCCCAGTGCCGAGGTGTCAGCCTACTGCATCTTCCTCATGGCGCTGGGCTGCTCGCTGATGTGGCCGTCGCTGTGGCCGTTGGCCATGGCCGACCTCGGCCGTTTCACCAAGAGCGGCTCGTCGCTCCTCACCATGGCCATCGCCGGCGGTGCCGTCATGCCGTGGGTGCAGGGCCTCGCCGTCGACGCCTTCGGCTATCAGGCCAGCTACTGGGTGTGCGTGCCCTGCTTCCTCTTCATCTTCTATTACGGCATGTGGGGCTATAAGGTGCGCTGATCCGTCGGCCATCCCCCCCCTGCTGCTCCGGTGTCGTGGCGACCGCCACTGACCGCCAAGACACCTTTTAGGGACATGAAAGCATCATTATCGGCTTCCATGTCCCTTTCCGTTTTTTTGACCTATACGCTCCTGCGAACATAAGATCTCTGTGAAAGTTTTTTTATTGTCAGGAAGCGTGCTCAGCGGCCGTTAGGATAAGCC
>CAVAXH010000032.1:0-19538 GCA_963592505.1 Bacteroidaceae bacterium
GAGCATGTAGGGCACGCGCTTGAGCTCGTTGTCGCGTATCTTGCGGCCGATCTTCTCGTTGCGGTCGTCGATATAGGCGCGCACGTCGCGATCGTCGAAATAGGCTTTCACGCGGCGAGCATAGTCGTTGTACTTCTCGGAGATGGGCAGGATGGCCACCTGATCGGGAGTGAGCCACAGGGGGAAGTGGCCGGCAGTGTGCTCGATGAGCACAGCAGTGAAGCGCTCCAGCGAACCGAAGGGGGCACGATGGATCATCACAGGCGTCTTCTTGGAGTTGTCCTCAGCGGTGTACTCCAAGTGGAAGCGCTGCGGCAGGTTGTAGTCCACCTGGATGGTGCCCAGCTGCCAGCGGCGGCCGATGGCATCCTTCACCATGAAGTCGAGCTTCGGACCATAGAAGGCTGCCTCGCCCTCTTCCTCGCGTGCCTGCAGGCCTTTCTCGCGGCATGCCTCACGGATGGCGTTCTGGCTCTCCTCCCATATCTCGTCGGAGCCGATGTATTTCTCTGTGTCCTTGGGGTCGCGCAGTGAGATCTGGGCCTCGTAGTTGTCGAAGCCAAAGGTGCGGAAGACGGTCTGGATGATGTCGATGACCGACTCAAACTCAGCCTTCACCTGGTCGGGGCGCACAAAGATGTGGGCATCGTCCTGCGTGAACGTGCGCACACGGGTGAGTCCGTGCAGCTCACCGCTCTTCTCATAGCGGAACACGGTGCCAAACTCGGCAATGCGCAGCGGCAGATCCTTGTAAGAACGGGGCTTGCGTGCATAGACCTCACAGTGGTGGGGGCAGTTCATCGGTTTGAGCATGTAGATCTCGTCCTCCTCAGGAGTCTCGATGGGCTGGAAAGCATCCTTGCCGTAGTGGGCCCAGTGACCGCTGGTGATGTAGAGGTTCTTCGAGCCGATGCCCGGTGTGATGACCTCCTGATAGTCGTAGGGCTTGAGCACGCGGCGCAGCAGCTCCTGCAGACGCAGGCGCAACTGGGTGCCCTTGGGGAGCCAGATGGGCAGACCCTTACCCACACGGTCGGAGAACATGAAGAGCTCCATTTCCTTGCCGATCTTGCGGTGGTCGCGCTTCTTGGCCTCCTCGAGCATCACGAGATACTCGTCGAGCATCTTCTTCTTGGGGAAGGTGATGCCGTAGATGCGCGTCATCTGCTCGCGCTTGGCATCGCCGCGCCAGAAGGCTCCAGCCACGCTGGTGATCTTGATGGCCTTGATGGCACCTGTAGAGAGCAGGTGTGGGCCGCGGCAGAGGTCGGTGAAGCTGCCTTGGGTGTATGTGGTGATGGTGCCGTCCTCGAGGTCGAGCGAGATGTGCTCCACCTTATACTGCTGTCCGGCAGCCTCAAACTCCTTAAGGGCATCGGCCTTGGCCACCTCGCGGCGCACCACAGGCTCGTTTTTCTTGGCCAGCTCCTTCATCTTGGCCTCGATCTTCGGGAAGTCGTTCTCGGAGATGGTCTGTCCCTCAGCAGGCATCACGTCATAGAAGAAGCCATTCTCCACAGCCGGGCCGAAGCCAAACTGTATGCCAGGATAGAGTTCCTGCAGGGCCTCTGCCAAAAGGTGAGCCGAGGTGTGCCAGAAGGTGTGCTTACCCTCTTCGTCGTCAAACTTGAAGAGCTCAATGGTGCTGTCCTCGAGAATGGGGCGGTTGAGCTCGGTGGTCTCGCCATTGACCCCACAACATACAACGTCGCGGGCGAGAGCCGGCGATATGCTCTCAGCGATTTGAAGTCCGGTTACGCCCTGCTCGTACTCGCGCACAGAGCCGTCCGGGAATGTGATTTTAACCATGTTACAAATTAGTTTTATTTAAATCACCGCAAAAGTACACTAATTTTCCGAACACTACAAACTTTTCGGCCACGAAATGCATCAGAATGGCATGCCGACGGCAAAGTGGAAGGAGAAGTCGCGGCTGAAGCGCGGATGGAGCAGCGGCCAGTGTTCGCGGCCAGTGGTGTAGGCAGGGTTGACGGCCTTCATGCCCATGTCAAAACGGAGGATGAAGTAGTCGAAGTTGAGACGCACTCCCAGACCGTAGGCCACGGCAATCTGCTTATAGAACTCGCTGAAGCTAAACTGGCCACCGGGCTGGTCGACATAGTTGCGGAGCGTCCAGATGTTGCCGGCATCGATGAAGGCAGCCCCGTTGAACTTCCAGAAGAGGCTGGTGCGATACTCCACGTTGAGATCGAGCTTCATGTCGCCTGTCTGGTTGATGAAGTCGATGCGGCCATCGGTGCCGCGGAACCTGCCGGGGCCAAGCTGCCGCACCCCCCATCCACGCACCGAGTTGGCACCGCCCGAGAAGTAGCGTTTCTCGAAGGGCAGCACCGAGCTGTTGCCGTAGGGGAAGGCTATGCCCAGACCACCGTGCAGCGCCAGCGCATTGCGGTCGTCGAAACGTATGAGGCGCGTGTAGTCGAAGTCGAACTTGGCATACTGGGCGAAGGCTATATTAAACAAGGTGTACTGCCCGCTGCTGTTCTTGCGGAACCCCGCGGTGTGCGCCAGGCCGCTGAGCACGTTGCCTGCTGTCTCCACATTGGCACGTATGGCGTCGACGCCGTTGTTGTAGGTCAGGCCGAAGCCTATCTTCATGATGAAGAGGTCCTCATAGTTGTAGCGCAGGATGGCATTGCGGTTCGACACGCTGTCGAGATAGTCGTGCTTGAACTTCTCGCTGATCCAGGGCATATAGACATAGTTCATGTCGAGCAGATCGAAGCGGTAGGCGGTGTGGCGGGCGGCATTCGACCAGCGATAGCGCCAGGCCGTGGAGAACACGCGGCGGTGAAACTCGGGGCGGTTCTGCAGATCCCACGACACGGCCAGCTCACTCGTGGCACTGCTGCGCTTACGGAAAGTCCGCGAGAGCAGCGGGGCCACAAAGCGCGGGAAGGTCAGCTTGGCCTCCACGCTGTATTCCTCATAGTCCTCGTCGTGATAGCCCTCAAGCCCCGTGATGGCCTCGAAGGCTCCGCGCAGCTGCACGCTCAGCAGCTCACTGCCACGAAAGAGGTTGCGGTTGAGATAGGTCAGCGAGGCTGCCGCACCCAGGTCGCCTGCGGTGTTGGTACCCTCGGGCTGGAAGGAGATGGTGGAAGGCTTCTGTGTGCTCACCTGGATGTCGCAGTCGAGCAGTGCCGTGTCGGGCACCTCGGTGAAGCGTATGTTGGTGTAGCGCACGGCTTGCAGACGGGCAAACCGGGTGTAGGTGTTCTGAAG
Source organism: Bacteroidaceae bacterium (assembly GCA_963592505.1). Classification (GTDB taxonomy): domain Bacteria; phylum Bacteroidota; class Bacteroidia; order Bacteroidales; family Bacteroidaceae; genus Prevotella. The sequence goes on from CAVAXH010000032.1 coordinate 3,247, forward strand.
GGCTGTGGCGCTGAAGGGCTCGCCCTCGCTGAGCACAGTGGCATTCTCCAGCACACGCCGGCGCAGGTGCAACGGTCCGTCGCCACCCTTCCGGTAGTCGATCTGACGGATATAGTAACGCGGATGCGACGTGGCTGCCGACCGGCTGTTCTCACGATATTGCAACAGGTGCAGCGTGAGGTTCACGCGGTTGTCGAAAGCCGACGAGTCGGCATCAAACTGTATGTAGTCCTTGTGAAACTTGTAGTAGCCGGAGTCTTGCAGCAGTGAGGTGATGCGGCTGCGCTCGTCGTTGAGGCGCGCCACCGTGAACGGGTCGCCCGTCTGCAGATGGCAGCCTGTCATCTGTTTGTCCTGCTGGCTGGCTCCCGTCGTGCGGTCGTAGTTGGCCAGCACACGGGCCACCGCCGTGTCCTCGATGTTGCAGGTCACACGGCCGATGTAGTAGGGCTCACCGGGATGCAGTGTGTACACGGCCTTGAGCTTTTTGCCCTTGACACGTGTCTGCAGGTCCACCGAGGCGTGCATGTATCCCTGGTTGATCATTGCCTGTCGCAGGTCTTCGGCCGACAGGCGCGCCTGCACACTGTCGTAGACCACCGGTTCCTCGCCTATGCGGCGCAGCGTGCGGTTGATCCACCGCGTGGTGTCGCGCCCGGAAAGGGCATAGGTGGCCAGCGGTATCTTGAACACCGAGAACCACTTGGAGTTGGCCTTCTGCCTGATGTAGGGCGACAGCGACGAGGCATCAAAATCCTTGACACTGCTCTTCACCTCCACGCTCTCCAGAAGATACTGCTCTTCGGGGACAAACCTGGTGGCGCTGCACGAACACAGCAGACATATACATGCCGCGATGGCGGAAAGATGGTGTAACGGCTTCAAGAATTTATACTTTTAGACTGCAAAGTTACGTCTTTTTGGCAACAGAACCGACAGAAAGCCACATGTTTTTTAGATAATTCCGACAATAATCATTACCTTTGCAAGAAATCAACAGTAACACACACAATGGATATCGTCAACTCGCAATTTGTCATATCGGCACCCAACGTCAACATGTGTCCTGCCGACAACAAGCCCGAGTTTGCCTTCATAGGCCGGAGCAATGTGGGCAAATCGTCGCTCATCAACATGCTCTGCAACCACAAGGGACTGGCAAAGACCAGTGCCACACCAGGAAAGACGCTCCTCGTCAACCACTTCGTGATCAACAAAGAGTGGTATCTCGTGGACCTGCCGGGGTATGGCTTTGCCAAACGCTCAAAAAAGACGCAGGAACAGATCGACCGGCTCATACGCTCCTACATCCTGCAGCGCGAACAGCTCGTCAACCTCTTCGTGCTCATCGACATACGTCACGAACAGCAAAAGATCGACCGTGAGTTTATCGACTGGCTCGGCGTGTCGCAGATACCGTTCTCCGTCATCTTCACCAAAGCCGACAAGCTCAGCGGCGGACGAGCCAAAGCCAACGCCAAGGCATGGATGGACAAGCTGCTCGACACCTGGGAGACACCCCCACCCTACTTCGTCACCAGCGCCGAGGACAAGACCGGCCGGCAAGAGGTGCTCGACTATATCGGTGACATCATGAAACAACTATGACTCCATACCTCGACATACAACACCTGACGAAGCGCTTCGGGGCACGCGTGCTCTTCCAAGACCTGTCGTTCTCTATCGGCGAAGGACAAAAGGTGGGACTCATCGCGCAAAACGGAACCGGAAAGTCAACGCTCATGTCCATACTCACCGGACACGAGGGCTACGAGGACGGCCAGATCATCTGGCGCAACGACCTGCGCATAGGCTACCTGGAACAGGCACCCCGCTTCGACCCTGAAGAGCGGGTGCTCGACGCGTGCTTCAACCACCAAGGCAATGCCGAGAAGGTGCTGCGCGCCAAGCAGATACTGACACAGCTCCACATCAACGACCTGCAGCAGCCTATGGGACAGCTCAGCGGCGGACAGCAGAAACGTGTGGCGCTTGCCAACGCCCTGCTCAACGACCCCGACTTCCTCATCCTCGACGAGCCCACCAACCACCTCGACCTCGAGATGATCGTCTGGCTCGAGGGATATCTGGCGCGCACCAACCTCACGCTGCTCATGGTGACACACGACCGCTACTTCCTCGACCACGTGTGCAACATCATCCTCGAACTGGCCGACCACACCGTCTACACCTACCGGGGCAACTACAGCTACTATCTGGAAAAAAGACAGGCACGCATAGACAGCCAGCGGGCCGAAATAGCACGGGCAGCCAACCTCTACCGCACCGAACTGGAATGGATGAGGCGTATGCCACAGGCCAGAGGCCACAAGGCACGATACCGCGAAGAGGCATTCTACGAGCTGGAGGCCAAGGCACGCCAGCGCATCGAAGAGCGGCAGATGCGGCTCAAAGCCAACAATGTGTATATCGGCTCAAAAATATTCGAGTGCCAGTATGTGTCGAAGAAATTTACCGACAACGAACAGGAAAAGGTCATCCTCGACAATTTCTACTACAACTTCGCACGCTTCGAGAAGATGGGCATCGTGGGCAACAACGGCACCGGAAAGTCAACCTTCGTGAAGATGCTGCTCGGACTGGCACAGCCCGACAGCGGACGCTTTGACATCGGAGAGACCGTGCGCTTCGGGTATTTCTCGCAGGAAGGCCTGCAGTTCGACGAGAGCCAAAAGGTCATCGATGTCATTACCGACATTGCCGAATACATAGACCTCGGAGGCGGACGGAAGATGACGGCATCGCAGTTTCTCAACCACTTCATGATCACCCCCGAAGAGCAGCACAACTTCGTCTACAAGCTTAGCGGAGGCGAACGGCGCAAGCTCTACCTCTGCACTGTGCTCATGCGCAACCCCAACTTTCTGGTGCTCGACGAGCCGACCAACGACCTCGACATACAGACCCTGCAGGTGCTCGAGGAGTATCTGCAGGACTTCCCGGGATGTGTCATCATCATCAGCCACGACCGCTACTTTATGGACAAAGTGGTGGACCACCTGCTGGTGTTTCAGGGCGACGGCAAGATCGACGACTTCCCCGGCAACTATACGCAGTACCGCGAATGGAAAGCCCTCAAGCCGAAAGACACCCCAACGCCGCAGACTGCCAACAGCGACAAGGCCGCAAAGAAAAAAGACTATCACCACGACGACCGGCGTCGCATGTCGTACAAGGAGAAGCGCGAATACGAGCAACTGGAGAAGGACATTAAAGCCCTCGAACAGGAGAAGGCCGACATCGAAGCAGCGCTCAGCAGCGGCACGCTCTCCGTGGACGAGATTACCGAGAAGAGCAAGCGGCTGCCAATCGTCAACGAAGCGCTCGACGAAAAGGAGATGCGCTGGCTCGAGCTCGACGAGTTGGATCACTGAAGCAAAAAAACAGAATGATGTGACTCTGACACGCTGCAATGACCCGACAACGGGCACCTCACCCCGGCTCACCGCAAGGACCGCCATGCTGCTCCTTGCGGCAACGGTGGTGATGTGCCTCAACGCACAGGCGCAGTCGGCCCACAACCTGCTCCAGCGCATCTACAGTTATGCGGCATACGCCGACACCGCCGCAAGCCCCGACACGAGCTACGCCTACACCAAGTTTCGCTTGCACATCGACCGCAAGAACCCCACCCTGATGTTGGTGCCGTCGGTCTACGCCATCGCAAGAAGGCAGGAGCGCTCCTTTGTGGGAGAGACCTACGACATGATCTGCCACAAGGACCAAGACCACTATGAGAGCCAAAACATCATCAGTCTCTCCACCATTCCCAAACAGCACGCGGCCTTCAGCGTGATGCATCGCTACCTCACGCCCAACATCTACAGCGAGACCATCATCGAAAACACCATCATCTCGCCCTTCCACCCCGCCAACCGGAAGTTCTACAAATATCGCACCAGCCAACTGGCAGGAGGACAGATGCTGCTGACCATCACCCCTAAACGCAACAACACCCAACTGGTTATCGGCACGGCCATCGTCGACTCGCTCAGCGGACGCATCACCTCGTGTGACCTTACGGGCGAATACGATATGACCAACTTCAAAATGCACATCGATATGGGACGGACATCAGCCACACCGCTCATCCCTGCACGATGCGAGGTGGACATCCGATTCCGATTTCTCAGAAGCAAGGTGACCGGCAGATATGTGGCCCGATACGGAATGGCGCAGCCACCAGCCGGCAACGACTCTACATGCCTGTCGCACACCGACTCCACACACCGGAAGCCTGCGGCCGACCTCTGCAGCCGCTACGACCAGATGAGCCGGCTGAGGCCCGAAGCGCTCTCTGCCGACGAGCTGTCTGTCTACGACCGTGCGCTCAAGAGCCTGCACGCCAGCGATTCGATTGCCCTGGCCAACCCCAATGCGCAGAAAGCACGCAACTTCTACAAGGATGTGCTGTGGGATGTGGTGGGCGACAATGTCTTCAACCGCGTGAAGACGCATTTCGGCATGAACAATCAGGGATACGTTCGCCTCAACCCTGTGCTCAACCCGCTCTATATGGGATATAACCACCGGCGGGGCATCACCTATAAGTTTGACATACGAGCCAGTTACCTGTTTACGTCCAACACCGAACTGTCGATGCGGCTAAAGGCTGGATACGCCTTCCGCCAACATCAGTTTTTCTTCCGACTGCCGCTCTACTTCTATTTCAACAAACGGCGCAACGGATACGTCAAGCTCGAATGGAACAACGGCGACCATATCCTCAACGCATCGGTCAGGCGACGCATCGAACAGCAATATCCCGACAGCATGCTCTCTGGCTATGACCGGCTCAACGAATTCAAACAAAACGAAGTGAGGGCTGTCTTCAACTATGACATCTCTGACCACTGGAGTTTTCAGCTCGGAACACTCTTCCAACGCAAATCGGCAGTCTACAAGCAAGAGTTCGACCAACTGGGATGGCGAAAGACCTACACCTCGCTGGCCCCTTTGGCAGAACTGCAATTCCGGCCTGCGGGATGGGCCGGCCCCATCTTCACCGTCGACTACGACCGTGGCATCAAAGGCATTGGAGATGCCAATACCGGCTATGAGCGATGGGAGATCAATGCCGACTATGTGCACCGCATCAACCAGTTGCAGTCGTGGAAGCTGCGTGTCGGCACAGGCTTCTACACCAACAAAGACCACGATGCCTGCTTCCTCAACTACGAGAACTTCAGGGAGAACAACCTGCCGGGCGGATGGAACGACAACCGCAACCAGGAGTTTGAACTGCTGCGAGGCGACACCTACAACACGTCAGACTACTATATCCGTGCCAACGTCTCCTACGAGAGTCCGCTCCTGTTGCTGAGCTGGCTGCCCCTGGTGGGACACTATGTGGAGATGGAACGCGTGTACGTCTCGGCGCTCGACACCCGCAATGTGCATCCCTACATCGAGGTGGGCTACGGCTTCACCTGCCGCCTGATGTCGCTCGGACTCTTCGTCAGCAACGGACAGGGCAACCGCACCATCGGCGCCACCTTCGGCTTCGAGCTGTTCCGCCACTGGTGATGCTCTCACGACGCAAACAAAAAAACGGAGACGTATAGGTCAAAACAGAAAATCCACCTCCGTGCCAACAACCGCATAGCGACGGCCACAGGCACAGAGGTGGATTTTCCTATATCTTGATGTCTTCCGCATCAAGATCTTTTTTGTCCGTCACCCTGGGGTGGTGTTTATGCCCCACCCCAGAGGAAAGACATGCTTAATATTCCTCCCACGACTTCACCTCGACATTCTCGAGGTCGAGCGTACAGAAGGCGTGTATGAACGCCGAAGCCAGACGGCTGTTGGTGATAAGAGGCACGTTCAGGTCGACAGCTGCACGGCGAATCTTGTAGCCGTTGGTCAGCTCGCGAGGCGTGAGATCCTTCGGGATGTTCACCACCATATCGATCTTCTTCTCGTGGAGCAGGTCCATAGCCTGCGGCACCTGTCCCTCATCAGAAGGCCAGTAGACCTTGGTGTTGGGAATGTTGTTCTCTGTGAGATACTTGCTCGTGCCACCTGTGGCATAGATCTCATAGCCGTGTGCCAACAGTTCTTTGGCAGCATCGAGCATCTCAGCCTTCTGCTTGGCACCGCCGGTAGACAGCAGCACGGTGTGCTTGGGGATGCGATGGCCCACGGAGAGCATGCTCTGCAGCAGCGCCTGGTTGGTGTCGTCGCCCAGACAGCCCACCTCGCCCGTTGAACTCATGTCGACACCCAGCACAGGGTCGGCCTTCTGCAGACGATTGAAACTGAACTGCGAAGCCTTGATGCCCACATAGTCGAGGTCAAACAGGTTCTTGCTGGGCTTCTCCACCGGCACACCCAGCATAACCTTTGTGGCCAGGTCGATGAGGTTGAGCTTGAGCACCTTGCTGACAAACGGGAACGAGCGGCTGGCACGGAGGTTGCATTCGATGACCAGGATGTCGTTCTCGCGAGCCATAAACTGGCAGTTGAACGGACCCGAGATGTGCAGTTCCTCAGCTATCTTGCGGGCCACACGCTTGATGCGGCGAACCGTCTCCACATACAGTTTCTGGGGCGGGAACTGGATGGTAGCGTCGCCCGAGTGGACGCCTGCAAACTCGATGTGCTCAGAGATGGCATAAGCCAGCACCTCGCCATTGCGTGCCACAGCGTCGAACTCTATCTCCTTGGCATTCTCGATAAACTTCGACACCACCACCGGATGGTCCTCGCTGACGTTGGCGGCCAGCTGCAGGAAACGCTCCAGCTCCTCCTTGTTCGAACAGATGTTCATTGCCGCACCCGACAGCACATAACTAGGACGCACCAGCACAGGGAAGCCGACACGATCCACGAAGGCGTCGATGTCCTGCATGCTCGTCAGTGCGCTCCACTCGGGTTGGTTGATGCCGTTGCGTGTCAGCATGCTTGAGAACTTCGCACGGTCCTCGGCATTGTCGATATCCTTGGCCGATGTGCCCAGGATAGGCACATTCTCGGCATCGAGATGCATAGCCAGGTTGTTGGGTATCTGACCACCGGTCGACACGATGACGCCATGCGGGTTCTCCAGCTCGATGATGTCCATCACACGTTCGAAGGTCAGCTCATCAAAATACAAGCGGTCGCACATGTCGTAGTCGGTCGACACCGTCTCCGGATTGTAGTTGATCATCACGCTGCGATAGCCTTGCTTGCGTATGGTGTTGAGAGCCTGCACGCCACACCAGTCGAACTCCACCGACGAGCCGATGCGGTAAGCACCCGATCCGAGCACGATGACCGAGCGGCGGTCGTTGCTGAACGAGATGTCGCTCTGCACACCGGCATAGGTGACATAGAGATAGTTGGTCTGTGCCGGATACTCGGCTGCCAGCGTGTCGATCTGCTTCACCACAGGCAGAATGCCAAACGACTTGCGCTGGCGGCGCACCACCAGCATGGCCTTGTACATGTTGCCCATCTCGCTCTCGAGCCCGATGGCGCGTGCTATCTGGAAGTCGGTAAAGCCGTAGACCTTGGCCTCGCGCAGCAGGTCGCGGTCCACCGTGTTGATGTTTTTCTGCTTCAGCTGTTCGTCGATGTCGATGATATGCTTCAGCTTATAGAGGAACCACTTGTCGATCTTTGTCAGCTCGTGTATCTGGTCGATGGTGTAGCCCTTGTGCATAGCCTTCGAGATGACAAAGATGCGCTTGTCGGTGGGTTCGCAGAGCGCCTCGTCGATATTGGGTATCTCCAGTTCCTTGTTCTCCACATAGCCGTGCATGCCCTGGCCTATCATGCGGAGACCTTTCTGGATGGCCTCCTCAAAATTGCGGCCGATGGCCATCACCTCACCCACACTCTTCATCGAAGAGCCCAGTTCCTTGTCGACGCCACGGAACTTGCTCAGGTCCCAGCGCGGGATCTTGCAGACCACATAGTCGAGGGCCGGCTCAAAGAAGGCGCTGGTGGTCTTCGTCACCGAGTTCTTCAGTTCGAACAGGCCGTAGCCCATGCCCAGCTTGGCAGCCACAAAAGCCAGCGGATAGCCGGTGGCCTTGGAGGCCAGCGCCGAGCTGCGGCTCAGACGTGCATTGACCTCAATGACACGATAGTCCTCGCTGTTGGGATCGAAAGCATACTGCACGTTACACTCTCCCACGATGCCGATGTGGCGCACAATCTTGATCGACAGGTCGCGCAACTTGTGATACTCGCTGTTGGTGAGCGTCTGCGACGGAGCAATGACGATGCTCTCGCCGGTGTGGATGCCCAGCGGGTCGAAGTTCTCCATGTTACACACCGTGATGCAGTTGTCGTAGCGGTCGCGCACCACCTCATACTCAATCTCCTTCCATCCCTTCAGGCTCTTTTCGACCAGCACCTGGGGCGAGAACGAGAATGCCTTCTCACAGATCTTCTGCAGTTCGGCATCGTTGTTGGCAAAGCCCGATCCGAGACCACCCAGTGCATAGGCTGCACGCACGATGACGGGGTAGCCCAGGTCGCGGGCAGCCTTCAGTGCCTGCTGCATGTCCTCGCAGGCTTCGCTCTTGATGGTCTTCACACTGATCTCATCGAGCTTCTCCACAAAGAGCTCGCGATCCTCCGTGTCCATAATGGCCTGCACGGGGGTTCCGAGCACCTTCACCCCATACTTCTCGAGTATGCCCTGCTCATAGAGCTGCACACCGCAGTTGAGTGCTGTCTGGCCGCCGAAGCTCAGCAGTATGCCGTCGGGCTGTTCCTTCTGGATGACGCGCTCCACGAAATAGGGTTGCACGGGCAGGTAATAGATGTGGTCGGCCACGCCCTCCGAGGTCTGCACGGTGGCAATGTTAGGATTGATGAGGACCGTCTCCACGCCCTCTTCGCGCAGGGCCTTCAAGGCTTGCGAGCCCGAATAGTCAAATTCGCCTGCCTCACCGATCTTCAGGGCACCGGAACCGAGGAGGAGGACTTTCTTTATACTGGTATCTTTCATGAGATGTCTGTAATTACGTCGTTAATTGCTCAAGCATTCAATTCCTCAATAAACTTGTCGAACATGAACATCGTGTCGACAGGGCCGCTGCATGCCTCCGGATGGAACTGTGAGGTGAACCAAGGGTTGGTCTTGTGGCGGATACCCTCGTTGCTGCCGTCGTTCATGTTGACAAACAGCTCTGTCCACTCGTTGCCCAGCGTCTTGCCGTCCACCGCATAGCCGTGGTTCTGCGATGTGATGTAGCACTTGTCGGTGCCCACCAGTCTGACGGGCTGGTTGTGGCTGCGGTGACCATACTTCAACTTGTAGATGGTGGCCCCGGCGGCTTTGCCCAGCAGCTGGTTACCCATGCAGATGCCGCAGATAGGCTTGCGGCTCATGCTCATCTGCTTTCTGATGATGTCCACCGCATCCTGGCACGTATCGGGGTCGCCAGGACCGTTGCCCAGGAAGAGGCCGTCATAGTCCATGCCCGTATAGTCGTAGTTCCAGGGCACACGGATGACCTCCACGCCACGCTCTATGAGGCAGCGTATGATGTTGGCCTTCACGCCACAGTCGACGAGCACCACTTTCTTGCCGGCACCCTCGTTGTAACGGATGACCTCCTTGCACGACACCTTGTCTACGAAGTTGACACCCTCATAGTCGGCCTCGGGCACCTCCGGATCGTCGTCGAAGATGATTTTACCCATCATCACGCCATGCTCGCGGAGCACTTTGGTGAGTTCGCGCGTGTCAATGCCGGTGATGCCGGGTATGTGTTCGCGCTTGAGCCAGTCGGCCAGGCTCTCCACCGCATTCCAGTGGCAATACTCCTCACTGTAGTCGGCGCAGATCATGCCAGCCACATAGATCTTGTCACTCTCCATGAATGTGGGCAGTGTGTTGGCCTCAAAGGTGAAAGGCGGCACACCATAGTTGCCCACCAGGGGGAAGGTGAACGTAAGGATCTGGCCGGCATACGACGGGTCGGTCAGCGACTCGGGGTATCCCATCATTGCCGTGTTGAACACCACTTCACCTGCAACAGGTTTCTCATAACCAAACGATTTGCCGTGGAAGCGCGTCCCGTCTGATAATACCAAGGTTACATTCTTCATCTTCTATCGTTGTTTAACTGTTTTTCTATATTTCGTTTATATTGCCGTTTATGTGCCCTCGTGTGCTTGCACAAGCAGGGGGAAACACATCTTATTTCCACACTTTCTCCACGTAGTTGACAAAAGCCTGGTTGCACAGGCGCGTGCCGCCTGGCGTGGGGAAATGGCCTGTGAAATACCAGTCGCCCTTGTGGTGGGGAATGGCCGAGTGCAAGCCTTCGATGCTTTGGAAAACGATCTCGATCGGGGTGGTCATACCTTCAGGACGCAGCATGTCTGCAATCTTCCGGTTTATCTCACCGACGGTGAACAGCGCGTAGACGTCACGCACGCAGTTGCGCATCTCGCCGACAGGCTTCTGGAGCTCCGCCTTGCAAGCCTCGTATGTGTCGCGTATCACGTGTTCGAGATGTCGCTCCTTAAGCAGAGCCACCGTGGCCTGGAACACGCAGAACTCTTCCAGACGGGCCATGTCGATGCCATAGTAGTCGGGGTAGCGTATCTGCGGGGCCGAGCTCACCATAACGATCTTCTTGGGGTGCAGACGGTCGAGGATGTGCAGGATGCTCTCTTTCAGCGTGGTGCCACGCACGATGCTGTCGTCGATGATGACCAGGTTGTCCACATAAGGCTGCAGGCTTCCGTAGGCGATGTCGTAGACATGAGCGGCCAGATCGTTGCGCGCAGTGCCTTCGGTGATGAACGTGCGCAGCTTGATGTCTTTCCACGCCACCTTCTCCGAGCGCACATACTCGCTGAGGATGTCTTCAAGTTCCTCACGGGTGGGAATGTGTCCCAAAGCCTCTATCCGCTTTATCTTCTGCTCATTCACGTAGTGTTTGAAACCTTGCAGCAGTCCGTAGAACGCCACTTCGGCCGTGTTGGGAATGAAGGAGAAGACGGTGTGTTCTATGTCGTAATCCACAGCCTCAAGCACTTGGGGGGTGAGCTGCTCGCCCAGTTTCTTGCGCTCACGGTAGATATCCTGGTCGGAGCCTCTCGAGAAATAGATGCGCTCGAACGAACAGGCAGAGTCGCCTTTCTGCTCGATGATGCGCTTCACCACCGTCTCACCATTGGCACGCACCAGCAGGGCACAGCCAGGCTGCAGCTCCAGTATGTCTTCATACTCGAGGTCGAAAGTGGTCTGTAGCACAGGGCGCTCCGACGCCAGGATGACGATCTCGTCATTCTTATAGTAGAAAGCCGGACGGATGCCCCACGGGTCGCGCATCGAGAACATCTCTCCGCTGCCAGTCAGGCCGCACACCACATATCCGCCGTCGAAGTCGGTCATGGTGCTTTCCAGCACATTCTCCATCTGCACATGTTGGTCGATATACTCAGTGATGGCCTGGTCTTCGAGCCCCTGCTGCTGGGCCTCCACAAAGCAGCGCTCCACCTCGCGGTCGAGTCTGTGCCCCATCGCCTCCATCATGATGTAACTGTCGCTGTAGATGCGCGGGCTCTGGCCCTGGCGGGTCAGTTTGGCGAAGACGTCTTCCACATTGGTCATGTTGTAGTTGCCGCAGAGACAGAGGTTCTTGGCTTTCCAGTTGTTGCGGCGCAGAAACGGATGGACATATTTCAGACCGCTCTTGCCTGTAGTGGAATAGCGCAGATGGCCCATATAGAGTTCGCCAGCAAAGGGCATGTCCTGATAGTCGGACTCGCTGCAGTCGCCGCAGGTCTTCTGCGCCTCGTCGATCTGCTTTCTGGCAGTCCCCATAATCTCGGTGATGGCAGCAGAGCCTTCGGCACGCTCACGAAACATGTATTCGTGTCCGGGCTGCGTATGCAGTTTCACCGAGGCCATGCCAGCTCCTTCCTGTCCACGGTTGTGCTCTTTCTCCATCATAAGATAAAGTTTGTTGAGCCCATACATCCAGGTGCCGTATTTCTGCTGATAATAACTGAGCGGCTTCAGCAGCCTTATCATAGCCACTCCGCAATCTTCGTGAATGTTCTTATCCATAATACAATATCGAATGACGTGTGCTGGGGTATAAAAAAAGATTGAAATACCAAGAAACTCCAACCGGGGAAATTTTCTTTATATTTCAATCTCTTATATCATATCTGCTGTTTATCTTCTTTAGCCAATTACCTTAATATGTTGATTACCAACGAAGCAAGGGATGTAACTATGCCGACGAGCGAGAACCAGAGCGTGGTGCTGCTGCCGATCGACGAGTTCTTGGCCTTCACGGAGTTTGGCTCCACATAGACGATGTCGTTTTGCTGGAGATAATAGTAAGGTGAATTGATGATGCTGGCATCGTTGAGGTTGAGGCGGTGTGCATGCTTTTCGCCGGTGGCATCCTCGCGGATGAGCAGCACATTGTCGCGCTTGCCATAGATAGTGAGGTCGCCAGCCTGGGCAATGGCTTCAATGATGCTCATCTTCTCGGTGGTGACAGGCTTCACACCCGGCGAGTTGACCTCACCGGTCACCGTCACACGGTAGCTGGCCATCCGTACCGTCACGATGGCGTTCTCTTTGTCGGAGAGATAGGGCTTGATCTTCTCCTTGACCAGGTTTTCGCAGGCTGTCTTGGTAAGGCCGCTCACATGGAGCGATCCCACAACGGGGAAATTGATGTTACCGTCGTTGTCCACCAGATATCCCTGCAACGACCCGCTTCCGCCAGACGACAGCTCGCCGCTGGCGCCGACAGTGTTGCCAACCGACAGGTTGAACGGGGCTGAGGCAGCCGGATTGGTGGTGTTCACTGTGATGGTCAGCATGTCCTTAGGCATGATGGTGGCATCATAAAGGCCGCGTGAGGCAGCCAGACTCAGTGTGTCGATGTTTTGGAAATAAGCGACTTTCTTAGATCCCGAACATCCGCCCATCAGGACAACCATCATCATCAAGATGAGGGGGAGAAGTATTTTCTTCATATCAAAGCGACTGTTAGCGTCTTAATTCTTTCTGCAAAATTACGATATATTTTCGAATGCCACAAGCAAATGAATGAAAAAATCCTCGCTCATGTGTATCCGTGCGCCTTTATCAATAGAACTTGAAATAGTGGCGCGCATTGTTGTAGGAGATGTCCTCCACCATGCGGGCCAAGATGTCGTGGTCGTTGGGGAGCAGACCTTTCTCTACATCGTTGCCCAGCAGATTGCAAAGCAGCCGGCGGAAATACTCGTGGCGCGGATAGCTGAGGAACGAGCGGCTGTCGGTGAGCATACCCACGAAGCGCGAGAGCAGTCCGAGCACCGACAGGGCGTTCATCTGGCGTGTCATGCCGTCGAGCTGGTCGTTGAACCACCATCCTGAGCCAAACTGCATCTTGCCCGGGGTCTCCCCATCCTGGAAGTTGCCGAGCATGGTGGCAATCATCTCGTTGGCACACGGGTTGAGCGTATAGAGTATGGTGCGGGTCAGCTTGCCCTCCTCGTTGAGCTCGTTGAGGAAACGGCTCATGGCCCGTGCCGTGTTGAACTCGCCTATCGAGTCGAAGCCCGTGTCGGGGCCGAGCGCGCGGTACATCTGCGCATTGTTGTCGCGGATGGCACCATAGTGGTATTGCTGTGTCCAGTCGGCATCGTGGTCCATCTCGCCGCACACGCGCAGGAAGGCATGTTTGTACTGTCGCACCTCCAGCGCCGACAACTGCAAGCCGCGCAGGGCTTTCTCAAAGATGGTCTCGATCTGCGAGTCGGTGTAAGGCTCGTCGTAGAATTCCTCCAGTCCGTGGTCAGACAGCTTGCAGCCGTTGGCAGCAAAGAAGTCGTGGCGCTTCTGCAATGCGTCGACCATGTCGGCAAACGAATGGATGTTGACGCCGCTGACATCGGCCAGCTGGTTCATATAGTCGGAAAAGTCGGGCTTTTCGATGTTCATCGCCTTGTCGGGGCGCCAGGCGGGTATCATCTTCACCTCAAACCCGCTGTCGCGTGTGGCCTTATGCCAGCGCAGGTCATCGACGGGGTCGTCGGTGGTGCACACACACTCCACATGATAGCGGCGCATCAGTCCGCGGGCGCTATACTCGGGCTGTTTCAGCTTCTCGTTACACTCGTCATAGATCTCGCGGGCCGTGGCGGGCGACAACAGTTTGTCGATGCCGAAAGCGGTCTTCAGCTCCAGGTGTGTCCAGTGATACAGGGGGTTGCGGAAGGTGTAGGGCACGGTCTCGGCCCATTTCTCAAACTTCTCCCAGTCGGAGGTGTCGCTACCCGTGCAGTACTTCTCGGGCACGCCGTTGGTGCGCATGGCGCGCCACTTGTAATGGTCGCCTCCCAGCCACAGCTCCGTGATGCTGCGAAACTGGTGGTCGTCGGCCACCATCTGCGGCACCAGATGACAATGGTAATCAATGATAGGCTGCTTGGCTGCGTGGTTATGATAAAGGTCCTGCGCCGTGGCGGTCTCAAGCAGGAAATTTTCGTCCATAAATGCTTTCATCCTATGTAATAAGTTTGTTGGTTTTTGATTTGTTGATGCAAAAATAGCACAAATCTTTGGAATATAAAGTCTTTTAAGCTAATTTTGCACAAAATATAGTAAGCCGATGAATAAAGTATTGCTGATTTACACTGGAGGCACCATAGGCATGGGGCACAACCATCAGACAGGAGCGCTGGAACCGCTTGATTTCAACCACCTTGTAGACTCCATGCCCGAGTTTAGGCAAATCAAGACACACATCGACGTCTACCAGTTCACGCCGCCAATAGACTCGAGCGACATATCGCCCGAGCGATGGGCCTTTCTGGTGCGCATCATCTCGCGCAACTATAACAACTATGACGGATTCGTCATCCTGCACGGCACCGACACGATGGCCTACACGGCATCGGCGCTGTCGTTCATGCTTGGCAACCTCACCAAACCAGTCATCCTCACCGGATCGCAGTTGCCCATCGGCCAGCTGCGCACCGACGGAAAGGAGAACCTGGTGACCAGCATCGAGCTGGCATCCATCAAGAACGAGGACGGCAACGCTATGATTCCCGAGGTGTGCATCTACTTCAGCGGCCGCCTGCTGCGCGGCAACCGCTCCACAAAGATCAACGCCGACGGGTTCTATGCCTTCGAATCGTTCAACTATCCGCACCTGTGCGATGCCGGTGTCAACTTCACGTTCCACTCTCACCACGTGCTCACCCCCGACTTCAGCAAGCCTCTGTCGCCCCACTTGGCCATGGACAGCAATGTGGTGGTGCTGAGCCTCTTCCCCGGCATTCAGGAGTACATCATCAGCGAGATCCTTGGCATCGAGAATCTGCGGAGCATTGTGTTGCGGACTTTCGGCAGCGGCAATGCTCCCCAGCAGCCCTGGTTTCTACGACAACTGAAAAAGGCTGCCGACCGGGGTGCCGTCATCGTGAACATCAGCCAGTGTGTGGCCGGCACCGTGGAGATGAAACGCTACGGCACCGGTTACCAGTTGCAAGACATAGGGGTGGTGTCGGGCTACGACTCCACGGTGGAGGCCGCTACCACCAAGCTGATGTATCTGCAGGCATGCTACAACGACACGAACATCATCCGCAAGATGATGAACGAATCCATTGCCGGCGAGATTTCCATATAAGCCTCCAATCCGCAAAGTTGCGTTATGTTTTAGTCGGACGGAAGCGGCTTAGGCTGAATGATTCACAGGCTGCTTCCCATACAACAAGCATCTCCGCATTTAACGGAAGAACCGAATTATGCAGGTTAGGCTACCTGCATGCTATATGAAACTAAAAAAAATGTCGCAGGGCATAAACCTTGCGACATTATATTTTGTGAGTCAAGAGCTTTTTACTTCTTGAAGAAATCCTTAACAGCCTCGTTAGGGACCATGCGCTCATCGAAGACGTAAGCACCGGTCTTGGGGCTCTTCACCATCTTGATGACCTTTGTGTATGCGCGACCATCCGATGAACCTTCGTGGAGGGTAGCGACCGCTTTCTTTGCCATAGTGTGTTACTTTAAATATAAACTAATCAAACGGATTACTTAATCTCCTTGTGAACCGTCATCTTCTTCAAGAGAGGGTTGTACTTCTTGAGTTCCAGACGCTCGGGAGTGTTCTTGCGATTCTTAGTGGTGACGTAACGGCTTGTTCCGGGCAGACCAGAGTTTTTCATCTCGGTGCACTCCAGAATAACCTGCACTCTATTACCCTTAGCTTTCTTTGCCATGATGATTATTCTCCTATAACTTTAATGTCCTTCCACTCGCAATAACCCTTCGAAACAGCCTGCTTCAGGGC